>CAIKNA010000136.1 GCA_903828645.1 uncultured Bacteroidales bacterium
AAAATACTCCAAAATGCCTTGGGGGAGTACCACTTGGGTAATATCTAATCCTTCTTTCTGCTGCATCGCTTTTTTAATGCAAAGAAATCAGTATTATTTTAATCCTCCAAGGTCAGCCCCCAACTTTTCCTCTTGATCCGTTTTTTTTATTATACCCGAAACCAAACCAACTTTTGAAGGATCAATACAGTTTTTCCTTTTTGAAGGTAAATTGTTTCCCATCCTGCATCTCAATGGTTAATATTTTCTCTTTGGTCAAAAATTGATACATCAGCAGTTCGCAATAATCCTTAAACGATTTGCCATTAATTGATTTTACCTTATCCCCTGTTTTCACCCCGCTTTCTATAATTTGCCCGGTATAAACCAATGAGTTTACAACCATCGAATCATTTATGATTTTACAAAAAATACCAAAGATTTGTTCTTTTTCAGTATTTGCTATTCTAAAAAGCAATTTATTTTTAGTCCAACTCAGAAAGATCTGATTTTTTCCCCAAAACTCATTGCCTATTTTGTTCTCCCCGACAGATATTGTGTTAAACAAAACATTGTGCTTTTTTAAATCAGAATTATCAGGTTGAGCCGGGACTAAAAAATATGATTCTTTTGATTGCCGGTCATAGCCATTCGCACCGCTAACATTTGAAATTTCATCGTATGATTTTATTATTTCATTTTTAACCTTCCTATAGTTCTTCCTATCAATGTCATTTTCATTTGCTCCGGTATCAAATAAAAAATCAACAACTTTATTTCCGATTTTCAACTTGATTCTTGGGCGCAATTTGTTTTTGTAGAAATCCAGCGATAAAAAATCGCTAAATCCGTTGATGGTATTGGTGGTATCTGTTTTTACCAAGTAGTTTTCTTCAAAATCGATCAGCCAGTCGAACTGTTTTATAATATCAACACCAATAATTCCTTCAAACCGCAAACAATTAAACATAGGGCTATCCGGAAATGTAACAATTGAATGATTATTCAGATCACTGTTGCCGATTTTTAATGATTGAACAACAAATTCTGACTGGATCGTTACTTTATTATTTGAATCTTTCAACCTTTTCTTAGAACAATTGGTTTTATCCATCCCTGCTGCCACATCTTCCCTAACAGCAGTAGTTTCCGCCCCGGTATCAAACATGAAATAATGTACTTGGCCATTTATTCGGACAGGTATTTTAATTAAACCGGCTAAATTTTCAAACCTGATAGTGTCCCGGGTTTGTGCAAATGTGTAACCATTAAGCAAAAATGCAAATAAAAGAAACAAACACTTTTTCATCGTATTCATATTAATGAATATAAATGATCAGCAAACTTATTAAATCAAGGCTGATATTATCCCTCCTGCAATACTGCAACCTAAAACATAAACAATGTTGATCAGAACATGTATTTTGTCATTCTCCAAATGGCTTCTCAACTTAAATGAATTCTCAACTGCCATAACTATCCAGAAACAGAAAAAAACAAGTGTTACCGGGAAAAATGGAACTTTTTTAAACAAAATGCAAAAAAGAGGCATGACCCATAAATCATGTAGTATCAAACCACTAAAAAGAAAAGTCAGCAACGATGAGATCGTACCATTCGTCGTTTTTGATAATGGTCTGTTTATATATTTCGACAACATATATCCATATAATGGATTCCAGTTTCTCCAGAATAATTTAAAAGATTTTGAGTGAAATGCCTTAATTACTGATGATTTAAGTTGACCATAGGTATCTGATGTTCCCGGAAATTTACCTAAATATTCGTTTAGATTCATTATAATCCTCTAAGTAATCAGAATCTCCATTGTCGGTTAATCCTGAAACCGTACCCAATGCCTATATGCAAACGCAGCAAAGGTTCATCTTTATAAAGCACTTACAGAGTTGGCTTTGTTGCGGGTGCTGTCTTGTTGCACTAACTGACAATCCTTTTAATATGTATAAATCGTATTGAACTTTGCATTTTCGATATGAAGACTATCCCCTTCTTTATTGTAAACCCAGCAGTTAAAAATCATATGAACCTCCTGCTTGTATATGTAGGTGCCTGTTTGCACTGTTATCGGGTTACTAAAAGTAACTGAAAAAGAATTGTTTGAATAATGAGGCCTGGCACCGGGGATGGTATCCCAGGAATTGTCTCTGCCAGTGGCCCATTTTTTCCCTTTCATATCGTACCAGGTAACAATGATTCCACCTTTTATGGAAGGGAGGAAGGTATATACGTGGTCACCCAAGGTGAAGATTCTGCGAAAAACACGGTCGGGCAAAGGAACTATAAACGGCGCACCATTCAGGCTGTCCTCCGGGATATGCTCTATAAAAAAAACATAAATGCTGTTCTGTATGATTGTATCTGGCTCGAATTGGACTTTATAAAGGCCTGATAAAATGCCTATCCCTGCAGAATCCGTTCCATTAATATTATTTATAAAACTACCGCCTCCTGCCAAACGGTAATCGGCTGATTGTTCATAGGAAATTTGAACCTTATTGATCGTTGCCTGGAACGATGCAAGAAACGGTTTTACTTCTTCATTATTCTTTTTACAGCCAATCACAAGACATATTAAAATCGCGAACCCAAAATTGAAATGACTTTTCATAATCAATTTTTCACTAAACAGGCCCTCATGGCGCAATAACAAACTACACTCAGACGGTAAATATAAAATAAAAACATAAGGTATCGTATCCTCGCTTGAAAATTTTGAAAATTCCTTATTATGACAGAACTTTCCCATTCTTCCTTGATGGTGCGGGAATAGAAAAATTCAGGAATCCCGGATCATACTCAAGGTGGTTACATTCATCTTTTCCGGAAATAATATTGTCACTCACTAAAAACAGATAACTTTGTGTATTGAGTTGAAACATGGAGAAACAACTGCTTTTCATTCTCTTTTTTTTCACCTGGGGTTTTGCAGGGGCTCAATGGAGGCAAACGCAGGGGCCTTTGGGCGGAACTGTTTATGCGACAACCACTGATGGAACCAGTATATATACAGGAACCTCTGCCGGGGTGTGGTTCTCCGGTGATGAAGGAGAGCATTGGGTTGCATTGAACAATGGCCTCCCGGATGCCCCGGTATATTCCATCGCCTCAAACGGATCAGTCATCCTGGCAGGGACATTCGGAAAAGGGATATACCTGTCACCCGACGGCGGAAACTCGTGGTCGCCCGCCGGCAATGGCCTGACCAACCAAGTAATCCGCAGCATTGCCATTTGCGGAACTTCATTCCTGGCCGGGACAGATGGAGGATTGTTTCTCTCAAGGGATAGTGTGCACAGCTGGCACCAGGTAATAAACGGACCAGGAAATTCCAGGATAAATGCCCTCGCAATGAAAGGATCTGTTGTGTATGCCGGAACAGACGGGGCCGGGGTGTTCATTTCCGTCGATGCCGGAACCAACTGGACCTCCATGAATAATGGTCTCACAAATCCCTTCATCCTCTCCCTTGCCGTTCAAGGTGAGTCTGTTTTCGCAGGGAGTGACGGTGGAGGAGTTTTCAGATCTATAGGCAATGTCTGGACAGCAGTCGGCAATGGCCTCCCTGTTCAAACCATCGTGAATGCGCTCACCGTTTCGGCCAGTGCGATTTTTGCCGGAACAAACGGATGGGGCGTTTTCAGATCCGATGACAATGGCAACACCTGGTACGCCGTTAACCATTATCTTACAAACACGGTGATCAATTGCATGGCCGCAACGGCTATTAATATCTTTGCAGGAAGCAATGGGGGTGGAATTTTTTATTCGACAGACCAGGGTGAAAACTGGGCAGTTAGCGACCAGGGAATGGTCAATACAAGGATCAGGGCATTGCTGATCAGTGGGACCGGGATGTTCGCCGGCACCTGGGGTGGCGGGATCAGTTATTCAAATGGCAATGGCTACGACTGGCTATCCATGAACAACGGCCTGACCTGTCCCTATATTTCTGATATCCGGAAATCGGGAGACATTTTGTACGCTTGTACGATGGGTTCCGGACTTTTTTTATCAGCAGATAACGCAAACACCTGGAATCAGCGCAACAACGGACTGACTAACCCCTATGTCACAGCCATGGCTATGGATGGAGGTAAACTTTTTTCAGGTACGCAGGGCGGTGGTCTATTTTTCTCCGCCGATACCGGAAAGCATTGGTCTGCAGTGAATAACGGGCTCACGAATTTAAACATCACGGCATTGGCCATATCCGCAGGGCGGGTTTACATCGGGACATGGGGAGAAGGGATCTTTGTTTCAACCAATGACGGGAATAGCTGGCAACCCTGCAATATTGGACTAAATTGTAAACAGGTTAATACGATAGCCACCAACGGCCAGGAAATGTATGCAGGAACCACCGGAGGCGTTTACCATTCCAATGACGAGGGGTTGACATGGAACCCGGCCGGCAATGAATTATCCGGATATGATGTCAGTTCTCTGGCTTTTTGTCTTCAATCTATATTTGCCGCTACCGGCGGTCATGGGGTTTTTATTTCCGACAATCAGGGTGAAAGCTGGAAGAGAATGAATATCGGGTTGTCAGACTCTTCTGTGAACATACTTGTGTTGAACAACATGAGCCTGTTTGCCGGGACCAGCCGAAAAGGTGTCTGGATGAGCGCATTGTCAGACATTTTCACCCTGAAAACAAATCCGGATACGCTCGTTTTAGACCGGGACGCAGGGAATAAAAAAAACCTCTTTATCAAAACCAGCGTTGAATGGACACTCCAGGGATTTTTACCGGACTGGCTTGCTGTGAAT
This sequence comes from uncultured Bacteroidales bacterium, assembly GCA_903828645.1. Lineage (GTDB taxonomy): Bacteria > Bacteroidota > Bacteroidia > Bacteroidales > FEN-979 > CAIVAT01. Next base: position 4,771 of record CAIKNA010000136.1, read on the forward strand.
AAAAGAAGCGGCACAGGGAACGACTCACTGGTTTTTCAGACACTGAAAGCCAATACCGGCGCTTCCCGGAGGGATGCCACTCTCTACCTCTTCTCCCCGAAGGCGAAAACCGCCACCTTCACCGTTTCACAAAGAGGAAAGTCAGAGGACATCTCAGAGAATGAAATTATTGATTTGCAAGTATTTCCAAATCCATCACCAGGAATAGTCACCATAAAATCCGCTCTCCCAGTCGAGAAAATAAGGATTTACAATCCGTTGGGGGAGATGATCCGGGAAGTCCTGTCGAAAGCAAATGAAGTCAGGATAAATTTGTCAGGGAATCAAAGCGGGGTTTATTACATTTACATTTACCTGGAGAAAGGAATGATCTGCCGTAACATTGTAATCCTGTAATTGCGTAAATTCATCTCGACCTGAACGATGCATGAAACCGTTGAATCATAAATCAAAACAGCATATTCATATGAAGATAAAAGACCTGCTCAGCTGTTTCCCGGTTCTTATTCTGCTGATCATTTTTGCTCCGCAGATTGCCGGGCAGAATTTCAAAGCGGTTGACGACACCATCGACCTGGTTCCCGGGTTCACGAAAACGGTCAACCTGCTTGCCAACGATATTATTCCTTCCGGTGATTCCATCCGGGTATCGGGAGGGTTCAGCGCGGGCAGCGGCAGTGTGATCTCCACCTGGCATTACCAGGGAGTGGTCACCTACCTGGCTCCAAACCGGGGTGTCGGAAACCTGGTCATAGGGAGTTATACCCTGATTGACGTGTCATCTTC
>CAIKNA010000137.1 GCA_903828645.1 uncultured Bacteroidales bacterium
GAAATTATAAAAACTACCCCAACCTTCACTTGTCATTTGTCATTTGTCATTTGTCAATCGTAAATCGTCATTCGTAAATCGTAAATCGTAAATCACAAATGCCCCCTCCCAAAAAAACCGGCCTCCTCTTCGGCTCTTTCAACCCGATCCATTCGGGTCACCTGATGATCGCTTCCTATATGGCCGGGTTTACCGACCTGGACCAGGTTTGGTTCGTGGTTTCTCCGCATAACCCGCTCAAGGAAAAATCTACGCTGCTTGCCGACAATCACCGGTTGTTCATGGTTAACCTGGCAATTGAGGAGGATTCCCGGTTCAAATCCTCGAACATTGAATTCAAACTCCCCCGGCCTTCCTATACAATTGATACGTTAACCTATCTCGGGGAAAAATATCCGGCAAAGGAATTTGTGTTGATCGCAGGCGCCGATATTTTCACAACATTTCACAAATGGAAAAATTTTGAAGAGCTGTTAAAACAGTACCGTTTTTACATCTACCCCCGTCTGAATACCGTCAAAAGCCGGTTCGACGGACATCCTTCCTTCATCCCAGTTGAGGCACCCCTGATCTCCATTTCCTCGTCATTTATCCGGCAATCAGTTATGGATGGCAGGGATATGCGTTATTTCCTCCCGGAAAAAGTGTGGAAATATGTCCAGGAGATGAATTTTTACCGCTGACCCTCACGAAAGATTACAATTTCATTGAAAACGGGGTAAAGTTTGTATCCCGATCATAGTAGTCCTCATTTTCTGCACTTTTCAGGAACCCGACGATTTTATAGGTGAGCGGGGTTGCAAAAATTTCCCAGGCAACCTTGATAAGATAATTCATGATCATCACCTGGATCAGGAGGGATCCCGACCAGAATCCGAGAAAAGCCGCGGGATAAAAGATGAGTGTATCGACAGCTTCCCCGGCAACTGTCGAACCGATGGTCCTGGTCCACAAATATCTCCCATTGAAAAATACCTTCATTTTTGCCAGGACATAAGAGTTTGCAAATTCACCGCAGAGGAATGCAATCAGGGAAGCAACCACGATCCGTGGAGTCTGGCCGTAAACAACCTCATAGGCCTGCTGGTGAATCCATCCATTGGCAGGAGGAAGGGCAACGATGATCTGCGCCATGATCATGGCAAAGAAAAGGGATATAAAACCAGCCCAGACCACTTTCCGTGAACGTGCATAGCCATATACCTCCGTCAGGATATCATTGAAAAAATAGCTGATCGGAAAGAAAAGAATCCCACCACCAAAGGTGAACCCGAAAACAGTGACTACCTTTTCAGCCCCGATCATGTTGGTAGAGATGATCACGGTGACAAAGGCTGCCATGATAAGGTCGTAAAACCGAAAATTCCGGGTGGCAAGGTGTTTCCGGGAGGGAGATTCGTTTTCGGGCAACATCTGCTACAGGTGCTTTCGTACGAAACCGAGGATGGCATTGAGCGTTTCTTCAGGTGCCTCAATGTAACCCATGTGCCCGCATTCACGCAATATGAGCGTCTCGCTCACCGCCGGCAGGGCAATCATCTCCCATAGTCTGGAAACCGGTGCTTTTGAATCTTTTTGTCCCAGGATAAAAAGTACCGGAAGTTTCGTGTTTTTAAGCAGTTCCGACTGGTCTTCGCGGATTTTCATCCCTTCGAGTGCAGCAACAACCCCCTCCTTTTCCATCCTGGAGGCACGCTGGATGAGCCGCTCAATCAGTTTTGAGAACTTTTTATGCACCTCGACCGGGAATAGCCCGGGAATAAATTGTGCCACATAGCTGAATTTATCCTGGTTCACGATTGCGATGGTCCGGTCGCGGTTTCCCTGTTCGAAGGGGGTGTCGGCAAAACAGTGCGAATGAAAAAGCGTGAGCCCCCGCAGCATCCCCGGGTATTTCCCGGCAAATGCAAGGGTGACATATCCGCCCATTGAGTGCCCTGCCATCATGCATTTACCGGCCCTGATCCTTTTCAGCAGTGCAAATACCACTTCGGCCATGAGTTCCATGCTATGAACTTTGGCGAGGCAATCACTCTTTCCATGGCCGGGAAGATCGAGGGTGATTACACGGTACTTTTTTGAAAGCTGTGTCGCAAAACCGGTCCATATTTTCAACGACTCGGTGAACCCGTGAATCAGCACGATTGACTTGCCTGTGCCAACATCGGTGTAGTTGATGGTTTTCTTCTGGTATTTAAAGGTAGGCATGTTAAAGATTTACGATTTACGATTTACGATTTACGATTTTTCAGCTCATCAGGTCTTCTATTTCTGCTACGGTTTTCGGAATCGGTTTGCCAAGGACCCGGTACCCATCGGCAGTGACCAGCACATCGTCTTCGATGCGGATTCCGCCAAAGTCTTTGTAGGTTTCCACCAGTTCATAGTTGATGAATTCAGACAGTTTGTTCCCGGCTTTCCAGATGTCGATGAGTTCAGGAATAAAATAGATGCCGGGTTCGATGGTCATCACGAATCCCTCCTGAAGTTTGCGGCCGAAACGTAGAAAGGCAAGACCGAACTCCTTGCTGCGCTGAACTTCTTCATCATAGCCAATTAAATTTTCGCCAAGCCCTTCGAGATCATGCACATCCAGTCCAAGCGGATGACCAAGCCCGTGGGGGAAAAAGAGCGTGTGGGCGCCTTTTAACGCGGCTTCCGCCGGATCCCCTTTCATGATCCCGAGACTCGTGAGCCCCTTTGCGATTTCGGTGGCCGCAAGCATATGGATATCCCGGAATGGTACTCCCGGCTTCACTGCTCTGGTGGCAGCAAGGTTGGCATTCAGCACCACCTCGTAAATTCCCTTCTGCCGCGCGTTGAACTTCCCTCCTACCGGAACCGTCCGCGTAATATCGCTGGAATAATGAAGGTCGTTTTCGCAGCCGGCATCGATCACCAGCATTCGCCCCTCTACGAGTGTATTGCCATGATAATGGTTGTGAAGCGTTTGCCCGTTGATCGACAGGATTACCGGGAATGATACCGGACCGCAATTTGAGAGCGCGATGCCTTCGATCTTTCCTGCAATTTCACGTTCAACCACTCCTGGTTTTGCCATCTTCATCCCGGTTGTATGCATCATCCAGGCAACATCGACCATTTTTTCGATTTCAGCCACCTCCTGCGGCTCTTTCTGCATTCTCATCCTGATAATTGCCCTGATCAGTGGCTCCGAAGAATTCGCTTTTAATTCCAGGTGATGAATCCCCAGAAGATCCGACATCCACAAAATGGTCTCTCCCCGGTAAGGCGGAACGAAATGAATCCTGCGCTTGCCGGCGACAGCACTCGTTATCATCTCGTTCAGTCCTGTCAGCGGCGCGGTGTTCATCACTCCCACTTTTAGTGCCTGGTCTTTGATGGTAGGCTGGACTCCCATCCAGATAATGTCGTCGATATCCACATCATTACCGAAGATAAAATCTTTGTCTTCGTCAAGATCAATGATTCCGGCCAGATCGGGATGATCCAGCCCGAAAAAATAGGAAAAATTGCTGTCCTGCCTGAATGAATAAGTGTTTGCCGGATAGTTGAAAGGAACTTCCTGGTTGCCTAAAAATAAAATAAGTCCGCCGGAAAGTTCATGGCGGAGTTTATTTCTACGGGTGGTGTATACGGATGCTGGAAACATAATTTAGAATGGATTTGAATTGTGAATATTTTTCCTGATTTTCTTTTTTGATAAAAATTTCGTCCTAATTTTGAAACAACGAACAAATATATTAAAAGCTTGTTATGAATTCGACTTTTTTTAGATTTTCTTCGATCACAAAAAAGATCTGGATGGCATTTCTGGGTCTTTTTCTGATGATCTTCCTGGTGGTTCACCTGGGTATTAACTTGTGTTTGCTGCGCAACGACGGTGGCGCATGGTTTTCTGCCGCAGCTCATTTCATGGGCACGAATTACATCGTAAAGGTATTTGAAATCGGCTTGTTCGCCGGTTTTATTTTTCATGTCTTCCTGGGGATCATCCTGCAGGTTCAAAACTGGATGGCACGGCCGGTAAGATACATGGTATCCAACAAAACCGACACCCCGTTCCTGTCGAAATACATGATCTATACCGGTGGGATCGTGCTGATCTTTTTGATCCTACACTTCATCAATTTTTATTTCATTAAACTGGGATGGGTCTTCAACCCGAACATGACCCCCGACGGAGAGCCGGACTTTTATCACATTGCAAAGCAATTATTTGTCATACCTGCCTATTCCATTATTTACATCCTGCTTTTCATCGTGCTTGGTTTTCACCTGAACCAGGCTTTCCAGGCTGCCTGGCAAACGCTCGGGATAAACCATCCTCAGTACACCACCTGCATCCGGCGGTTCGGAACATTTTATGCCATCGTTGTTCCCCTGGGTTTCATCATCATTCCCTTTTACTTTTTACTTATCCGTTAGTCATCATGGCCGAATTAAATTCAAAGGTTCCAAAAGGTCCGCTGACCTCAAAATGGAGCCATTATAAAGACCATCAGAACCTCGTTAACCCCAGCAACAAGCGCAAGCTCGACATCATCATTGTGGGCACCGGCCTTGCAGGTTCAGCTGCTGCTGCATCCCTGGGAGAAATGGGCTTCAACGTCAAGATTTTCTGTTACCAGGATTCACCGCGCCGTGCACACAGCATCGCCGCACAGGGAGGGATCAACGCTGCAAAAAACTATCCTAATGACGGCGACAGCATATACCGTCTTTTTTATGATACCATCAAGGGGGGCGATTACAGGGCGCGGGAATCAAATGTTTACCGGCTGGCCGAGGTGAGCAACAACATCATCGACCAGTGTGTGGCACAGGGTGTTCCATTTGCACGCGAATACGGCGGATCACTGGAAAACCGTTCTTTTGGCGGCGCACAGGTCTCCCGTACCTTTTTTGCCCGCGGACAAACGGGACAGCAATTGCTTCTTGGTTCCTATGGTGCCCTCAGCCGCCAGATCAAACTGGGAACGGTCAAACTTTACGACCGCCATGAAATGATGGATGTGGTACTTGTTGACGGGAAAGCCCGTGGCATCATCGCCCGCGACCTGGTTACCGGCAAGCTTGAACGCCACTTCGGTCATGCCGTGGTGATTGCAACAGGCGGTTACGGAAATGTCTTTTACCTTTCTACCAATGCCATGGGCTCAAATACCAGCGCCATCTGGCAGATATTCAAAAAAGGTGCCTGGTTCGCCAACCCTTGTTTCACACAGATACACCCAACATGCATCCCTGTGCATGGTGATTACCAGTCGAAACTCACCCTAATGAGCGAAAGCCTTCGAAATGATGGCCGGATCTGGGTTCCTAAAAGAAAAGAAGATGCCGAAGCACATCGCCAGGGAAAACTGAAAGCCAACGATATCACCGAAGAAAACCGCGACTATTTCCTCGAACGCCGTTACCCCGCATTCGGGAACCTGGTGCCGCGTGATGTGGCCTCCCGGGCTGCCAAAGAACGCTGCGATGCGGGTTTCGGGGCAGGCTCAACCGGGCTGGCCGTGTTCCTCGATTTCAGGGAATCCATCGGGCGCCTTGGAAAACATGTCATCGAAGAGCGTTATGGCAACCTTTTCCAGATGTATGAAAAAATCGTGGATGAAAATCCCTATGAAAACCCGATGATGATATACCCTGCCGTGCATTATACCATGGGAGGCACCTGGGTCGACTATGAGTTGCAGACTTCTGTCACCGGTTTATTTGCCGCCGGGGAGGCCAACTTCTCCGACCATGGCGCCAACCGTTTGGGGGCCTCCGCATTGATGCAGGGACTGGCCGACGGCTATTTCGTGCTGCCCTACACCATTCAGAACTATCTTGCCGGGGAGATCCGCGTTGCACGGATGTCGACAGACAAAGCTGAATTTGCCGAAGCCGAAAGAGGTGTCCAAACGCGCCTGGAGAAACTGATGGCGGTTAAAGGAACCAGGTCTGTTGACCATTTCCATAAAGAACTCGGTAAGATCATGTGGGAATACGTAGGCATGGCACGCAACGAAGCCGGGCTGAAAAAGGCAATTGAACTGATCCGTAAACTGAGAGCTGAATTCTGGAAAGATGTCAAGATCCCAGGAACGATGCAGGAACTGAACACTGAGCTTGAAAAAGCCAACCGTGTAGCCGACTTCCTGGAATTGGGCGAACTGCTGGCATATGATGCCCTCAACCGCAACGAAAGCTGCGGGGGACACTTCCGTGAAGAGTACCAGACTGATGAAGGTGAATGCAAACGGAACGACGAAGATTACAAGTATGTTGCGGCCTGGGAATACAAAGCCGAAGGAGAGTTTATCCTGCATAAGGAACCGCTGGATTATGAAGAGATCGAGGTGAAGCAGCGGGTGTACAAATAAAATGAATTTCGAATACTGAATATCGAATATCGAATACTGAATAACGAATGTCGAAATAGCAGCAAATACACATTTGAATTTTAACCTGATATGGATCTTACATTAAAAATATGGCGGCAGAAGGATGCAAAATCCGCCGGTAAATTTGTCACCTATCCATTGAAAAACATTTCACCGAATTGTTCTTTCCTGGAGATGCTGGATATTCTGAATGAACAACTGATTCAGAAGACCGAGGAGCCGGTGGTGTTTGACCACGACTGCCGGGAAGGCATTTGCGGAATGTGCAGTCTGTATATCAATGGTCGTCCTCATGGACCCGACGATGCCGTTACGGCCTGCCAGCTTCACATGCGAAAATTCAGTAATGGAGATACCATTGTCATTGAACCCTGGAGGGCCAGGCCCTTCCCTGTGATCAAAGACCTCATGGTCGACCGTTCCGCTTTTGATAAAATCATCCAGGAAGGGGGCTATATCTCGGTAAACACGGGTGGTGCCGCAGAAGCCAACAACATCCTGGTAGGCAGGGAAAATTCAGAACTGGCCATGGATGCGGCCGCATGCATCGGATGCGGCGCCTGTGTTGCAGCCTGTAAAAATGCATCAGCCATGCTCTTCGTCTCGGCAAAAGTTTCGCAGTTCGCACTGCTTCCCCAGGGACAGGTCGAAGCCAAACAGCGGGTTAAAAAGATGGTCAGAATGATGGATGAACTAGGTTTTGGGAATTGTACCAACACTTACGCCTGCGAAGCTGAATGCCCGAAACTGATCTCCCGCTCAAACATTGCCCGCATGAACCGTGAATTCATGTGCGCAAAGGTGATTTAACCTGCCTGAAACCCCGGTTCCGTGAGTTTCTCTTTTGCGGAAATGCTTCTTTTCAGCAACATTATTTAATATGAAGGAAATGCTCTCCTCTTGGGATAATTGTCTCTTTGTATTTCAAAACCTCCGGGATTTGAGTGAAAATTAATCATTTATAAAAAAAACTTGACTTTTGGAATTTGATCATAGTATATTTACATATCACTTCTCTAATGAGAATGAATAAACTATTCGATAGTCTAAGTTAATATTAACAGTTAAAAACATAAATAATGAGATATCCATATGATGATGCGACAATCACTGTCGGCGACGATGACGATGTTTATGTGGAAGTAATATTTCCTGATGAGGGAACAACTGGTACAACTAACATCAACATCCCTGGGCAGGATAGCAAAGGGTTAAGAAATGCAGGCAGGGTGCTGATCGGCAAAGGGAAGACCTTGAAAGGCGAAGATCAGACCATGATTACTTCAAGTCCGTACAACATTGAACCACGCATTGATAAAATCAGGGAAAACATCACCGTGGCCGGCGTACAGGTTGTTGCGCACGAGAATTTAAAATCGGCAGATACAACGCCACAGATAGAAGTTTGCATCACATTTGTTTAACGGAGTCTGACATGAAATCAAAACTATATTTACTGCTCCTTTGTATTGGTTTACAGTCTTCCGCTTTTTGCCAGTCAACAGATTTAGAGAAGGTAAAAGCCCCCTCATCGCCTGCTGCAGCGGTCATCGGGATCCAACCCACCGCCGTGCTCAGCCCGAAATCGTACGAAGCACTGGAAACGGCCGTATTTTCGAACTTTATAGGAGAACAGGGCCAACCATTGATTCCCAATAACTTTGGACTTGAATTTGCCCCTTACTGGACAAAAGATCATCCGATGCCAATCCAGGAGTACCTCTATCCCGGTCCCCTCCAGTCGTTATGGCGGAATTTGTCTTTTTCTGTTGCCTCCACACAGAATTATATTCTGAAGGATACTGTCAAATCAAATGCTCTGGGTTTTGGCATGCGAACTACGATCTATTTTAATGGTAAAAAAGTGAGGGAATCGATCGATTCAACATTAAACAACCTGCTTTCCGCCTCCGAATTAAAAGATGCTGTTTATGGCTGGGGGCGAAGGGCTGCCAAACACACTCCAAAACCAGATAACACATCCAAATTTGTTGATCTGATGGTCGGCAGTTCGTTAGCTGACAAAACCATTCGTGGCTACTTCTTCAACGACTGGGCACTCATGAACACGTACTTTACAAGATTGGGATTGACATTAAAAAAGGAGCTGCCGGCCTGGTCAGAGGATAAGGATAAGGAAAAAATATTCCTCGATTCGCTCAATTCTCAACTTGCCCGCTTTGTCCAGTTAACGGATAAACTCAAAAATGTCGAGTTAAATGTGACAAATCGTCCGGGTTGGAAACTGGATATCGCCGGAGCCCTGGCACTCGATTTTCCGGCCAATGATTTCAATTTCAGCATTGCCCCGCAGCAAAGTGTCTGGCTTACCCCCTCTTACCGGTTTAGTGGCAAAACTTCATGTATTGAGCTTCTTGGTGTTTTCCGTTATAACTGGTATAACCTTGGCTTCTATAAACAATATTTTGAAAACAAGGAGACCTATGAGCATAATTTCGATTATGGTCTTAGTCTTAATTTGTTGTTTAAAAAATTATCCCTTCACGTGGAAGCCCTCGGACGGTATAGCAAAACCATCATCGACCAGTCGACTGATGCGTCGGGCATCACCACCACCCGCTCAAAAACTCAAACCGATTTCCAGTGTATCGGAACGGTTAGCTACCAGATCAGCAAAAAGCTGATGCTCTCCTATAACTTTGGAAAACAGTTTGAACCGATCCTGTCCTATAAAGGAACGCTGATCTCTATGGTCAACCTGAACTTCGGCTTTGGCGGGCCAACAGCGGCTGATGTGACCAATCTGCCTTAATAAAAACCTCTTAAAGCATTGCCAGATTTGATTTAATCCAGA
>CAIKNA010000138.1 GCA_903828645.1 uncultured Bacteroidales bacterium
AAAATTCGGCCATTTGCTGGTGCAGACATTTGACGGTCGCTTCGAGCCGATCCATTCCATGGCCTATGACGTGATGCATAAAATATCCAGGAAGGATAAGTTTGAGATCGCCGGCAAAGGGGAGATGGATGCCATCCAGGTCCTCATGGACATGATGATGATGCCCGAATTCTGGAAACAGCAGAAGATCATCCTGGTCAGGGAGAAACCGGTTCAGACCATCATCGGGATCACGGGTAATTATGCTTCATTCCTTGATTTTTTCGATGCCGCCAACCATTACAAACTTCAGAAATATGTTGAAGAGGCATTCCGGAAAAAGCAATCCACGCAAAACAGTTTCGACAAGGAGATCATCAAGGTTGACGAGCGGTTGAATATTTTTGAAATGGCCATCAGGGGAAGCATGTACAAACTTTTCCCGGAAGAGGGCAATGCCGGCAATAAATGGGTGAGCTGGGATGAAAAGCCTGCCATGGAGCCATTAACCGGGGCAACCGCGGTCATCGGCGAAGAACTTCAACTGAAACCGCTGAATTATGCCAACATCATGTTTGCCTATTTCACCGAGGTTTCCAAAGCGACCGTTTCGGGCGATTACGCCAGGGCGGATAAAATTGCCGGCATCATCAGCAGCATTCAGCGGCATTCGCCCGGCAGCGGGCTGCTGGAATCGGAGACAAAAATCAATGTCGAGATCCTCTATAATAAGCTGCAGATTTTCATAACCCTCAGGAACGTTTATGCCATGTTAAGCGTTATCCTGCTTTTGCTTGCCTTCATTGATAACCTCCGGCAAAAAAAGAGCAGGATCATCTCTTTGGCGCTCGACATTTCTACCGCCATGCTGGTACTGGCATTCCTGTACCATACCTTCGGCATGATACTGCGGTGGTATCTCACCGGGCATGCTCCCTGGAGCAATGGTTACGAATCGCTGATACTGATCGCCTGGGGCAGCCTGCTGGCGGGTTTCAGTTTTGCACGCTATTCCAGGATCACCCTTGCGGCAACGGCCCTGCTTGCCTTCTTCATCCTGATGACCGCGAGTCACAGCAGTTACGACCCGCAATTGACGAACCTTCAGCCTGTTTTAAAATCCTACTGGCTGATCATCCATGTGGCGACCCTTACCATCAGCTATGGCTTCCTGGGACTCGGGTTCATTCTCGGCTTGATGAACCTTGTGATCTTTTTGTTTAAAACGGTTAAGAACAATGCACGGCTCGACCTGGTCATCAGCGAACTTACCTATATCAACGAAATGAACCTGATCGTCGGGATTGTCCTGGCCACCATCGGAACGTTTCTTGGCGGTATCTGGGCCAATGAATCCTGGGGAAGATACTGGGGATGGGATGCCAAGGAGACCTGGGCTCTGGTGATTGTAATTGCCTACACCCTCGTGCTGCATCTGAGGTTCATCCCTAAAATGCGCAGCAACTATGTGTTCAGTGTAGCATCGGTTCTCGCCTTCGGAAGTGTGATCATGACTTTTGTCGGGGTCAACTACTACCTTTCCAAAGGAATGCACAGCTATGGCGCGGGAGATACCCCTGTTTTTCCACTGTGGGCATGGGGGTTGATCTTATCAGTTATATCCCTGATCGTAATCGCCGGAGTAAGACAAAAACTGGCCGGGAAATCAAAAGGGTAAAGCAATTGGCCCCGGTCAATAATGGCGATACACTGGTTGCAAACGATCCTGATCGTTTTCGTCATCACATTGTCATTGGTTTTAAGCACCAGCTTGGCTGTGTAGATACCGGATCCATTAAAAACAGTTCCGGTTAACCGGAAATAGTATAGGAATGCAAAACTTAAAGTTTTTGTACCTTTACATCAAAGATTGACAAGATGAAACACACTTTTTTGTTTTTGCTTGCGGTATTCCAGGGAATTATCCTGCAAGCCGGGATTGTTGAGAAGACATTTTATTTCAGCAATGTTAAAATCGAATCCAGGGACGCCTTCCAAACAGTGAATTTCGATAACACCATTCTTTCAGGGATTCCCGGGGAGCCCCTGCTGCCCTGGCATGAGGTGGTGCTGATGCTGCCTCCCGGCGAATCCGCCGAATCCATCGAAGTCGTCAACGAGCAGGAAACGACCATGCCCGGAACATTTATACTCTCGCCGAAACAACCTGTCAGTCACACCTTTTCCGAAAAACCGGGTGAATTTGTCAGGAATGAAAAAGTATATCAGCAACAGGAGTCCTATCCTGCCCGGGAAACGGGCCATTTGCTCACACAGTACTATAATGGCTATGCCTTTGCGCTGTGCACCTTTACCCCGGTAAGGTACAATCCTGCGGCCGGAAAGCTCTCCTATTTCGGCAAGGTGACGGTGAAAATCAAAACCCGCGCCGATGCCAGATCCCTTGCGGCGCAGAACATTCTGCCCACCGCCGGAAATGTGCTCAGCCGGGTGAAAGCTTTCGCCATGAATCCTGAAATGATGAGCAGTTACCCTCAAAAGGATGCGCCGGCCCTGGGCTACGATTACCTGATCATTTCACCGGTGATCTTTAAAAATGAATTCCAGCCGGTGATCTCGATGTATGCCGGCAAAGGCATGATCGCAAAGGTAGTGACCACCGACAGCATCTCTTCGGTGATGACCGGCTACGACCTGCCGGAAAAAATCAGGAATTTCATCATCAACCAGCGTATAAACAACCAGGTTCAATATGTACTCCTGGCCGGAAATCCGCCACTGGTGCCCTTCCGGAGGCTTCATTGTTCTGTAAACTCCGACATGGTTTATGTCGATTCCATCCCCTCCGATCTTTATTATTCAGGTCTTGACGGCAACTTTGATGCCAATGGAAACCACAAATATGGCGAGATACTGCCGGATAACCCCGATTTACTGCCTGATATTGCGGTGGCCCGGTTCACGGTGAATGATACTGCCGAACTTCACCGGATGATCCATAAAACGGTTTCCTATCAGACCAACCCGGTGCTGGGGGAGTTTTCCCGTCCGTTGATGGCAGGTGAATATCTCTACGCCAGCCCGGTGACCTATGGCGGAAGTTACATGGATCTGCTAATCGATGACCACGCCGACAGCGGTTATTTTACCCACGGGATCCCCTCCAATTCGAACGACATTAAAAAATTGTACGATATCCCCGGGTGGTCATGGAGCTCAGCCAACCTGCTGGCTGCCATCAACCAGGGAAATTCGTTCATTCATCACCTGGGTCATGCAAATTCCGGCTACATGATGCGTCTTTATACGTCGAACATCACCAATGCCAATTTTTCGCAGGTGAACGGGATCACACACAATTACCAGTTGCTCTATACCCAGGGATGCGATGATGGTGCCTTTGATGTATCCGGCGGATGCATTGCCGCAAAAGCTGTAACGATTGCTAATTTTCTTGTCGCCGGCATCTTTAACTCGCGGTACGGCTGGTTCGACCAGGGTACTTCCGACGGCCCTTCCCAGCACCTGGAGCGGGAATTTGTGAGTGCAATATACACCACGACCCTGCCCGAAAAGCACCTGGGGACAGTACAGATGATCTCAAAAGTAAAAACAGCTCCATGGATTTCCCTCCCGGGGGAATTCGAACCGGGAGCCCAGCTCTGGTGCCATTACGACTGCAATGTGTTTGGAGATCCTGCCCTCGAAATCCGCACGGAAGAACCCACTTCATTTACCACCATCACCTGGACCGGAACCCTGGATTCTGATTGGAACAAAGCCGGGAACTGGGACCTGGCCAGGGTGCCCACCACCTTGAATGACGTCATGATTCCGGAGGCACCCCACTCGCCGGTCATCACCACCATCAATGCGACTTTCTGCCACAACGTCACCATTCAAAGCGGGGGCAACCTGACCATCAATCCCGGTAAATCGATGGTTGCATACGGATGGGTGAAACTTGCTCCTGCAACTACGATGCACACTATGGGAGAATCATACGGCGGGGGAAATATTTTCTGGCTCGACGGAACAGCCACACACGGACTCATCGCAGCTACTGTTGACCTGGGCCCGGCAGGAGGGACCAAATGGTTTAACAACACCTTCGAAATTACAGGCGCAAATGAAGACGGGGCATTTACCGGGGTAAATAATACGGATAAGATCGTTGCTTTGCAGGGGAGTGGCAGCTATGCCGCACGCCTCTGCAAGGACTATTCCAAGACCATTGGCACAGTAACCTACAACGATTGGTACCTTCCGTCAAAATATGAATTGAACCAGATGTACCTCCACCGCTCACTGCTGGCACCCTTTAATTACAGTTACGGGATTTACTGGAGCTCGACAGAAGGGATCACAGACCCGCTGAAAGAGTCATTCGACCAGGTCTTTATGAACGGTTCCGATTCCGGCATCCAGGAGGAAAGCCAGAAAGACTGGCCCGACCAGGTGCGGTGCATCAGGAAGTTTTAACCCGCATGATATCAAACAAAAACGTTGCCGTTTGGCGAACCTTAAATAACAAAATCAAAGTAAAAAGCCATGAAAAACAATAATTTCAAAATTGTCAGCATCTTCGCAATCCTTTTCCTTGGAGCCAGTTTCATTCTTCCGGCACAAAACTATCCGTTCATGTTGCCAAAATTGCCCTATGCCTACAACGCCCTGGAACCGGTTGTGGATGCTGCCACGATGGAGATTCACTATTCGAAACACCATGCAGCCTATGTTAAGAACCTCAACAACGCGGTGAAAGGCAGTAAATATGAAGCCTGGTCGCTGGATGATCTCATGTTGCATGCCGGTGAAGCCGGCGATGCCATCCGGAACAATGCCGGCGGCCATTTCAACCACTCCCTCTACTGGAATACGCTTTCGCTCAACAAGCCGTTCAACCCGAAGAGCGAAGTAGGGAAAGCGGTCATCGCAGCCTTCGGCTCGCCCGACAGCCTGAAAAACATGCTGAACAAGGCAGGAGCCACCCGTTTCGGTTCAGGCTGGGCATGGCTCTATGTAACTACAGATAAAAAACTGGCCGTAAGTTCTTCCCCGAACCAGGACAATCCCATCATGGACATCTCCCCCGAAAGAGGGATACCCGTATTATGCATCGATGTATGGGAGCATGCCTATTACCTGAAATATCAGAACAAACGTGCCGACTATCTTACCGCTATCTTGGATGCCATTAACTGGGAGGCTGTGAATAAAAACTACCTGGATGCCCTCGCCAGCCCGTTGCTTAAAAGCATTGAAAAATCGGTGAAGGAACACCCGCGGACGATGCCGATGAAATAAAAAAAAGCGTGACACATGACGCGTAACGTGTCACTATTTTCCCAACACACAATAAAAAATATCAACAAACAGTACCAAACAGTAAAATATACCCTATCTTTGTTGAAAGTTAAACGCTACCAACATGAAAACTTTCACAGGGATCAGGGAAGTATTTAAAATCTTCCAAAACAAGGAATCTTATTTCAGCGAAATCAACAGGCAGCAATCCAACAGGTTGATAATTAACCAGGTGTTGCTTATTTGCGGGTTCGCATTTCTCTATGGCATGGTGATGGGCAGCTATCACAGTTTTCTGCAGTCTGTCGTCACCGGGCTTAAGGTCATTCTCCTCTTTATTTCAACAGTGATTATCTGCTTTCCATCATTTTTCATCATTCAGCAGGTACTGGGATCGAAAATGAGTTTCAGGCAGATGATCGTGATCGTGTTGAGCGGTGTGGTGCTTACAGCGACCATAGCCTTGTCTTTTGCACCCATCGTGGTGGTTTTCCAGGTTACCGGCGGAAACTACCACTTCCTGCAGCTGCTGCACGTGGCCATCTTTGTTTTTGCGGGTATATTCGGCATGCGGCTCATGGTCGATGCCTTGAAATATGCCTGTGAAAATAAAAGCATCTATCCGCAGATCGGGGTCACGGTGTTCAGGATATGGATAGTCATCCTGGCATTTGTAGGCATCCAGCTGGCCTGGAATCTAAGGCCGTTCCTCTGCGAAAAGCAGGAAGAGTTCAAACTCTTCAGGAAATATGAAGGCAATTTCTACACCGCCATTGTCTATTCTGTCGAACAGCTTGTTGCGCCGAAGCAGCCTGAAAAGCAGGAGTTAAACAGGACTCCCGCAGTTTATCCTGACACCGCCGTGAAAAAACCATCGGGGGCGGACAAAATTTTAAACCAGATCGGGAAATAGCCATGGACGACATCATGACCCTCGAGGAGGTTGCCGGGTACCTCAAACTGAAACCGCAGACAATCTATACCTGGGCCCAGGACGGTAAAATTCCGGCAGCCAAACTGGGAAAGGAGTGGAGGTTCAGGAAATCAATCATCGACCGGTGGTTCAACCAGCACATCGATGGAAAGTTTTCCGATTACCTGGAACCATAACCCGTCACGTTTTCAAAACCAAAACCCAAGGTTCAGGAACAGCATCACTCCCGGGCTGATGTTTGATCCCATGACCGACAGTCGATGATGCTGCCAATGCTCGACCCGCCGATATAATCGATGGGCAGCCCCGCCTCCTGGATCACACGGAGCAACCCTACATAAGCAAAACCTTTCGCCCCGCCTCCGCTGAGGACCAGTCCTACCGAAGGACGTTTGCGGGGTGCACCAGGCGGGGATTGCTGCGAATCCAGGCGGGGAGCCGACAAGCCTGAAACCAGGAGCAGGATGAATATGATCCGGTAATGAATCCCGCATTGCAATACCGGGTGGTATTTCGTCATCTGTTTTTCTCCCCGATAAGTTGTTTTCCCGAATCTGACAGGACCAGGTTAAAGCACGAGCTGGTATTGAACAGCATAACCTCCAGCAACAAATAATCTGTCTGAGGAATGGTGACCAATGAACTGCCATCGGGCCGGATGTGCGTATTTTCTTCAACCAGCGCGCAAAGTTCAGGGTCGGCAACCTCAAGAAGGCTTAACTCGCGGAGTCGTTTGACAATCGCCCGCATCCTTTGATGTGAACCCGACAATTCATCAGAAGCGGCCGGCTTGTTGTAAAGGTGTACCTTCAGCTTCGCAAATTCACGCCAGGGAAACGTAGTGGTCATGATAAATTGTAGTATTCCAAACCCCGAGAAGGTGTCGTACCTGCCGTTCGGTCCAAAATCAAGTCTTAAAAACCTGCCGTCACGGGTGTTCTTCAGGTCACACTCCTGGCCATGGAAAAAATATCTCCAGTCTGTCCCGGTAATTGACCCCGATTGCTCTCCATTCAATGTTTCGCGCCAATGAAAAATGACCGCTTCGGGCAACAAACCCAGGTGTTGGGCCAGTAAAGGCACCAACTCCTGCTGGCGGGTAACTGCTTCATGGCAGGCCTGCAGAAAATCGAATTCCAGATCAGTAACCATCAGTTCAAATGTATTAATATCCTTGAGTCCACGCCTACATGCAATCGAAATAAAAATAATACAAAGTCACAAACCTGCAAAAATATGCCATGCATAAAACCGGCAGCACTCTTCTGAATACAAAAGGAGGTTGCTGAAATTTAATTGCCCCTAAGTTCCCGGGGCAGTGACAACGAAACATGGTACAAGGTTAATTTTTCCCGTGACCGAAATTTCAGTAGTTTTGTTTTTCCAGGCCGGGTGCATAAAACTCCCCTCAGGCTTTTATTAAAACACGATGGAAAACAGGCAGATCGCACTATTCTTTGACAAGGTAACCTCCCTCATCAGCAAAAAAGAGTTCATAAAGCTGGTTCTCAGCAACCAGCGCGACCGGGCATCCGAACTGAAAAGCATCATCATCACGATGGTTGAGCTCAAAAAGGGGATCAGGCTGAATTTCGTATATCGTCATAAAACCAAAGATATTACAAAGAATTATGACCTTGAAGAGGCGATGGTCCTGGTAAAAAAATCGCTGGAGGCTGATTTTTACAATGCCGACCTTTTCTCGGACCAGGAGACCTTCCGGTTGCTCATCACGGGCAGTGGGAAAGTGAAAATCAGGTCCAGCCAGCCCCTGCTGAAACCGGCCTCGTCGTTGAGCCACGACCACCTGAAAGAGCGGATCATTGCCACCCAAAACAATATTTACCTGAGGGAACTGGGGATCCTGAATGCGAATTTCGAGGTGCGCAGCGAGATGAACGACAAGTATCTCCAGATCAACCGGTA
>CAIKNA010000139.1 GCA_903828645.1 uncultured Bacteroidales bacterium
ATACAGAAGTTATATTGATCACGCCCCGGATGGTGTTTTTGTGGCAGATGAAACCGGAAAATACCTTGAGGCGAACGAGGCAGCATGCAGGATCACCGGATATTCGAGGGAGGAGCTTTTATCGATGTCAATTCAGGACATTCTTGCCGAAGAAACCAGCGGAACAGCTTTGCATGATTTCAAAATGCTGACAAAAACGGGCACATCACAGGGAGTATCATTGTTCAAACATAAAGACGGGACGAAACGATGGTGGTCGGTAGATTCGGTCAAGCTTTCGGAAATACGGTTTCTGGGTTTCGCCAAGGATATTACGATGCAACAAAATGCCACTCTCGAAGTGGTGAAAGCCAGGGAGGAGCTGCAGCAACTCAACCAGTACCTCATGGACGCCCGGGAGAATGAACGGGCAAAGGTTGCCCTGGAAATACACGATGAACTGGGCCAGGCGCTGACAGCGATTAAAATTGACCTGAACTGGGTGCTGGAACACATCTCCGACAGCAGGAAATCATTTCAAAAGATCTCCAGGATTATTGAGATGACCAACGATACGATTAAAAAAGTTCAAAGGATTTCAGCAGAACTTCGTCCGGGTTTGCTGGATGATCTCGGGCTTGCCGCGGCCATTGAATGGTACAGTGATGAGTTTGAACAGCGTACCGGGATAACATGCGAACTGAACCTGGAGGATGTGCCCGACGGAAATGAGCGGGTCAACCTTGCCCTGTTCCGGATCTTCCAGGAGGCGCTGACCAACATTATCAGGCATGCAAATGCCAAAACCGTGAACGTGTCACTATCTTACGCCGATATGGGAATTACCCTTGTTATCGAAGATGACGGAGTGGGAATATCTCCGGAGAAAGTTACGAGCGGGAAGTCGTTGGGATTGGTTGGCATGCGTGAACGGGCCCGGCAGATCAGCGGTTCGGTTGAATTCTACAAGAAACCGCCGTCCGGTACAAAAATAGCAGTCAAAATCCCCACAAACATTTATGAACCTGCCTCTTTATGAGAATTCTGATTGCCGATGACCATGCCATTGTTCGCGAAGGAGTAAAGCAAATCCTGAAAACACTTTCGGAGGTCTGCCAGATCGATGAAGTAGCCGAAGGCAGGGAGGCACTGATGAAGATCAGGGAGACTCGCTATGACCTTGTTATTCTTGACATTTCAATGCCGGGAATCAGCGGGCTGGATATCCTGCAGACCATCCGTCATGATAAAATCGACACCCGGATATTGATGCTCAGTTTTCATCCGCAGGAACAATACGCCCTCAGAGCATTTAAACTTGGTGCATCAGGCTATCTGTCAAAAGACAGTGCCTTTGAGGAACTTGCCATGGCCATCCGCAAAATTGCTGCCGGGGGAAAATACATCTCTTCATCCCTGACAGAGAAACTGATTTTTACCGATTTTAACATTTCGGGTGATAGTCTTCATGATGTCCTTTCCGACAGGGAATTTCAGGTGATGATCATGCTTGCAAAGGGCAAAACTGTGGTAGAGATCGCAAACGAAATTTTCATCTCCGACAAAACCGTCAGTACCTACCGGACACGGATCATGGAAAAAATGGGGCTGAAAAGAAATGCCGACCTTACCATGTATGCCCTGAAAAACAATCTCATCGAATAACAAAAAAACTTCCCTTTCCTTCCTCATTTTTTACTTTGCATTTTGATTGTGCATTTTGCATTTTGCATTTTTGTCAGGTAACTCCCTACAAAAAAATCATCCTACCTCCTACATCGAATCTCCCTCCCCCCTATACCCCATCAAGATTGCCGGCTTTATTTTTGTACTTCAATTCATCAGAAGACATACAATACAGACCTTACAACCACTCCTAAAAGTTTTTCATGTTCAACTTTCTTCAAATTCAAACCAAGATGAAAAAAACATTAAGAAACGTTTTATGCGTATGCTCAATCATGCTTGCATCATCCATGCTGAATGTCGCTTCGGCGCAAATCAACGATCCTTCTCCGCCACCCTCCGGAGGTCCTAACGGAGGTCATGACATGGGAGGCAACCAGGGCCAGGGCGCTCCCCTGGATGAAGGGCCTGGAGTCTCCATGGTTCTGGCGGCGCTATATGGCGGGTTTGTTCTCTATAAAATGAACAAAAAGAAAAACGATTTCCAGGCTTGTTTGTAGGGCAATCCTTACAAAAGAATCAGCCTTTTACTTACAGGGAATCTTCCCATCCCTTACAACACCGGGCAATTACCTGATCTATATTTACAACCTTACCGGAGACAACAAAAAAATGAAGCTCTTAATTGCGGATGACTCGGCCATGATGCGGGAAAGAATTAAAAACCAGGTGAAGAACTTTGATGATGTAACCATTGTGGGAGAAGCCGGAAATGGAAAAATCGCCATGGAGATGATCAGGGACTTTACCCCCGACCTTCTGATCCTCGACCTGCACATGCCTGAGATGGGAGGCATGGAGGTGCTGAAGAAGGTCAGGGAAGCCAGGATGAAGATGAAAGTCTGCATCCTGACCAATTATGCCTACCCGCAATACAAAACCCGGTGCCTCAAACTTGGCGCCGATTATTTCCTGAACAAATCTGATGATTTCGAAAAAACAAATATTCTGATCGCCAACCTTTTAAAAGAAGAATAAAAATCAGGCAAAGTTCACACAAAGTTGATCAAATAATGACGTTATGAAAAAACTGTACTCAACACAGGTATTTGTACCCGCATCAGACAGACACACCGAACTTATCCGCATCCTCACCGGGTTGGCGGTGTTGTTTTTATTTCTGCAACCAGGGGCTTTGTTTTCACAGAACTGTACCGTGAATGCCAACATCGATCAGACAATCTGTGCGAATGCCACCCTCTCCCTGGTCGGGCAGGCCAGCGGCTTGTTCCCGGGCGGCACCGCGGTTGTTACCTGGTCCCAGGTCAGCGGGCCTTCGGCGGTTATTACCTCACCCCATTCATTAACCACCACGGTCACTTCAATCATCGGGGGCAATACCTATAAATTCAGCCTCTCCTGCCCCTGCGCTGACGGCTCGATTGCGTACGATGAACAGACTGTAACCGTAAAAACAACCCCTGTAGCCAATGCAGGTCCCGACCAAACCGCCAAATGCAATGGCAGCCCGGCCGGAAATCTTGCCGGGAATGCACTGCTATCAGGTGAAACCGGCACATGGTCCCTTTCAGGGTCACCTTCCGGTGTGACAATTGTCTCTCCTTCATCCCCGACATCGGCTTTCAACTTTACCGGGGGGTCGTCAGAAAATGTCACCTTTATCTGGACAAAGACCATCAGTGGCAGCATCTGTAATTCCTATGATGAGGTCGTCATACCCAAGGCAGGATATGAAACACCCGTCACAGCCTCGGCGACGACACCCACTGCCTGTTATAATACCACGACGACCTCGACTCTCACCGGTTCATTCAGCGGTACCGGGATCGGCGGTCAGGGGGGATTGTGGACCGTTGTGAGCGGACCAAACATGCCGACGATCACCTCTCCGACTGCCAACAGCACAACCGTGACAAAGCTGATCCCCGGGACCTACACCTTTAAATGGACCATGTCAGGGCCCTGTGCCACAGGGTTTGCCACGACAAGTATCACCGTACCATCACCGGTAGGAGCGCCAACGACTGCAAGCGCAAGCATACAGGGAGCCCCTGCTATGCCTGTGTGCAATG
>CAIKNA010000140.1 GCA_903828645.1 uncultured Bacteroidales bacterium
AGAGTGAGGCAGATCAAGGAAAAGGCACTTCGCCGGTTGAAACACTCTTCCAGAAGCAAGTTGTTGAAATCTTATATGGGGTAGCAATATATACCACCCAGGCACTAAGAGCCCCTGGATACACTTAGAAAAAAATCTAAGTGAGCCTTTGTGTCCTAAGTGCCTGGGTGGTTTTATTTCGAGGTTATTAACATCCTGTTGAAAAAGAAATTTAAAAAAACATGGAACTGTGATGCAGGTCAGAAATATTTTGTAATTTTGCCACCTGTTAATCATTTATCAGCTAATGGTCCGTCACCAAAAACGCAGTATCGCCTTTTTTCTCTGCTTGCAGGCTATGGCTGTGGCAATTATCTGCCTCGGATCACTGATTAATTTTCACCAGTACAAAATATGGGGAAAACCATTGATCCCCAATTTCGTTGGCTATAAGCGCGATATTGAAAAATATTCCAGGACTTTATCATTTTCAAAACTATCCCGCGAAAAACAGCAACTTCAAAATGACTTTCACGGCTTCAACTGTGATTGTTCTAACGACTACCACCATTTTCCATATGGACCGGGGTCTTTCATATCATTTGACCTTTTCCGACCAGCGCCGGTCTCAGACCGTGTTTCCTCCTGTGGTCTGCGCGGCCCTCCAATTTCCTGAATAAAAACTGACAAAGTGAATAGTTGCGGGTTTATGAACACATAAGTTCATGACCACGTGATTACCAGGCAATTTTATTGCACCAAAAAATTCCTGTTCACTCAAGGGGGCACTCAGTTCCGCCCGTCCGCCGGTTCACTTTTCCTGTTGTCAGTTATTTACACCAGTGATTCCGTTCACCCAATAACAGAGTAATCAACCACCCAAATATTCTTTCATGAAAAACCTGTTTCCCATTGTATTTATAAGTTTCATAATGTCAGTTGTCATATCCTGTAAAAAATCGGATAGCACCCCTGCCGTTTCGGTGATTACCAAAAGGTCAGACTCCATCAGCATGTCTGACGGCTATGTCAACGAGGTTTACTACAATATGACGACCGGGAAGGTGCAGACATCGCCGCGGGCTACCTGGGATATCGCTTTCCGTACCATGAAACGCAGCTCTTCCATCCTGATCAATGATGGTGCCGGAGTGAAACTTTATACCTATCCCAAAGCCGATACTTCCGGGTGGGCAACCATGGACACGACCGGGTTGTCTGGCTGGAAGCCCATGTACAACGACCCTGCTAACTGGGAAAACGGAGCATTTTCACGCAATGCCAGGGGCCACCCCGATTATGGGTGGGCCATCTACAACGATGTCAACCATAACCTCATCGGCGACTCACTCTTCGTGATCAAATTAAGGGACGGAAGCTATAAAAAACTCTGGATTGTTAAAAAACTTTCCACATTGAATATTTATGTTTTCCGCTTTGCCAACCTCGATGGCTCCGGCGAACAAGCTGTGAACGAGGATATCAGCTCCCTGGCAGCCACCGATTTCTCAGGCTATTCGCTGGAAACCAATACGCGTGTTGCCTTCGAACCATTAAAGAAAAACTGGGATATTCTTTTTACAAAATACATGTCGGTGCAGCCCGACGGTACTCCTTACCCTGTTATCGGCGTGTTGAGCAATGACAGTGTAAAGACTAAAAAGTTTTATCCGGTTGCACTTACTTACAGCAATCCCTCTGCCGGTACCTGGGATTCAACCCGCTCTTCGATCGGTTGGAACTGGAAAAAAATCAACATGATAACTTTTGCATACAGCGTGGTCGATTCTACCGTTTTTTATGTAAAACCTGTCAACGGAGACATGTATAAAATGTATTTTACGGCATATTCAGGCACCCCCGGCGGTGTTGTAAAATTTAACCTCGAAAAATAGGGAAAAGGGTTGCCATGAGCACAAGCACCATAATTCAATTGTCACATTTTTTCCATACAACCGGTAAAACCGGTAAAGACCTTATCTTTATTCTTGCAGATCTGACAGGCCGACAACTCCGTGCAGATCGTCCGAATCGAATGACTGAGGGGCCAGATGCTTATTCAAAGGATATAACCGGGGTGCAACCCGGCATTTATGTTGTTCCGGTTTTCACCGCAGCGACGAAAACGGTGAACAGCATAACTATATCACTTTAAGCATGATTAAAGGCATATTCAGCCTCCTGATCGGACTTTTCAGTCTTTTGGCCGTAACCGCTGGTTACGGCCAAAAGGCTTTTATCAAGGTTATAGACCAGAAAAGCCATGAACCGGTAGCTTTCGCACATGTATGTTTTGAGGGGTTGAAAACGGGTTCACCAAAATATAGTCTCACCTCCATGGAAGGGACCGTTTTGAACGAAGTAAAAGAAATTTCCAAGATCGCAATCAGTTACATGGGGTTTGCGACCTATACAGATACCATTCATCCGGGACAATCCCTGGATATAGAATTGCATCCCAAGGTTCTGAACATGGATGAAGTGGTTGTAACAGCCCAGTACATCCCTGAGCGGGCCGATAAGTCCATCTATAAGGTTGAAGTGATCAACGCCCGCCAGATAGAACAAAAGGCGGCCACGAACATGGCAGATTTACTGAAAGACCAATCGACCATGCGGGTAACGCAGAACGGGGTGCTTGGTACCAGTTTGAGGATTCAGGGTATGTCGGGTGAAAATGTTAAATTTCTCCAGGACGGGGTGCCACTCATCGGGCGGATGAACGGGAATTTCGATCTCAACCAGATCAACCTGTTCAATGTGGACCATGTGGAGATGATCGAAGGCCCCATGTCCGTCATCTATGGCAGCAACGCGCTGGCAGGGGTTATCAACATCATCACCAGGGAGAACAAATCCTCTCAGCTAAACGCAACGGCAAATGGCTACGTTGAATCTGTAGGCGTATACAATTTCGATGCATCGGTATCAGCCAATCATGGAAAGCATGGCTTTTCACTTGACGGAGGAAGGAATTTCTTCGGGGGCTATTCGCCGGTCGATACCAGCCGCGCTCAAATTTTCAAGCCACGGCGTCAATTCTTTTTTGATGGATACTATACCTATACCACCGGGATTTTTAAACTGAAAATTGCCGGGGACTATTTTAATGAACTGCTGCTCGATAATGGACCATTGGTTGGCCTGTACAAGGAAACAGCATTTGATAACCATTTCACAACTACCAGGTATTCTGGCCGGGCGGATGCCTCGATCAAACTGCCAAAAAGTCATTTCATCACTCTTCTGGGCTCATGGTCGGGTTATTCCCGACTGAGAGAGACCATTTTCAAGAATCTTACCACCCTCACCGAAACGATAGTTCCTGAGTCCTGGGCCCGGGATACGACAACGATTGGCAACCTGATTGCACGTGGCACTTTTGCAAAAAGCAATCCCGGCCAGAAATTTAATTACCAGGCCGGTTTCGATATCAGCGTCGAAAGCGGAACAGGAAAAACCATTACCGGTAACAGGCAGGAAATTGGAGATTATGCTTCTTTCGTGAGCCTGAAATGGGATCCGGTAAAAGCCCTGTCGATTCAGCCCGGAGCCAGGCTGATATACAATACAAACTACCATGCTCCTCTGGTGTATGCACTTAGCGCGAAATGGAACATCGTTGAACCGCTGAACCTTAGGTTTTCGTATTCCCGTGGTTTCCGGGCTCCTTCGATCAAAGAACTATACCTGTCGTTTGTGGATGTAAACCACAATGTTTTTGGCAACCCCGACCTCAGAGCAGAACAATCCAATAACTTCAACCTCAATCTCAACTGGGCTTCGGAAAAGAGAACATCGGCCTGGTCGATGGACATGACAGGGTTTTATAATTTTATTGAAAATGTGATCCTCCTGGCACAAACCGGCGACGCCCTTCAATACCATTATGAGAATGTAAGCCGGTACAAGAGTGCAGGAATACAAATGGGCTGCTCTTATTCGATTTATCCGGCATTCAGGTTTCAAATGGGAATTGCAGAAACCGGCATCACAGGCAGTCCTGACGCTTCCATTTCCTACGCTCCCTTCAAATGGGCTACTGAGTTGACCATCAGTCCGTCCTACCGGTTTATCAAAGCTGATGTTACGCTTGCCCTCTATTATAAATATACGGGTTCTGCACCACAACTTATGGTAGATGCCGGGAATTTAACCTGGGGTTGGGTGGATCCGTACAATACCATGGATTTTACCGCAAGCAAGAGTTTCTGGGACAGCAGGATCAGGTTGTCTGCAGGAGTTAAAAATATTTTCAACACAACCACCATTGCATCGACAGGCGGAAGCGGCGATGTGCACGGCGGGGGAGGTGGTGAGGCGAATATCAGCTGGGGCCGGACAATGTTCATAAAACTGTCATTTCAATTCAATAAATACAAATGATGAGAACTGCCAGTTTTTTCCTGTTGCTGCTCATGTCCATGATATTTCAATCCTGTTTCAAAAAGGATCAGATGATTGCCCCGCATCCGAGGGAGAACGTGCTGACCGATACGATCCCCATGACACAAAACTACCTTCACCAGGTTTATTTCAGCCTGGATTCTGCGAAAATAGTGAGCATGAATGTGAAAACGGTGTACGATCTTGGTTTCGAATGCAGCCGGTCTGGCTGGCATGTTATTCTCAACACGAGCGACTTCATGAAGGTAGCCGACCTCGGATCGGTTCCGTTTGGCAATCCCCACGATACGACAGGCTTGAAACTGAGTTTTGACAAGTCGGACGGGAATCCCGATTCCACGGCGATTGGCCGGTGGTTCACAATTTCCGGACAGGATACCCTAGCCAGCAATCATGTTTACGCGGTGAGCCGCGGGCTTGATGAACTTGGAAATCCATTGGGACTTTACCAGTTGATCCTGGACAGCCTGAAGTACAATACTTTTTATTTTCGTTATGCCCCGTTGAAAGGCGGACCGGTCTCTTCCGCCGCAGTTACAAAAAATCCGGAGGTCAGCTATATTTTCTTCAGCCTGAAATCAGGTTCAGTGGTGCCTGTTGAACCTCCCTCTCAAACCTATGATCTGCAGTTTACCCAGTATACCACCCTGCTCTTCACCAGCCTTGGTTTTCCATATCCATATCTTGTTACCGGGGTCCTTTTAAATCGTCACAAAGTGGAGGCGGCTGTTGATTCCACCCTTGATTTTTCCACAATCAACCGCGAACAGGCGATGGCAATGACCTATTCGAAGGCGATGGACGCAATTGGCTGGGAATGGAAAGCATACAGTTTTTCAACAGGTGTTTACACCATATGGCCAAACCGCAACTATTTCATTCACACTGTTTCAGGCTCCTATTGCAAACTACGGTTCATCGGATTTTACAGCAAGGATGGTTTGAAAGGGTACCCGGTGATCGAATACAAAATATTGTAGCTGCGACGCCTCTCCTCAACTCATAATTTCCTCTTTAAATGAAAAGTCTTGCATTTTCGTGTTTAAGTTGTTAAGTTTGCAATAGGGTATTTAACTTCTTAGACAAAAGAAACTGTTTCTTTGAAGAATATCACCTGTTGCGTGGCGAAAAAAGGTGTGTTTGTCATCCTCAACATGGCATTGTTCCTTGTCATGACAAAAGGTCAAACACCTGATCATGAAGTGCCCGGCGTTAACCGCGGAATGTATTTTTCCCACCTGACCCGTGAAAGCGGGCTCCCCTCCGATTTTGTCATGGATGCCGTTCAGGATTTCAGGGGTTATGTCTGGATAGCCACTGATAACGGGCTTGCCCGCTACGATGGAAAAAACATCACCGTTTTCCAATGCCACGATGGCAAGCTCAACACCATCGTTGATAATTATGTGATCATTCTCAAAGAAAGCCGGGACTCCATGCTCTGGATAGGTACCCGGAACGGGATTTCCATTTACAACCCTTTTACGGCAACCTTCAGGAATTTTCCATTTGACCTGAGAGCGCCCGGCGCATTCCCCTGCAGGTTTGTGCGGTCATTTTACGAAGAGAACAATGGCACCATGTGGATTGCCACCAATGACGGGTTGGTACAGTCATCCAAAGGGTCGGGAAAATTTGCGTGTATTAGGCTGAAATGGATCGGGTTCAGCAAGGACCAGGAGTCGGGATTCAACTTTTTGACCACCGTTATTGCCGATCCGCGCGACACATCAAAATTGTTTCTTGGAACGATGGGAGGGATCCTGCTCTTTGACAAATACCGGAAAATTGTGGTGAAGGATTTTTCCAAGGTTATTAATGGACGTACCTCAGTATATGATCTGTATATTGATGACAATCAGCATCTTTGGTCCTGCGGATGGTTTACCGGACTGAATTGTTGTGATCTCAAAACCGGAAAATGGCTGGAGTACCCTCATCAAAAATCGAATCCCATAACGATAATTTCAATTTGCCAGAAAAATAGGGATGAGTTCTGGCTCAGTACGATAGGAATGGGGTTGGGTATCTTCAACAGGAAAAAAGGAACCTTCAGATTTATCCGGCACGATCCGCTCAACACGAGATCAATTATTTCGGATGATATAAACCACGTGATGCTGCCCAATACAAACAAAGACTTGTGGTTAGTCGGATCAGAGGGAATTTCCATCGAAAATAAACAACTATCTTCATTCAGGGAGAACAAACCGCCATTTTCGTTTTCCGCCATCACGGACCTTTACCGTGATAAGGCTACCGGTCGCCTTTATGTCGGGGCATTTGCCTGCGATGGTTTATTCGTTCTCAAGGAACAAACCGGAGAATGGACGATAATCAGGGAAGCAGAGCCTGGAAAACACTTATCACTGCTGATAAACTCATTTTACAGGGACAGAAAGGGGATACTCTGGCTTGCCACGAATAAAAACCTGATGTATCTCGATTCAACCTGTAACAGGATCAGACAGTTCAGAATGCCCGACGGGAGGCCCCTTCAGATTATTGATCCGCTTATCTGTGTCCTTCATGAAGATTCAGGGGGAAACCTGTGGGTTGGAACAAGAAGCGACGGAGTGGTCAGGATAGACGCTGCCAGGACAAAAGCCATATATTGCCGGCATCGGCAGAATGATCCCCGCAGCATTCTCGGTGGGAGTTATCACCGGGCAATCAAACGGGATAAATTCAACAGGATATGGATCAGTAACAACGAAGGAGTAGCCATTTTTGAGCCTGTTAGTGAACGGTTCCTGAATTTTTTCATGGACACGCTCAGGAAACATGGGTATGGCAACAAATTGGTGTACAATATTGAAAATGATACGCTTGGACGAATGTGGATGACCATTGACGGGCTGGGTTTGCTTCGCGTGGAAATGAAAGATCGCAAAAGTTTCAGTCTGAAATTGTTTGAAACTGTCCAGGGGCTCGATGCGTCGTCAATTTCGACAATGCGGAAGGATGCCGAAGGCGACCTTTGGATCAACAATGTAAGCCTCGTCCATTTTAACCCATATTCGGAGGAGTTCAAACTCTATAACACCCAAAATGGCTTGTACAGCATGCTTAGTGTGGGCCAGAAACTATACATCGATTCCGACCTGAATATTTATATCCCGGCAGAGTCTGGTTATGAAGTCAAAAACAAGCATGCCCTAGAACCAGGCGGGGGGATTATCAACCTGATCCTTGAAGCCATCGAAATCAATGGTAATCAAACCAACCTTGGTTACAACAGGCATGGAAGCTGTACGGTTAATCTTACTGCCGACCAGAACAATATTACCTTCTTTTTCACGGCAATCTGTTTTGATGATATTTCGAATGTCAAGTATATGTACAAACTGAAAGGGTACGACCAGGACTGGTACCTGTCAGGAAATTCGAGGGAAGCACGGTATACGCATCTTCCCCCGGGAAAACTTGAATTTATTTTCAAAGTTTTGAATCAACCTGACTATAAAAATACGGAAAATCATATTCTGATGAATATCAGGCCTTTTATATGGCAAACCTGGTGGTTCATAAGCAGTGTTGCCTTCCTTGTTCTTACATTGTTTTACCTGGCCTACCATTTCCGTGGCAGGCAGCTGCTACGGCTGGAGCGGCTAAGAATGAGGATTGCCACCGACCTCCATGACGATGTGGGTTCAACATTGAGCAGCATCTACATCCTGAGTGAAATGGTGTCGCAAAAGGCGGTGGACAGCCAATCGGTTAAAATGCTTAAAACCATCGGGGAGAGTTCTTCCCGGATGATGGAAAAACTGGATGATATTGTTTGGGTTGTTAACCCTTCAAATGACAGATTCAGGGATCTTGGTTTGCGCATCAGCGAATTTGCCATCCCATTGTGCGAATCAAAACAGATAAGTTTTATGGTCAATTTTGACAAAGAACTAACGGGGATGCGCTTGTCCATGGAGATAAGGCGCAACGTATACCTTATCGCAAAAGAAACGGTCAACAATGCTGTGAAATATGCAGATTGCAGTGAAATCAGCCTTCATTTCAAACCTGACCACGGCGGGCTGTTCATGGAAATCTCCGACAACGGGAAGGGTTTCGATCCAGGATCGTCCAATTCACGGAACGGATTACGCAACATGCGGCTGCGTGCAAAACAAATCAACGCCTCTATTGGCATCACCTCTGTTCCTTCACTGGGAACCACCGTCACCCTGATGGTGAAAACCCACAAGCGTATTTCAAAGACTACCTGATTATGTAGTTGCTTATATCCTATATTCGACGTAACATTGTATTCCGTTTGATATCCTGACATGAGTGTAAAGGTAGCCATATACGAAGATAATGATATCCTGCGGGAAACATTGTCATACCTCATTAAGGGGACCGAATCACTCGAACTCACGGGGGCCTATCCGAATCCGGTGGGAATTCTTGAACACTGCATGAACAATAAACCCGATGTGATCCTGATGGATTTGGAAATGCCCGTCATTTCCGGGATCGAGGCCACAATTCTGGTCAAAGACAGATTTCCCGGCATCAACATCATGATCCTGACTGTTTTCAAGGACAAGGACAATGTTTTTGATGCCCTCTGTGCAGGTGCTACCGGTTATCTCTTGAAAAACTCAACTTCGGTGCAGATTATCGAGGCGATTATCGAACTGGATAATGGCGGGTCACCAATGTCAGGTGAGATAGCCCGGAAGGTACTGGCATTTTTTACAGCCTCCCCGGTGAGCCGAAACAATGATTATGCTTTATCATCAAGGGAAATTGAAATACTCAAACACCTGATCAACGGCCATAGCTATAAAATGATCGCCGATGCCTGCTGCATCTCCATCAGCACGGTACAGTTCCACATCAAGGGGATCTATAAGAAACTCCATGTAAATTCAAAGTCGGAAGCCATCATTAAAACACTCCGCGAGCGGTTGATCGACTGAAGCAAATCTATCATTTCATGTAGTTGACATACCCGTTCTGAACGGGTATTTTTGGGTTAATTATATCAAAAATAATTTTCGGGTTGAAATTAAACATGCTTTCATTAATATAATGAGTCAAACCTAAACCAAACAACCATGAAAACAATGAAACGAAAACTGTTATGGATGATTGCACTGGTTATGGCTTCCACAGCCACCTTTGCACAAGTTGCCGTCAATATCGACGGTGCATTGCCTGATAATTCGGCAATGCTCGATGTAAAATCCACTACCCAGGGGGCGCTCATTCCCCGGATGACGGCAATCCAACGCGACGCCATTGCGAGCCCGGCGAAGGGATTGCTGATTTATTGTACGACCAATGACCGGATGTATTACAACCGGGGAAAATCCACATCCCCTTCCTGG
>CAIKNA010000141.1 GCA_903828645.1 uncultured Bacteroidales bacterium
CATGGATGTGCGGACCCCCGGGGAATTTGCCTCCGGGCACCTTCAGGGTGCAATTAACCTTGACTTAAACAACGATGCATTTGAGTCAAAAATAGGCCAGCTGGATAAAAGCAAGACCTACCTGTTTTATTGTCGTTCAGGTCATCGCAGTTCGAAGGCGGTGTCGATGATGAAAGAGAAGGGTTTTAAATCACTCAAAAACCTGGATGGTGGGATCTCGCAGTGGATTGAAGAAAACCTGCCGGTGGTGTTAAATTAATTCGCCTGAACATCACCTGATTCGGTTATTGGTTGTTTCTTTGTGAAAATAAATATCAGATCATATGGATTATTACTTTAGTAAAGTAGTGACCGCTTCATTTGAGGAGGTCGTTCAAAAAACGACGGAAGCTTTGAAAACCGAAGGCTTCGGTGTGATTTCCGACATTGATATCCAGGCCAAACTGAATGAGAAACTGGGTGTGAATTTTAAGAAATACAGAATATTGGGTGCCTGCAATCCCGCTTATGCCTACAAGGCCCTGCAGCTGGAAGAGAAAATCGGGACCATGCTCCCATGCAATGTTACGGTGATTGAAAAAGCGGACGGTCAAACAGAGGTTGCAGCAGTGAACCCCATTGCTTCCATGATGGCTATTCAGAATCAGGGCCTGAAGTCTCTGGCATTGGAGATTACGGAGAAGTTACAAAGGGTGATAGCTGCATTATGAACGATTTCGATCAGAAAGCCCGGGACTGGGACAAGAACAGGATGCACCTGGAGCGAACCATGGCTGTGGCTGCACAACTGCAGAAAATGGTCGCGCTCACACCATGTTTGATGGCCATGGAATTTGGAGCCGGAACCGGCCTGCTCAGTTTTTACCTGA
Organism: uncultured Bacteroidales bacterium; assembly: GCA_903828645.1. Classification (GTDB taxonomy): domain Bacteria; phylum Bacteroidota; class Bacteroidia; order Bacteroidales; family FEN-979; genus CAIVAT01. The sequence continues at coordinate 870 of CAIKNA010000141.1, forward strand.
AAGACCATTTCCGTGAAATTACCCTGCTGGATAGTTCTGCCGAAATGCCCAGGATGGCAGAACAAAAAGGCGTTCCTGTTCACTGCTTCGCAGGCTGAATACCCTCTTTTATGAAGCAGCAGATTCGCAACATTGCCATCATGGCCCATGCCGATGCCGGGAAAACTACCATCACCGAACAATTCCTCTTTCTGGGCGGCCGGACAAGGCAACCGGGTAATGTTGACCAGGGAACGGCCCAGACCGATAATCTGCCGGTTGAGCAGGAGCGGGGCATATCGGTCCGGTCGGCACATACATCGCTGGAATGGAATGATATCCGCATAAACCTGATCGATACCCCCGGCCATGTCGATTTTTCCGCTGATGTGGAGCGTATCATGCGGGTGCCCGACGGGGTCGTCCTGGTGATTTCCGCGGTGGAAGGTGTGCAGGCACATACCGGTACGCTCTGGTCAGCTTTGCGTGAACGCAGGATCCCTGTTATTTTTTTTATCAATAAGCTGGACCGTGTAGGTGCCGACAGCGAATCGGTGATCCTGGCAATTGAAAAAGAGCTGCATATCAGGCCGCTTTGCCTGCAGGAGACAGCCGGGGAAGGTAACCAGGGGGTTTCCATTGCCGGCGTGTGGAGCGCAGCAAAAATGAAAAGCCAGCTGGTTGAAAAAGTGGTGGCTTCGGATGAAATCCTGCTTGAACGTTATCTTGAAAACCAGGAGCCACTGTTTACAGACCTTGACAGGCAATTGAGCTCGTTGGTCAAACAGTGTGAAGTTTATCCCCTCCTTTTTGGAGCTGCCAAGCTGGGCCTGGGTACCCGGGAATTGCTGGATGCGGTGATACAATATTTTCCCGCTCCCGGCGGGAATTCAGAAAATCCATTGTCGGCACTGGTTTATGGCATCGGTCACGATAAAATCATGGGAAAGATTGCCCATGTCAGGCTGTTCGGCGGCAGGATCAGCAACAGGGAAATGATTTACAATGCAACGCGCGATGTCGGGGAGAAGGTAACCCAGGTCCGCCGGATTTTTCCGGGAAGATACGACGACATCGGGATGGTGGAAGCCGGCGATATTGCCGGGATCAGCGGGTTGAGCAGTGCCAGGGTCGGCGACCTGCTTGGGTTTGCAAATGAAAACATCCCCCCGGAGGTTAAATTGAGGACCCCCTTGCTCACCGTGCAGGTAAAGGCTGCCAGTCCCGGGGATTACCCGGCGCTTGCTGATGCAATGCTGGAACTGGCAGCAGAGGATCCTGCCCTCGAATTCGAGTGGTTGCGCGAAGAGGCGGAACTGCATGTAAAGATCATGGGCTGGATCCAGATGGAGATTCTCGAACGCATTCTTGCCGACCGCTATGGCATCATTGCACGATTTGAAAATCCCACTGTTATCTATAAGGAAACACCGGCCACATCAGGCGTAGGCTTTGTACAATACTGGATGCCCAAGCCTTGCTGGGCCATTATGAAATTCAGGATCGAACCCGGGGAGCGGGGCAGCGGTGTCGTTTATCAAAGCATCGTCCAGGTAAACGATGTGCAGCAGAAATACCAGAATGAAGCGGCCTGTAGCATTGATGGAGCCCTCAAACAAGGGATCAAAGGCTGGGAAGTTACCGATCTGAGAATCACTTTCATTGAAGGGGAAGACCACCCGATGCACTCCAGGGCTGGCGATTTCGCCATTGCCACACCCATGGGCATCATGAACGGACTGGTAAACACCGGGACGACCCTGCTGGAGCCGGTGATCCGGTTCCAGATCAACGCGACTGAGGATTTGCTAGGCGCCATCGCGAGCGACATCACCCGCATGAGAGGCAGCTTTGAAACCCCGGCGATGGAAAATGGCCGTTTTGAATTAGGAGGAATCGTACCCCTGTCCTCCTCGCTCGATTTTCCGGTAAAGCTCAGTTCCCGTTCAGGTGGAAAGGCAAGAATTTCGACTCATTTTTATGGCTATCGCGAATGTACCGACGAAGAGGGGGTGATCCGTCCTTACAAGGGTATCAGTCCGCTCGATACGGCGAAGTACATCCTGAAGGCCAGGCGTGCGATACAATGAACAATTGCAGCGCCAGTGCTGGTGCAGGTTGTTTGCCACCCGGTTAACGCTCCTTCTCCAGCCTTGTAATACGTTCGGCCAAGGCAGGCAGGTTGCGGAACAGTACGATAGATCTGCGGTACTTTTCTACTTCCATGGCAGGTATTCCGAGGTAAGCCTGCCCGGGTTTGGTGAGACTTTTTGATACGCCGGTCGCCCCCCCGAGGATGGTGCCATCGGCAATGGTGATGTGCCCGGTCATGGAGACATGCCCGGAAATCATGCAGTTTTTCCCGATTTTTACAGACCCTGCAACTCCGGTACCTGCTGCAATTACTGTATTCTCTCCGATTTCGACGTTGTGGGCCACATGCACCAGGTTGTCGAGTTTTACGCCTGCGCGGAGGATGGTCGATCCAAAGGTGGCCCGGTCGATGGTACAGTTGGCTCCCATTTCCACATCATCTTCGATCACAACATTCCCGATCTGCGGTACTTTGATGTTTTTTCCATCCTGCTGATTGAACCTGAACCCATCGCTTCCGACCACGGTTCCGGCATGCAGGATGCAGTTTTTTCCGATTTTGTTATCCGAATAAATTTTAACACCGGGGAAAAGGATGGTGTTATCGCCGATGGTGGTGTTGTCACCGATATACACCTGCGGATAAATTTTCACATTGTCGCCTATCACGACCTGGTCGCCAAGTGCCACGAACTCGCCCACATATGCATTTTCCCCCATTGATACCGAGGCAGGGATGGAACTGAGTGGCGAAATTCCCTTTTTATCATTTTTGATCTGGTTGTAAACCTCCAGCAACCTGGCAAAGGCGATGTCGGCAGATTCCACACGGATGAGGGTGGCTCCGACAGGGTGTTCGGCTACAAATGTCTTGTTCACAATCACAACTGATGCCCGGGTTGTATAGATATACTGGGTATAGAGCGGGTTTGAAAGGAATGACAGGGAGCCGGCTTCTCCCTCCTCAATTTTCGACAACATAGTGATGGTTGCCTGCGGGTCGCCTTCAACGGTTCCCCCGATCATTCCGGCAACTTGTATGGCATTGAATTTCATATCAGGATGTTTAATTTAATTTAGTCAATTTGTTCTGGTAAAGACTGCAGTTCTCAGCCTCATATACACACACAAAACTATCGGATAAGATTTTATGGAGGGTCCCGAAAAACCAGTCCTTGTTGGGGTCGTAATGGCCAACAATGAATACGTAGTCCAGTCTTACCGACGGTTTTCCTTTCGTGAGTTCGAAGTTAAGATACTTTTCAGGTGTCGCAGGGTTGCCCATGTAGTAATTCGGTTTTACCTTTTCGTTCCATTTCACCGGGAAATATCCCGACTCGCATTCATAATTATAAACCATCACAATGGGTTTGTCAACCGCAATGTAATCGACGAAATGGCCGGTAAACCAGTTATCCATGCAATATAACGGAAGGACGAGGCTGTTGGGCGCTATGAAGTCGGCGGCTTTATTGCAGGAGTCGGCCAGTTTGCCAAGTTCTTTGATACTGGGTTTGTAGACATGAATAAGCACGGTATTTACGTATATTCCCGCAACCGCGGCGATCAAGCCGAAATACCATGGAATGCGAAAGGTCGAAATCCACAGGATCGCAAGGAGGAAAAAGAGAAAGCCAATGCGGAGATTGGTATAGCTGGCGGTTCCGTATGCATCAGGAAGCTTGAAATACAATGCAAGAAGTACTGAAAGGGATATCGACAGCCACCAGAAGTTGAAGCGGGGCAGAGGCTGTTTTTCAACTGCAGTCACAGCAATCTCTTTTTTAATGAATTTCCGGTATATCCTGGTCAAAAAGAACAGGGCGCCGGTGCCTCCCATAAAGACTAAAAGGTAGAAAAGAATAACAGTCTGTTTTCCTTCGATGACAGGGTTGAGTGATATTAATGGGCGAACGGATACCATGATTTTTACCAGTTCACGGAAAGGAATGTATTTTATTTCCCGGGTTTCGGGGCGTGAATAGAAAAAATAGACGAAGAGGATCAATGGAATAAAGGCTGCCAGGGTTATCGCCAGTGTCTTTTTCAGGAATTGCCGAAAGATGATCTGCCGGTTATTTTTATGACAGATCAATTCAAGGAGGCTCCCTGTAATGATGTGTAAAGCAATTACAATTAACAAAATACCGAAAATCACGATGTGTGAAAAATAGGTTAGTGCGACCAGGATCGTCAGCGTGATTAACTGTCTCAGGTGCAATGCCTCATGCTCATGGCGCAACCAGTAGTTGAGCGCAACCAGGAAGATGAGGATCGCCATGCAGAAGTTGAAAAATCCGAAGAAAAAAAACATTGAATGGGTAAAGGGAAAGATCAGGAAACTAAACAGGGTCCCTTTGGGAGAAATGGTTTGCAGCAGCATGCGGAATGCGAATGGTGTTGATGCCAGCAGGATGATGATCAGGATTTTTTCGGCAAGAAAAGCGGGCATGAGCAGGGTAAACAGGGAAATAAGGAGGTGCGAGGTCCAATTGGGAACCGGCTCGGGGTTGATCATGAAAAACTGGCGAAAAAGAGGGTTGTGGTGGACAACAAGCTGGTTGATAATGTTGGAATTGCTGAGGTGTGATGCCCCGTCCATGCTCGGGAAAAACCTTGTCGCAACGAAGGGCAGTAAATTCACGATGGTAATGATCGTAAAGATTAACAGTTCTGCTCGCTGCCATTTTTTTGAAATTTCCATAAAGGCCGTTGAGTTATAGTTCAGTCTGGAACATCAGGTAATCGCGGATCAGGGGTATTTCCCCGGCGGGAATGCCGTTTTTTACAAGGAATTGCGAATCTTCGTCAAAAGCCTCCATGAGCTGGCTGCGACCCGGTGAATTTTGCAGAAATGATTGCCGGTAAAGATGCAGCGCCTCTTTAGGTTGCCGGAGGCATAACCTCACATGGCCGGCGTTCATCAGGTCATATGCCGATGGATTCGAGGTAAGGCTCATGATCTGTGCATAGAGTTCGATGGCCAGTTCCGGTTTGCCAAGTACAAACTGACAATAGGCGATGGGTCTGAGGACTTTAAGGTTGTCCGGTAAAAAGAACCTGAGCCTGGCATACTGATGAAGGGCCTGCTCGTAATCTTTCAGGTTCAGGTAGCATTGCCCGACTTGCATCTGAAGGGAGACATCTTCGGGCTGCAGGGCTGAAGCCTCCTTGAAATAGCCCAGTGCCTGGGGATAATCTTTCAGCTTAAGGCAGCACCATCCAAGTTTTTTAAGAATCCATTGGCGGTCGGCATCATAAAGTTCGGCCTTCCTGTAATACTCAACGGCTTTTTTAAAGCGGCCGGTTTTTTGATAACAATAGCCGATTTTTTCAAAATATTCATTGCCGGGGCCGTTGCGGTCCATGATGTCTTCATAAACCTCGATCGCATCATAATAATGATCGTTGTCAAAATGGAAAGATGCAAGTTTTTCAGCAAACCCGGAACGTTCAAAACAGGTATTGTAAAAATAGAGTTTGCTGACACGGATCCTGCGATGAAAAACATCATCGAATTCCTGTCGGGACGGGAATAGTTTGAAAAAGCGATAGAGATCCTGGATGTACTGGATAAAAACGGAATTATTGAGCAGGGATTGATCAAGAAGCTGCTCTTCAGATGCCATCTCCTTCATTTGAGCAAATTCGGCCTCAAAATTCGTTACGATCATCGTTCGCTGCTGGTCAGGGATGGCCCTGAAATTGATCGCAAAGGAATATTTATCGGAATTGCAGATATAAAAAGCCTTTTCAAGACTTTCAAGAAGGCGGGAATTGATATCCAGCTGTTCAGAGAAACTATTTTTAATCTCCGGGTGGTCACGGTGAAACGGTACAAACCAGTTGCTCATGGCATTGAAAAAATCGAACCTTTTTAACATCTGGAAGGTGCTCATGAAAACATCCCCTCCCTCCATCTGCATTTTGGAAAACTTTTCAATTTTCTCAAAAAGCCCGGGTACCTCCTCGATCATGTCCTTCCATCCCGGATTTTTACCTTCCAGTTCTTCATCTTCCGTCAGGTCGTTCAGCTGAAGTTTGTCCTCTATCTTGGGCATCATTTTTTTCATCTCCGGCAAAACTTCCTCTTCAAATTCACGCGTTATTTTATCGGTCTCTCTTGCCATGAGCAATTGCATCAGGATCAGTTCAACTTCGGGGATGATGCTTTCGTCGGAGCTTAATTTCTTCAGTTTTTCAATAAGTTCGGGGAAAAATGCCAGCCGTTTGTCGTATACAATCAACGCAAGGACAAGTCCGGTGAGGGCGCGCTGGTATACCTGGTTTTCGCGGGCTTCGACAAATTCCATCAGAAGAAGGAACTTTTCCCGGTCAAAATAGTTAAGGGTGCTCAGGGTGAGGGCACTGACAACAAGGCATTTTTCATGCCATTCAACCTGTTGCGAACGATTGATTTGCCGGATAAGGGCGATAAATTCTGTTGGAAGTTGTCCCGTCAGCCAGATTAGTTTGAATATCTGGTCAACCTGTCTGATGGGCAGCAGGTCAGTTGTTTCAATCAGTTTTGTCACTTCCCGGTGAAAAAAAATCTCTTCAATTCTTCCGGCGATTACCTGGGAATCTTCGCCGAACTCGTACAACAGGGTGTTTTTCTCCGACCTTTTGGAAGTCAATTCAGTATCAAGAAGGGTTTGCCTGATATCATCCGCCATGCTCAGCATGGAAGCGCAAATGCCGTCAAGAATGTTTTTTTGCTGCGGATCGCGGTACCCGTCGAAGGAATAATGCAGCAGTGTTTTATAATTTTCAGTTGATGTTTCCAACTGGTAGTAATAATCGGCCTTTATTGAAAATCGTGATAATTTCTCAAGTTCCTCCAGGGCACTCTTCAACTTTTGTGTGTAAACCAGGTCACACACTATTTGATATCGTTGTTCAATTTCCTTACGGGTCATAAGTTGTTTTATCTGTAGTTACAAAGTTAGTGCTTAAAAGCGGACACCGGTTGTAAAAATAACTGCGTTCGACAGATCGCTCGTATTGGAATAGAAAACCTTGTTTCCATCATTGGCATGGAGGTATTTGTATTCAAGTCGCAGATAGGCGATTTTGACTGGTTTGTATTCAAGACTGACGGAAATGCCATTGATGGTCAGGCCGGTTGTTTTCCCGTCGTAGGTATAGGTACCCGAAAGGAAACCATTTGGATCATAATAATATTCGTATCGCAGTGAAACAGAAAAGTGGTTCAGGAAACGATACCTGCCCTGCAGGAAACCAGAACTCATTGAAGCAATCTTGTTCGTGTCGGGTGATATTCCCGAATTGGTTTGGAAGGCAAAATCAAACTGACCCATAAGAGTCAGATTCTTATTGGGATCATATGTAATGAGAATGTCATTATAGAGCAGGTTGTTTTTGATCTTTGCATTCCGCAAGGCCTGGTTGCCGAATAAATTATTATAGGAGATGGTCAGGTTTTTAAGAGGGAGGTAATTCAGGAAGAAGATTCCTGCCAGGTGATTGGTTTGCTGGTAGGCAAGTGAATAGGGATTCCCTGCCATGAATCCTCCGTTGAATTTGTCGGAAAATTTATAGGTGAACTTTATTCCCAGCACAGTTCCCGGTTCAAAATAGCCGCAGTACGATACGGTACTGATCATGTTTGACACGGGCCAGGACGATTCGCAGCCTACGGGAGTGAACATGTAACCGATATCCGTCCAGAAATCTTTTGAGATCCTGAATCCAAACGAGGCCTGGCGTAAGGTTTTAATCCACTGTTTTTCGGGGGCTGTAAGCAGGTTGGGTGCATCACCATATTGTAGCTGAATTTTACCTCTTACTTTTTCCGCATTATAGTTGACTTCTACTGAGGCAACATTAAGCCTGAATTGATTCCTCATCGGACAATTGGCGGAAAAAGGTTCTATGTTCGAGGTATCGGCATGGTGATCCAGTTCCAGGTTCACATACGCATCAATATAGAAACCAAAAGTAAAATGGCTGGCATTGCTGATAATCTTTGCTTTAAGTTCATCCGTTATGCTGTCGGAGCTTTTCTGGGCGAAAATTCCTGTAATATTGAGTAGCAGGAATACAGCTAGGAGGGAAAGGTAATGTTTCCTGGTCATTGTCAAGGTGAATTATAATGGTGCGGCAACACTAATCCGGGTTCTATTTCCACCCTCCCCCCAGGGAACTATACAAGTTAAGCACGGACGTGAGTTCATCACTTTGCGCCTGTGAAAGGGCAATCTGTGCGCTAAAGAGCAGTTGTTGTGCCTGGATGACATCAAGGTAGCTTGCATACCCCGCATTGTAAAGCTGGTTTGAAAGGTCGAATGCCGTTTGTGCTGCGTTCACCGTGGCTTGCTGGCTTTGGACAACCTCTCCCTGTTTCTGGTACTCAAGAAGTGCATTTGAGACCTCCTTGAGCGCTGAAATAATCGAGAGCTGGTATGAATAGAGCATTTGTTCTTTTTGTGCCTGTGCTTTTTTGACACCCTGGCGCAACTGGCCGCCCCCGAAGATGGGAGCCACCAGGTTTCCAAGTGCACTATACACGAGGTTGGTCGGGTTGAATGCAGCGCCGATGCTTCCTGAAATTCCCAGTGAAGGAAGCATCATCGCCCTTGCAACACCGATGTTGGCATTGGCAGCCACCAGGGTTTGCTCGGCCTGGATGATATCGGGCCTGCGGAAGACCAGCTGACCAGGAACTCCCGGGGTTTTAACTCCCGGGGTATTGATCTGATCGAGCATTGCCAATCCGCGTTTTATGGCATGAGGCGCTTCGCCAAGCAGGATGCTCAGGTTATTTTCGTTTTCACCAACCTTCATTTCGAGCATGGGCATTTTTGTCATGGCCTGCGCCAGTTCTGCCTCAGCCTGTGCAACCACCAGACCCGATGCAGTACCGGCGATCATTTTATTTCGTACCAACTCCAGTGATACCTGCCGGATTACGATGTTTTCACGGGTAATCCGTAATTCATTGTCGGATTCAAGGAGGTTGAAATAACTGGTTACGATTTCATTGATCAGGGTAATCCGAACAGCCTGCTGATATGCCACCTGGGCAAAGAGAGTGGCACGAGCAGCTTCTTTTGCACGCCGTAGTTTTCCCCATAAATCTATTTCCCAGCTGATTTGTGCAGTGGCAGCCAGACTGCTGAATTCGATTGTTTTATCGCTTCCAGAAAGTGACTGTTGCTGCCAGCCTCCACCTGCCTGGGCCGATATTTGAGGCCATTGCCCTCCCCGGGATTGTTTAAATGCAGCGCGGGCTTCTTCAATACGGGAAAAAGCAATCCGGATGTTGTAGTTGTTCTTCAACCCGGTTTGAACCAACCGCTGCAATACGGTATCCTTGAACAACCTGATCCATTCGATGTTGGCAATACTGGTCGTATCGCCGCTTTGCGTAAACCGGAACAGGCTGTCTGTTTTCACAGACGGGCGAACGTACTTGGGGCCGACCTTGCAACCTGTGATGCCAAACATCGCGGTGAAAATGAGAAACAGGATGGAGATTTTAAGATATTTTCGGACCATGATATTTTCAATTTACGATTTACGATTTACGATTTGCGATTTGCGATTTGCGATTTATCCTGGCTTGATGGGATTGCACATTTTCGCAGTTTCACCGGTGAGCTATTTTTTCCCTTTCAACTTGTTTTCAAGTTTCTGAAACGCCACATATAAGGACGGCACGACCATTACCCCGCATACCGTAGCCACAAGCATTCCCCCGAAAACAGAGGTTCCAAGTGCATGACGGCTGGCTGCACCGGCTCCGGATGCGATCACAAGCGGCACCACTCCTAAAATAAAAGCAAAGGAGGTCATCAGGATAGGGCGGAAGCGTAGTTTTGCACCCTCCCTGGCTGCCGCATACAAATCCATCCCTCCGTCGTGTTTGAGTTTGGCAAATTCGACGATCAGGATGGCATTTTTGGCTACCAGACCGATCAGCATAATCAACCCGATCTGGGCATAGATATTATTCTGCAGGCCGCTTATCCATTGCAAACCAAATGCGCCCAAAACACCAAAAGGAATCGCCAGCAGAACAGGGATCGGAAGAAGCCAGCTTTCGTATTTTGCTGCCAGCAGGAAATATACAAATATGAAACACAGCGTAAATATAAATGGAGCCTGTCCTCCTGAAATCAACTCTTCCCTGGTCATCCCGGAATATTCATAACCAAAGCCATAGGGCAGGGCCTTGACGCTAACCTCCTTTACAGCCTCAATTGCCTGCCCTGTTGAATAATTGGGAGGGATGGCAATGGTAAAGTCGGCAGCACTGAACAAATTAAAGCGTTTGACAATATCAGGTCCCTCCACAGGTGTAATCTCAACCAGTGTTCCTAACGGGACCATCATCCCGTAATTGCTTTTAACATAAACATTGCGGATGTCCTCCTTGTTTGCACGGTACTGCGCATCAGCCTGTATGATCACGCGGTAGGATTTTCCGAACTTATTGAAATCATTGACGTAAAAACTTCCGAAAAGAGATTGGAGGGTTGAATAGATGCTGTTGACGGGGACACCCAGCACTTTAGCTTTTTCCTTGTCCACTTCAAGACGAAGTTGCGGAACATCGTTCCTGAATGGGGTGAAAACACTGGCAAATTCTTTTCTTTTCATGCATTCAGCCTGGAAAGCCATTGCAACCTGCGACAGTTTGTCTATCCCCGCGCCTGTCTTATCTTCCAGCTGAAACTCGAGACCCCCGGTCTTGCCCAGTCCCGAAATCGCGGGAGCGTTGAAAGCCATACACACCCCTCCGGGGATTTTATTGAATTTTTGCTGCACCTCCCTTATAATAACACCAACATTCCGTTTGTTTCCACGTTCTTTCCAGTCTTTCAGCTTTACGAAAGCCATGCCGTTGGTGGTGCTGACCGTGTTGTCAAGAATGCTGTAACCGGGGACCGTTGTAAACGATTCCACGCCATCGGTGCCGGCAAGGATCTTTTCAACCTCAACCATAACAGCATCTGTCTTTTGCAGTGCATAAGCCTTGGGGGTCGATACATTGATAAAGAAATAACCCTGGTCTTCGGCCGGTAAAAAACCGGAGGGTAAAAATTTCATGACGACCACAGCCATGACGCAAACGATAGCCAGGAACATCACCGGCCGTGCGAGGTGGTGTGTGAAATTATCCGAGATACCGAGATACCCGTTGGTCGTTTTATCGAATCCTTTATCAAATGCCTTGAAGAATTTTCCAAGCAGCCCCTTTTTGTCTCTTTTTGGTTTAAGAAGCATGACACATAACGGGGGTGAGAGGGTGAGCGCTAACAGTGCCGATATCAGGATGGATGAAATGAGGGTAAGCGCAAACTGTTTATACATAACACCCGTCGTACCACCGAGGAAAGAAACAGGGACGAAAACGGCACAAAGCACCATGGTGATGGTGGCAATTGCCGGCGTGATCTCTTTCATGGTATGTTTGGCTGCCTCAAGCGGTGTCAGCCCTTCTGCATCAATCTTCTCCTGTACCGCTTCAAGAACGACGATGGCATCGTCAACGACAATTCCGATTGCCAGCACCAGGGCGAAAAGTGTGAGCATGTTGATCGAAAAGCCCATCAGTGAAAAGGCGGCCAGCGCGCCAACAAGGGAGATGGGAACCGTGATGGCCGGTATCAGGGTGGCTCTCCAGTCCTGCAGGAAAATAAACACGACGATGAATACCAGGATGAAGGCCTCCAACAGGGTGTGCAGCACCTCCTCGACGGAGGCCGTGACAAATTCTACGGTATCAAGCCCTTTCGCATAAGTCACTCCCAGGGGGAATTCCTTGGCAAGTTCATCCATGGTGCCGTCAAGCTCCTTCTTGAGCTGTACAGCATTGGAACCGGGTGCCTGGTAGACTGCAATTGCCGGGGCTGGTTTTCCGTTAAACCTGCTGTAAGCGTCGTAAGTTTTCAACCCCATCTCGATCCTTGCAATATCCTTCAGGCGAACCAGCGAACCATCGCTGTTGGCTTTGAGTATGATTTCACCGAACTGCTTTTCATCCAGCAACCTTCCCTGTACACGGATCACCAGGGACATTTCCTGCCCGTTTGCTGCCGGATTTTTTCCAATCTGTCCTGCAGCGGCCTGGACATTCTGATCCTTGATGGCACTCTGAACATCCTGGACACTGATGCCACGTCCAGCCATTTTTGCGGGATTCAGCCATATCCGCATCGCATAATCATCACCTCCAAACAGGGTCACATCACCTACCCCTTTAACCCTTTTGAGCACATTAACTATGTTGATGTTGAGGTAGTTTGCCAGGAATTTGGTGTCGTAGGCCGTATCGCTTGATATGAGTGAATAGAGCATGAGTATGCTGGGATTCTTCTTCATGACGATGACCCCGCTCTGGATCACCTCCTGTGGCAATACGTTCATCGCGCGCTGGGCGCGGTTCTGAACATTGACCGTTGCCATGTCGGGGTCGGTACCTACTGAAAAATAGACCGTAATCGTACATGAGCCGTCGTTGCCGCATTGCGAGGTCATGTAGGTCATGTTGTCGACCCCGTTGATCTGCTCTTCGAGCGGAACAGAAACCGTCTTCTGCACATCCTCCGCACTTGCGCCCGGGTAGTAAGCGGTTACCTGGATCGTTGGCGGAACCACGTTCGGGTATTGTGAAATTGGCAACGTGAACATGCTCAGGGTTCCTACCAGCGCAATGAGTATTGCGATGACTGAAGCGAGGATCGGACGGGTTATAAATTGTTGTAACATGTTACAGTGATTACGATTTACGATTTACGATTTACGATTTACGATTTACGATTTACGAATTAATTTTCGTATACAGCATTTATCATTTGGGCACGATTTTTCTTTTCCTGTTACCCCGAAGTTTTTACCATTCCTCTTTCACAATTTCTCCGTTTATTTATTACGGTCTGGCAGGAACGGTAAGTGTATCCTGCACCATTACCGGATTGATCTGCATTCCCTCTTTGAATTTCTGGAACCCTTCGAGCATGATCCTGTCTCCGGGTTTGACACCGTTGTATACAATGAAATTCTGCCCGATGCTTCGTCCAAGAACTACCGGGATCCTGTTGACCTTATTATCCTTATCCACAAGGAATGCAAATGTCTTCCCCTGGATTTGAGTTGTTGCGCTCTGCGGGATGACGATTCCATTTTCCTGTTCCATCAGGATGATATTGACCGTGGAGAAATTACCCGGTTTGATGAGCCCCTGCGGATTGGGAAGGACGGCCCTCATCGCAATCGTTCCGGTGGTTGTGTTAATCTGCCGGTCGATAAAATCAATTTTCCCGGGATGATCGTAATCCTGCCTGTCGGCCAGGGTTAGGTAAACGGTGAACGATTCCATTTTACTTTTGAATTCGGGATGCAATTCAAGATATCTCATAATTTTGAGATAATCGGTTTCGTTCATCTGGAAATTGACATACATCGGGTCCACAGCCGATACAGTGGTCAGCAGTGTCGATTCCCCTTTCCCCACCAGGTTGCCGGGATTTACATTACAGGCACCAACTGCCCCGGTGATAGGAGAAGGCATGGTTGTGTACGAAAGATTAAGATTGGACTGGTCGAGGTTGGCTTTGGCATTTGCCACTGCTGCACGATCCTGCTGTTCGGTGGTGACAGCTTTGTCAAAGTCATTCTGACTGATGGCATTGGTGGAGAGCAATGGTTTAAGCCTTGCTACATCCAGTTTGGCCTTTTCCCAGGCTGCCGTCTTGTTTTCAAGGTCTGCTTTTGCGGAAGCGACATTATTGATATATTCATCAGGCTCGATGGTGAACAGGGTTTGACCTTTTTTTACGATCGTGCCTTCCTGGAAATCCCATGTTCTGAGATATCCGGCTACACGCGCCCTGATCTCTACGGTAGGTATGCCAATGGCCTGTCCTACTGTTTGAATAAAAACCGGCACTTTCGTTGCCCTGATCTCCATAACTTTAAAAGGCGGGGGCGCTTTTTCCTCTTCTTTTTTCGATTTACATGCGGTTAATAAAAAACCGGTTGAGAATAAAACAGCAAAAGCCAGGAAGTTTGTTTTTTTAAAGATATGGTTCATGGGGAAACTTTTTTATGATAGGAACAGGTTGCTTTTTCAAAGCAAATATAATAATCAAATGATAACTTTATACCAAGTTTCCAAAAGAAGGTCATTTTTTTTTGACGGATAAATCACACCGGGGAGTGTGCTTTCCTCATTCAATGTTCAGTAGGATGGAAATTAAATTTGGATAGTTTTTGTATTGGTGGCAAATCGGATTAAATTTGTAAAAGCAATGTTTTCCTGTTAATTTTATCGGAAGATTGATCATCTGATCATGTGGAAGAAATTTTTCCCTGCTTCGGAATGGCTTACCGGTTATAGCCTGAAAATATTCGGCAGTGATGCAGTTGCAGGAATAACGCTAGCCGCGTATGCCATACCGGTCTCACTTGCCTATGCCATGCTTGCCGGGTTGCCTCCGCAATATGGGGTCTACGGCTATCTTTTAGGAGGCCTTTTTTATGCGATACTTGGCAGCGGCAGGCAGCTTTCCGTTGGCCCCACTTCTGCAATTTCATTGCTGATAGGCACTACCATTGCCGGAATGGCAAATGGAGACCCCCAGCGATGGGCGGATATCGCATCGCTCACTACACTCGTACTTGCAGGGATGGCCATCCTTGCCTACCTGTTGCACCTGAGCGGAATAATTAATTTTATCAGTGAGACTGTTCTGCTTGGATTTAAGGCAGGTGCTGCTTTGGCCATCGGGTTAACGCAGCTTCCGAAATTATTTGGCGTGCCGGGAGGAGGAGACAGCTTTGTTGAAAGGTTGGTCCAAATCTCCATCCAACTGCCCCATACGAACCTGCCTGTTTTCATTTTCGGCATTTCAGCCATTGCCCTATTGCTGGCGGGTGAAAAAAAATTCCCGGGCCGGCCGGTTGCGATCGTAGTTGTAGTGATCTCCATTGTCATCGTCTCCGCAACATCACTTGCTGAGTCAGGGTTTACAACAGTGGGAATAATTCCTTCCGGTCTGCCTCATTTTCATTTGCCGTCTTTGAGGATCAGGGATGTTGACAGCGTGATCCCGCTCGCATTTGCCTGCTTCCTCCTGGCATATATTGAAAGCATTTCAGCCGGAAAAACCCTCGCCATGAAGAATGGCTATGAAATTGACCCCAGGCAGGAATTGCTTGCCCTTGGAGCAGCAAATCTGGCCACTGCCTTCGGGCAGGGTTATCCGGTCAGCGGCGGGTTATCCCAATCTGCAGTCAATGATAATGCCGGTGCTAAAACACCCGTTTCCCTGGTTTGTGCTTCAGCAGTCATAGCTCTGTGTCTTTTGTTTTTAACCGGACTCCTTCAGAACTTACCCACGGTGATCCTTGCATGCATCGTGCTCGTTGCCATCAGGAGCCTCGTGGACCTTAAAGAATTCATCCATTTGTGGAAGATGCACCGCACCGATTTTTTCATTGCCATGATCGCAGTGGTAGGCGTTCTTGTATTTGGCATTCTGAAAGGGGTCCTGATCGCTGCCGTAACCTCCCTGGTTTTACTGATTAAAGATGTTACCATGCCGCATGTTGCATTTCTCGGCAGAATTCCAGGCACCATCCGGTTTTCCGATCTCAACCGTCACCCCGACAATGAAACCATCCCCGGCGTCCTGCTTTTCAGGGTCGAAGCTTCCTGGTTTTATTTCAATGTTGATTTTATATACAATAAAGTTTGGTCAAAAATACAAACTCAGGACTCTTCCATAAAGAGGGTGATCTGCGACCTGAGCACCTCCCCATATGTTGACCGGGCCGGAGCTGCTGAGATACGAAGGCTATACCTGAATTTAAAGGCACGGGGCATCTCATTCAGGATCGCAGAGGCCCATGCGGAAGTCCGCGATATGCTCCGGTCTGAAAACATTGAATATCTTCTCGGTCATATCAGCAGGAAAGATACTGTTGATGAACTTGTTGAGGCTTCAGTTAAGGATTTGTCGCCCTTCGGACTACCTCCGGAATAATTTTTCTAATTTTACACCTGCCTAAACTCCCTGAATGATTGCATTCAAAAAAGTTGCCGTCCTGGTCCTTCTTTTGTCCCTGCCATGGTTCCTCGATGCCCAGAACACGCTTTCACGGTTTTCTCAAAAAGTGGATTTTAGGATTCCTTACAGCAAGGGTAATGACAACGGGGATGCCTGCGGGAATGCCATCCTGCGCGAAATGGCGAAGGATGTGCTGCGCGAGCCATGGCTGGTGAAGATACGTTTTACCTGCGAGCTGGAATGTGCAATCGAACAGGATGCCGGCCGCTATCAGCTATTAATTTCCGTTAAACACCCGGTTATTGATGGCGACACAGAATACCGCCACTTCCCCGTTGCCGGTGTGCTGGTGCCGTCGCGCATCGACATGAAACTCAGGTGGGCGAACCGTGCAGATACGTCAGGTTACACCGAGGTGACACTGGCCGGGAAGCCAATGCACCTTGCAGACAGCGTTGTTTGTTCCATCCCGGTTGCTGCTTTCGACCCGGCAGTGGATACCCTACTGGTAAGGGAGGTGCGTCTTTATTATGACTCGCTGGCATTGCAAACCTTTTATAACAGGATAGAACTCATCCACGACTATTATGCGTCCATTTCGTTGCTCGACTCGCTGCAGCAATTCACAGCCGGCATTGACCCCGGCAATGCAAAATTGTTGCCGGTCAATTATCTGAAAGTGGAGGAGATCTGCCGGGTGGTCGAAAGGATTGATGTCCGTGATTTCCCGGGCAGGTTGCTGAAAAATAATTACGATCCCCTTGGATTGATGAGGAAATATCTCCAGATGTACAAGCACTCGCGAAGCCTTTTGTACACATTTATGGATGAAATGCACAAGACCGGAACCATTCCCTGGGATGGCGATGCCGACAGGCTTGCCGCCAGTTTTACCTCCCGGGTATATTCATACGTCCGTCGTTCTTACCTGATGGACCAGCAGCAGGGCCGCATTTATAACGATTGCCTTGAACATTTTTTTGACCGCAGCGGGTTCCCAACGGAGGAAAATATCCCGGCAAACATGCTGGCAAAGATGTTTTCCGAGGCAGGCCAGGATACGGTTGCCAGGTACATTTCCAACCGGATCTATGCTTCGTACAGGAATACTGCGAAACAGCTGATGGACCTGAACCGGTATGCCGAAGCATTCTCGATGCTGGAAAACGGACAGCGGTTTATAGCAGGGAATCCATCGCTGAAAGGGACAGCCCCTGATGTCGCGCTGCAATCGAGGGCTGCCGACGGGATATGCAACTCATACATCGGTATTGCCGCTACCTGTATCGCGAGCCATAAGTACGATATGGCCGAAACGTACCTGTCTAAGGCCGATCATTATGCCCTCGAACATGCAGAATATATCACCTCCGATTCATCATACCGTGTTGTATTCGGCCGGTTGTTTTTTTTACGGAATGCGGATTGCGACCTGCTGCTCAATCAAAAAAAATATGCCGAAGCGCTCGATTGTTATCAGCAGTTTGAGAAAGCCTACTCTGCGCATGACCTGGCATTGGTCGGCAGCGAATTGGATGCGAAAAAAGCGGCAGCCCGGATCGGATTGAGCAACCTTTCTGCCCTGCTCACCGAGGATGCCTTGAAACATAAGGATTCCGATACTGCACTCTTTTATTACCAGCGGGCCACTGCGCTCCGGCAAGAATCAAAAACCCATGAACCTGTTGACACCAGGCTTGATTCGCTGGCCCCGCTGATTGCCCGTATCCGGTTCGGGCAGATCGTCAAAGAGGGTGCCATTGCACTCGAAAAACGGCAATATACCCTGGCTGTTAACCGGTTGAAGGAGGCACTTATACTTTCTGACAACTTTGGGATCGGCCGCGGCCGGGAATTTGATTCACTTTACCGCCGCTCCACGAAAAATTTCCTGATCGTGCAATTGAGCGCAGCGCAGAAAAAGATTTGGGCCAACCAGTTCGACTCTGCACAATTTGCGCTTGACAAAACCGAAACGGCCGGTTTTGATTTTGGCCTGCTGAACGATCCTGACTTTATTGCCGCCACAGACAATTTCAAGCAGAAGATCAGGGAACAGCATTGCCGCAACCTCGGGGATTCGGTCGAACTCAGGATGATCAGGGCCGACCGGAGCATTGCCCTTCGGAATTTTGTCAACGCCCTGGTCTATTTGAGGGAAGCACAGGCTTTTTCCCATTCCATGCCTGAATGCAGCCTGGCTGAACAACCCATCCGGGATACGCTCGCAAAATATGGCCCGGCAGCCGGGTACCAGCAAACAATCGCAGATGTCCGTACGCTGGTGGTTTCAGGAAATTATACCGAAGCTGTACGCATGCTGGATGGGAGTCAGCAGGCATTTGAAACCGGCCGGCTCAGCAGGTTTGGCCTTCATAAGGAGAACGGTTACGATTTTATCCGTGATCGTGAAAACCCGTATCTCACCGAAAAAGCGATCATGCTTTCGATTGATAAGGAAAACGATCATGAAGCCATCCGGTTTTTATTGCTGGCGCATGACCAGGGATTGGCAGCACCTTCCTGCGCAGTGATGCAGGAACAGTTGGGACAAAAATCTGCATTCCATGATTACCAGGCAAACCCGGGAGAGGATGCCTTGAAAAATGTTGCGAATCATGTTCCCGCCGGCGTATGGTTTGACTCATTCCGCTCATCCTATTTGCTGGAATGGAAGCGTCTGGTTAAGACAGGAGGACCGGTGGAAAAGTAATTTTAGAATGCCGGGATCCGGAGGTTGCTTTAAGGTGCTTTTGCAATAAAAATCCATCTCATGAGGGATGGGAAAACGAAGAGCAACAGGGGAAGTGCAATCAGGAATCCTCCGATGACCGCGATGGCAAGAGGTTGCTGCATCTGGGCTCCCACACCTGAGCCTAGGGCCAGGGGAGTCAGGGCCAGGATCGCGCCAATGGCTGTCATCAGTTTTGGTCGGATCCGCAACGAAATGGCATAGCGGATGGATCCGTCAACATCGTTTGCCGAAGATTTCATGTTAACAGCAAATTGGTTGACCGTGAAAATTGCATTCTCCGCGATGATCCCGACAATCATGATGATCCCCGTATAACTGCCAACATTGAGCTGAATCCCGGTAATGTAAAGGGCCCAGATACAGCCGGAGGTACCCAGCAGCGAGATGAAGATGACCAGGAGCGAAATACGGAAATCCCGGAAAAGAAAAAGCAAAACGGAAAACACAAGCACAGTCGCGGCCAGCAGTATCATCAGCAACTCCCGGAATGATGATTGCTGTTGTGCCCAGGTACCGCCATATACCAGGTAATACCCTGCCGGCAACAGCAGGTTCCGTGCCAGGGTGCCTTTAATGTCGTTGATGGCGCTTCCAAGATCCCGGTTTTCAAGCCGGGCGGTCACCACGATATTCGATTTGAGGTCTTCCCGGGTAATATCCGGTGTTCCTTTCGATAACTCCACCCTGGCAAAATATTTCAGCGGCCTGAAGGAACCATCGGGGGCGAAGATGGGCTGCCCGAGTATTTTTTCAAGCGAGTTCTCCCTGAAACTGGTAAAACGCAGGAGGATGTTGAGCATCTGTTCACCCGATTGCACCTCGCCAACCTGCACGCCCTCATTATAGGCTTTCAGTTGTGTTTGCAGTTCGGCAGGACTCAGATGAAACTGCGCCAGCCTGGCTTCGTCAGGGATGATGGTTATGGCCGGACCCTCGATTACGATCCCGTTTTTCAGATCGGCAATCCCTTTTACTTTTTCCAGCAATGTTTGCGCACGGATGGCCAGGGTCTCAAGCATCGCCTTGTCATCGCCGAAAATTTTTATTTCAACCGGTTCAGGCCTCCCGATCAGATCGCCGAGTAAATCAGCGATCCGTTGCCCGAATTCAATGTTGAGCGCGGGCTCCTGTGCTGAGATCTTTTCCCTTAGCTCAGAAATCACCACCTCCGTAGAACGCTTGATTCCAGGCTTCAGCTGGATGAGATAATCGCCTTCATTGGGAGGGATTACCCCGCTTGCCATGCTGATGCTTGAACTCATGTTGGTCCCGGTACGCCGCATGTAGGTCGCCACATCCGGGTGATGCAGCACAATAGTATCCACCCTGCGCATCATGGCATCAGAGGCGTCCAGTGCCGTGCCTGGTGGGGTGAGGTAGTCGAATACGATCGTTCCTTCGTCCAGAACAGGGAGAAATCCCGTATTGAGTTTCGGAAGCAGAAAAATGGTGCTTAACCCCAGGATAAGAATAAAAACCACCGCAAATGCCGGTTTGTCGAAAAACCAGACCAGCCAGTCAAGATGCCTGCCTTTATCCTTTTCAGCCGCGGAAATCTTTTTTTCCTTGTGTTTATATCCCAGCACCAGGTGAAGTGCCGGCAGCCCAAGCCAGGTAGTCAGGAAACTGCAAACCAGGGTGATTTCCATGGTGGTGGTCAACTCCCTGAAGAAACTTCCTGCTACCCCACTCATCAGCACAAAGGGAAAGAATATCACGATCGTGCTCAGCGATGACCCTATCATTGCGGGGAACAACATCCGGATGGTATCTCTGACGACATCATGCAGATCCTTGCCCGGGTTCTCCTCATGAATGCGGTGGATTTGTTCGATCACCACAATGGCATCGTCGATGATCAGCCCGATGGATGCCGCAATGGCGCCCAGCGACATGATGTTCAGTGTGATGCCGCACAGGTACAGGACGGTAAGTGTGAGCGTCAGGGTAACCGGTATGATGATGATCACATTCAGGCTGGCCCTGAAGGAGCGAAGGAAAAGGATCACAACCAGCAAAGCCAGGAAGAGCCCTTCATAGATGGCCCGGAGCACACTGTTGATCGATTCGGTTACAAAGGCCGACTGGTTGTAATAGGGTTTCAGGGTCATCCCGGGAGGGAGCTGTCTTTGGATCTCCAGCGCCTTTTCCTGCACTTTATCGACAAAATCAACCAGGTTTGTTCCTTTTTGTTTTACCAGGTCGAGAATAACGGCATCATGCCCGTTGGCGTTGATGCGGATAAATTCCTGCTGTTCCTGGAATTCAACTGTGGCAAGGTCGGATAGCCGGATAATCCGGTTGCGGTCGTTCCGGATCACGGTGTTGCGCAGATCATCGAGTGTTTTGATCCGGCTGTCGGTCACCGAAAGGTATAGCCGGCGGTAATCGGAGAGCAAACCGTTGGATTCGATAAAATTGGTACTCCCGAGAATATCGACGAGGTTTTGGGGTGTCAGTCCCAGTTGCACCATCTTCATGGGATCGGGGATGACCAGGAATTCCTTGGTTTTCCCGCCCCTGACAAAAACATTGGATATGCCCGAAACTTCCGAGAAACGGGGCCTTGCAAAAAACATCGCTGCATTTCGCATCTCGACTTGCCCCGATCTGTCGCTTTCAAGCGTATAACCGATCACCGGGTAAATGTTCTGGCTCATCGGCTCGATGGTGAGATCAGTGGCCGCGGGAAGGGTATTCTTGATCTCGTTGATGCGGGCTTCAAGTTGACCTCTTGCTGCATCAATATCCGTTTTCCAGCTGAAAAACGCTTCGATGGTGCAACTTCCGCGGTTTGTTGAACTGCGCACCGTCTCAATTCCGTTCACCCTTTTAATGGCAATTTCAAGAGGCCTGGTCACGGTGATCAGCATCTTGTCGATGGGCTGTTCACCATTATCGGCAATGATCCTTATTTTAGGGAAAACGACATCCGGGAACAGCAGGGTCTCCATCTTCCGGTAGGCAAATCCTCCCGTGAAAAGGATCACCAGCAGAACGAAGATAATCGGCTTGGAGTGTTTCAGGTAAAAATCCTGGTTAAACATGGCGCTGGTCGTTCAGGTGATTTCAGTTGTTCAGATGGATGATCCTAACCACGGCCGTATCTCCCAAACCGTAATTCCCGCTGGTAAGAATCCGGTCGGTGGGTTTAAAAACCGGGGAAACCACCTCGATGCTGTCTGTTCCCTGTATGCCTGTTCTTACCGGGATTTTCACCGCCATGGTGTCGTTTATCAATTTCATTACCCAGAAATTTTTCATGATCTCATCATTCAGCAGACAGCTTTTCGGAAGGATTACCGCGTTGTCCCTGGCTGTCTGCAAAATCTTCACCTGTGCCGTCAGGTTTTCGGGAATATCCCTTGCAACCCTTGGTTTAAGTACCATGCGCTGGGTTTGCGAGGCTCCCGACATCGAAGGCAGGACAGATTTGACAACGGCGACGATCTCTTCATCACCCGGCAGCACCAGTTTGTACTCAACACCTGTATGGATGATTTTATTCATTTCAAATGGCGCTTCCAGCAAAAACACGAGGCTTTCGGGTTCAACCAACGTGGATAACACATCTCCCTCCTGGATAAAATCACCCTGGGGATGGTCAATGGCTGCAACGACACCGGTCATCGTGGCTTTCATCGTCACCATGCCGTTAATATCCAATGAATCACGGTTTTTCTGGTCCAGAGCTGCCGCCTCCTTCGTGCGGAGCTGAAAAAGAACCTGGTTTTTCACCACTTTATCACCCGGTGAAACTGAACATTTTTCGACATACCCTGTCACCGGTGACTTGATCACAGTCCTGACAAGAAATGCTGAGGTTGCCATCAACTCGGTATATTCGGCCATTTTACCAGTTCTCGGCATGGTCACTGTTACCGGAACCACCGAATGGACCGCTTTCTCGCCCTGATCCTGGCTGTTTTTACAGGAAGTCAGGTTTGCCAGGCAGACAACCCCGGAAAGTAATATTGTCAAAACCCTGTTCATCATTGTCTCCAGAAGTTGATCTCGTTTATGATATATTGTGTCCTGATCCGGTAAAGCAATCCGGCATGTTTGGCCTCAATCAGGTTCCTCAATGCCAGGATGTAATCCCCGATGGGAACGGATCCGTCATTGAGCAGCACCTTGTAGGCAGCAATCAGCTGCGTTACCAGTGAAACCTGCTTTTCATTTTCCTTCAGAGACCCGATGGTTTTTTCCAGTTCAATCTCCATCTGATGCAATTGGGCATGATACCGGAAACGGAAATTCTCTTCATAATTTTTCCTGGTTGCCTCGTGAATCCTGATCTTTTCGTAGTTCATCCTACGCTGGTTGCCATCGAAAACGGGGAGTGTCATGCTAAGTCCGATGCTCATCCCGAAATTCTGGTAGATATATCGTGGTTCATTGTTTACCAGGCCTGCGTCTGCGAACCAGTTCATAACAGGTTTATACTTCCTGTCAATCAGAACCTGTTCGTTTCTGATCAGGAGGCTGTC
>CAIKNA010000142.1 GCA_903828645.1 uncultured Bacteroidales bacterium
GAACCATTATTGTTATTTATGTTGTTATAAGAAATGTTCAAACCCCATTGATTAATTGCCCGAATTCCTGCTGTTGAGGAATTGGTGGACCCTCCCCCATAATTTAAAATCGAATTTCCTGTCAGGGATGAGGATCCCCCCGCATCGTTCCCGTTATCGCCCAGGTCGAATGGCGTTGCCGCAATGGAACCTGTCATGGCGATCCCGTAATTGCAGTTCTGAAGGAGGTTTGTGTAGAATTTGTTGTAGGAATTGGTCCCGGCGGGGGAAAAGGGGGCAAATGCGGAAGTGGCTGCAGTTGGAGTGGAATTGATTACCAGGATACAAACCGATCCTTCGACCATGGGAGAGGTTCCCGCTACATTGTTCACCCGGTTCAGGGTGACGGTGCAGTTCTTTATGGTGTTGTATTGTGATCCGTCATAGGCTGTATTTCTGAAAAAACCATAGCCATATTCCATCGTAGCCGGGTTGGCGGTATTCGGATCAAAAAGATCAATACCGTTGATGGTCACCCAGTCGGATCCCTGGAAACTCCATATCCCGTCGGGTGTTGCCGAGGAAGGTGTTGCCGATCCAGCGTACGCAGTGATCTTCGGGTTGGCCCCCGACCCGTTTTTCTGGAAAACGATTGGATTTGCCTGGGTGCCTGTGGCGGTAAGGTTGATCCTTGCCGTCAGGGTCTCGGTGTAACCCGACGATACATTGAAGGTTACCCCGCCACTGCCGACTCCCTGGGAATTGAGGGCGGATACCGCTGCTGAAATGGTGGCATAACTTCCCGGGATGGTCTTGATGCCGGTAAGCGGCTGGCAATAAGAGGTAGCGGCTATCATGCTTAAAAGCAGAAGGATAAATTTCCTTAGCTGTTTTAATTCAACGACATTTTTCATATATTCAATGTTTGAAGAAAACAAGAAGAAAAAGAAAGTTATGGTAAATTTCCGATAAGCATATTCCCGAGTCGCCCAAGCGCTTCCGTCAAGGTTGATCGCGGACAGGCTATGTTCATCCGCATGCAGCCTTCCCCGCCGGGCCCGAACTCTCTCCCCGGGTTAAAGCCCAGTCCTGCCTCATGGACAAGTTTGTTCTTAAGTGTCGTGTCATCCAGCCCGAAATTCCTGAAATCAAGCCAGATCATATAGGTCGCTTCCGGCCGGTACATCAATAAACCAGGGATGTTATTCCTGATGAATGTTTCGGTATATTCAATATTCTTATGCAGGTAATCTATCAGCTGCAGTCTCCAGGGCTCTCCATGCAGATATGCGGCGGTGGACGCGACGCTCCCGAAAAGATTTCCCATGCCCAGGTGCATTTTTTCGATTACCTGTGAAAAGGATGCCCGCAATACCGGGTTCGAAATGATCACGGAGGAGGTGGCAAGCCCGGCCAGGTTGAATGTCTTACTCGGTGCGTGGGCGGTGATCGTGATCTCCGCTGCTTCGGGCGACAAATTGGCAAAGACCTGGTGCCGGAACCCCGGCATGACCAGGTCGGCATGAATCTCATCGGAAAAAACCAGCACCTTGTGCTTCAGACAGATTTGAGCAATCCTTTCAAGTTCGCTTTTGTCCCAGCAACGGCCTGCCGGATTGTGTGGATTGCACAGGATGAGCATCGCGGCATCTTTCGCCTGTTCTTCAAGCAGGGTGAAATCAACCAGGCACGTGTTTTCTTTCAGGATCAGCCGGTTGTTTGAAACTTCCCTGTTGTGATCCTCCACTGTACGGAAGATGGGGGGATAAACCGGGGATTGAATGATGATCTTATCCCCGGGTCTGGTAAAAGCCAGCACGGCAAAACTGAGTGCCGGCACCACTCCGGGGCTGAATATGATTTCGTCTCTTTGAACTGTCCAGCCGTGATGCGATTGCATCCACTCCATGACAGGCTGATAATAACCCGCATCCCTGAACGTATAGCCATAAATGGGATGGTTGGCACGCCGGATGACTGCATCACGGATGAAATCAGGGGTTTCGAAATCCATATCGGCAACCCACATCGGAATTACATCACTCTTTTCGAAAACAGTTTGCCGCAAATCATACTTCACGCTGCAGGTATTCTCCCGGTCGATACGTTTGTCAAAATTATATTTCATCCCTGATTTGTCCAGCAAGCTAAATTATAAATAATTTGGTTCGGGAATTGCTAACAATACGGCCTCTTTTCAAAAATACTTTTACTTTTGACCCATGAACGCACTGCCACTTGTCATTGCTGCCCTTGCGATCTTTGCTTTAGCCTATCGTTTTTATTTTGGGTTTATCGCATCCCGCGTGCTGACCCTTGATCCGGGCCGGATTACGCCGGCAGGCCGCCTGTACGACGGCCAGAACTACTATCCCATGAGCAAATGGATCCTGTTCGGCCACCATTTTGCCGCGATAGCAGGCGCCGGGCCGTTGGTCGGACCGGTACTGGCCTGCCAATTCGGTTATTTTCCCGGGTTTCTCTGGATGATTGTCGGGGCGGTCATGGCCGGGTCGGTACATGATATCGTGATCCTCACCGCTTCGGTGAGGCATGATGGCAAAGGGCTGGCCGAAATCGCCCGGATTGAAATAGGAAAAATAACGAGTGGTATCACCGCTTCCATAGCCACTTTTCTGATCATCATTATTGCCATTGCCGGACTGGGACTGGTTGTGGTAAATGCCCTGAGTGAATCTTCCTGGGGGCTGTTCACCATTGCCTCTACGATACCCATTGCCATTTTCATGGGGATCTGGATGTTCCGGTTCCGCAAGGGAAAGGTGGTTGAAGCGACCATCATGGGGGTGATCCTGCTGGCTTCTGCAGTTATTTTCGGGAAATTCATCCCCTCCTCCCCCTTGGCCTCCTGGTTCACATATGACCACAAGACACTCACCCTTATGCTTGCCGGATATGGTTTTTTCGCTTCTGTCCTTCCTGTCTGGCTGCTGCTATCTCCACGCGATTACCTGAGTTCCATCATGAAACTTGGAGTAATCGCAATGCTGGTGGTTGGAATCATTATTGTAGCTCCTGATTTGCAGATGCCGGCATTTACCTCTTTCATACACGGGGGTGGGCCGATCATCCCGGGAACCCTCTTCCCCTATCTCTTCATTACCATTGCGTGTGGCGCCATTTCCGGGTTTCATGCCCTGATCAGTTCCGGAACGACACCCAAGATGATCATGAACGAATCGCACATTCGTCCAATCGCAGCCGGGGCAATGCTGGCAGAGGGTCTTGTAAGCATCATGGCCCTGATTGCCGCAGCCAGTCTTTATCCGCTTGATTATTTCCAGATCAATGTTCCCGCTGAAAAATTTGCGCAGATCTTACCACAATTGCATGCAATGGGATTTACCCGGTCAGATTTGCCCAGACTTGCAGCCGAGGTCGGTGAAAACATTACAGGGCGCACAGGCGGTGCCGTTTCCCTGGCGGTGGGCATGGCCCAGGTTTTTTCGAGTATTCCCGGGTTGGACAGGCTGATGTCGTACTGGTACCATTTTGCCATCATGTTTGAGGCTCTTTTCATTCTCACGACCATTGATGCCGGAACCCGTGTTGCCCGGTTTATCCTGCAGGAGTTGTTCGGCACATTCTACAAGCCATTCAAAAAGGCCAACTGGTTACCCGGAAACCTTATCTGCAGCGGGTTGGTGGTCTTATCCTGGGGATATTTCATTTATACGGGAAGTGTATCCACGATATGGCCCATGTTCGGAACGGCAAACCAGCTCCTGGCAACCATTGCCCTGGCGATCGGGACCTCCTATATCATTAACCGGGGGAAGGCAAAATATGCCTGGGTGACGATCATTCCCCTGGTTTTCATTGGTATTACAACCGTCATTGCAGGGATCATGAACATTACCGGGATTTATATCCCGCAACTTTCCGTACCCCAATATTTTGTCCAGGGATTGATCAACCTCCTCCTCACCGGGGTTATGATGCTCTCGGTTGTGATCATCGTAACCGACGCAGTTCCCGGATGGATCAGGGGAATAACTGCTTAAAACGACGATATGCCGAAACTGTTGAAAAACTTGTACGCCCAGGTCATCATTGCGATCCTGATCGGGATCACGATCGGTTTTTTTTACCCTGATTTTGCAGTAAAATTAAAGCCGCTTGGCGATGGTTTCATCAGGCTGGTAAAAATGATGATCGCTCCCGTGATATTTTGCACGGTCGTGAACGGGATTGCAGGCATGCAGGATATAAAAAAAGTGGGCAGGGTCGGGATCAAGGCACTGCTGTATTTTGAGGTGGTCACCACTGTTGCGCTGATTATCGGCCTGGCGGTGGTTAACATACTGAAGCCGGGGAGCGGCATGATGGTAAATCCCGCAACCCTCGATGTAAAAGCGGTATCCTCCTATGTAACACAGGGTAATTCGACCAGCGCGGTTGATTTCCTGTTGCACATCATTCCGGAGAATATCATCAATGCCCTTTCAAACGGGGATTTGCTGCAGATCCTCTTTTTTTCAGTTCTCTTTGGCATAGCCCTTACAAAAATCGGGGATAAGGCCAGGCCTGTCATGAACGGGATCAAATCTGTGCAAGCCGGACTTTTTGCCGTGATCAATATAATCATGAAAGTTGCGCCGGTCGGGGCATTTGGCGCAATGGCATTTACCATCGGAAAATACGGAGTCGGTTCACTGGAATCACTCGGACAACTGATGCTGTCGTTTTATATTACCTGCATCCTGTTTATTGTCCTCGTTTTGGGAGGAATATTAAGGTATTCTGGATTTAATATTTTCCGCCTGCTTGGATTTATCAAAGAGGAGATCCTGATCGTCCTGGGAACTTCGTCGTCGGAGGCAGCCCTGCCAAGTCTGATGGCAAAGCTGCAAAAAGGAGGCTGTTCAGAATCGGTTGTAGGACTGGTCGTTCCCACCGGCTATTCATTCAACCTTGACGGCACCTCCATCTACCTCACCATGGCGACTGTTTTTCTTGCCCAGGCAACCAATAGCTACCTTCCTCTTTCACACCAGGTAACATTGCTGCTTGTTCTTTTGCTTGTTTCAAAAGGGGCGGCAGGCGTCACTGGGAGCGGGTTTATCACCCTGGCCGCCCTTTTGCCTGTTGTCGGGGATATCCCTGTCGCCTCCCTGGCCCTGATTCTCGGCATTGATCGCTTTATGAGCGAGGCGCGCGCAATCACGAACCTGATCGGGAACAGTGTAGCGACCCTGGTCATCGCAAAATGGGAGAAGGAGATAGACCTTGACGTTGCAAAGGCTGTGATACATTGAAAATGATTAGTTGTGAATTGCTCACGGCAAATCCTGCCCCGTTGAAGCGGTATATATTTTATACCACTGCTCCATGTTCATTTCTATATTTATTGCATCTGCTGCACCTCTGATGCGGTCAATGTTCCCGGTTCCGACAATCGGGATGATTGAGGCCGGGTGTTTTAAAAGCCAGCTGAAGATGATTTTGTCGATGGTGGCGACATTCAGCTCTTCGGCAACTTCCCTCAGCGCCCTTACGATTCTCTCTCCCTTTTCGTCATGGGGGTCCATCAGCCGGCCGCCGGCCAAAGGAGACCAGGCCATTGGCTTTACTTTTTCTTTCAGGAAAAAATCGATGTTCCCGTTATCAAAATGGTCCAGGCAGAACGGCGATATCTCCACCTGGTTGGTCACCAGCCTTTCGTCGGTATAAGAATTGACCATTTCAAATTGCAACGGGCTGAAATTGGAGACACCAAAATGCAAAACTTTCCCGCTCTTTTTCAGTACTGAAAAGGCACGGGCAACCTCTTTAGGGTTAAAAAACGGTGCGGGCCGGTGCAGCAGGAGCAAATCGAGATAATCGGTCCCGAGATTCACCAATGACTGGTCTACCGAAGAAACAATATGTTCATAGCCATAATCGTATGTTTTCAGTTTCCGGCCGGGAAACCTGTCAGATTTCAATTTGATGCCGCACTTGGTCACTATTTCAATTTCCCGGCGCAGACTTTTTTTCAGGCCAAGGGCATCTCCGAACAGTTTTTCACACTGGTAATTCCCATAGATATCCGCGTGATCAAAGGTGGTTATCCCCGATTCAATTGCCTGCCCGGTCAATTTCAACAATTCCTGAGCCGATATTTTCCATTCGGCCAATCTCCAGTGCCCGTGAACTATCCTGGAAAGTTGCAGATCATTCGCCAGTTTTATTCTATTCATTTTCAAAGTATTTTATTCATTTACGGACAAAAGTAAACGTTTTGGTATGTGATCCATGCTATTTTCAGAGGAAGGTGATTTTAACACCAGGTGGAGGTCATGGTCATCTTCTTCATATTTGACTTTTATCCCGCAGGCAACAATTTCCACCACCTGGTTTTCATTTGGGAATCTTGGCAACCTGCTATCAGAGTGACTGTCGTGATGCAGTACTTTGGGTGAAGGTTCTCTGACCGGCTGGTCTATCGAAGAAGGAACAGGTTCCTTTAACAGCAATGAACTGCCGGCCTTATCGGTCAATGTTTTAACATCCCAGCGCCATTTTCCGCACTTTACCGGGACTTGCAGCGAACAAAACATGAAAACGGATACAAGAAATAACATCAGGATGGCTGTTCTGGATCCGGTTTTCATCTTAAAATTTTTCATAACAGTTAAAAAACACCCAGGCAACCCGGTAAAAAACGCCCAAAGCTACCAATTTTGGAGTTACATTTCCTGATATTACAACACGTTTACCGGATAATGTCACCCTTCATTTTGAAAATGTGTGCACCTTTGCATTTCTGGTGTGCCTGAGGTCAATGTTGCTCTCATGCAAAACTGTAAATAAATACAACTTGAAAAACATCGTTATGGAAAATAACCTGCAGGATGATAGAAAAATTGCCAAAATACTCAAGGGAAATCCTACCCGGGATGGAGCTGGAGTAAAGTTGACCAGGATCTTCGGATTTTCAGAAGAGGGTTTGCTGGACCCATTTTTACTGCTTGATTTCTTTGGATCCGATCATCCCGATGATTTTATGGCCGGGTTCCCCTGGCACCCCCACCGGGGAATGGAGACGGTTACCTATATGCTCGACGGGAGGGTGGAGCATGGCGACAGCATGGGAAACAGCGGGATTATCGGAAAAGGCGACATTCAATGGATGACCGCAGGCAGCGGGATCATTCACCAGGAGATGCCAAAACCTGACGGTGGCCGGATGTATGGCTTCCAGCTCTGGGTCAACCTTCCGGCTTCCCGAAAAATGATTGCACCGCGGTACCAGGATATTCCGGCGGAAAACGTGCCCGTAGTGGTGCTTGATAATGGCATCAGGGTCAAGGTCATTGCCGGGGTTTTCAACGGGGTTAACGGTCCGGTAAGGGATATCGTTGCCGACCCTGAATATCTTGATGTGGAGATGCCGGGAAACACAGAATTCATCGCACCTTGCAACCCGCAACACACTGTTTTTGCATTCCTTTATGAGGGAGAGGCCGTGATGGACCAGAGCAGGAAAAATCCTTTGCAGGCAGGCGAAGGCGCCCTGTTTGGCGAAGGCCGGCAGATAAGGGCTCTGGCAGGAAGCCAGGGCGCCCGCTTCATCCTGATCTCAGGAATGCCCATCCGGGAGACCATTGCATGGCGGGGACCGATCGTGATGAACACCGAAGAAGAGCTTTCCATCGCCTTCGCGGAGTTCAGAAAGGGAACTTTTATTAAAAACAAGGTTTAAAACAGGCTCAACCGGTTTTGTAATTAATACAAAATCAACACAATACCGAAATGTTAAAAAATGTTAAAAATAATTGGCAAAAAATTAGGATTCGATAATCGATATGCCGTATCTTTGTACTCGTTTTTAAAATCGATAAACAAATGAAAAAACTTGCATTTATTTTAGTTATTGCCGTTGTAGCTCTCATGACATCATGCGGCCCCAGCGCAAAGGAAAAAGAAGCAAAAAGAGTTGCTGACTCTATCAGAGTAGCTGATTCCATGGCGATGATCCAGGCTAAACAACAAAGAACAGCCGATTCAATTGCTAAGGTTCAGATGATTCAGAAAAGAGTAGCTGATTCCATTGCTCATCAGGATTCAGTTGCAAAACACCTGATCAAACCTGCAAAAGCTGCAAAAGCTGTTAAACCAGCTCCTGCAAAGAAAGCTCACAAAAAATAATTTGTCAGCACAGGTTAAGAAAAAAGCCCGCAATAAGCGGGCTTTTTTTATGCAGCAATGGATTCGCTCATTTTCTTTTGACAGGGATCCACAATTCCTCCTCCGACCCGGGATCCTCATTTTTATATTTTTCGCCCAATATTTCAAAATGAGGTCTGTCGTCCAATAAGTAGCCGGAATCAGGCAGCCATGTTCCAAAAATATACCGGAATGCCGTGGCTGCCCCGCTTGCAGCCCCCTGGTACAAGAACACGGCATAAAGGCCGGCTGGTAATATAAATGGTTCCATTCCCCCGGGAACATCATCAAAATCAGTTACTTCAACAGCTGCCCATTTTTCAAATTCGGCTGTTGGGTTGAAATCGTTAAAAAATGAAGGTTTATAAACCTGGATTGAATAAAGCATTGTCCCGATCTTGTTTTTGATTTCTTTTCGCCGGGGCATGAAGTTACTCCACAACTCGAAGGTCCTGTTTTCCGCAAAGGTCATTTTAAGGCGTTTTCCAACCAGCTTTTTCCCTGCCAGCGATTCCATTCTTCTCTCCATACTTCCACATTCTTAGATTTCACAAAAATATTTTATTTTTGGTTCTGTGTTTACATTCTTCTCAACGGAATCCGCCAAAACATGCTAAATTTGGCATAGCAAAGACAACCGCCGTCATGCAGAAAGCGCTTCAGGAGAAAAAGACTTTTACCAAAATCAATTATTCCGGCAAGAAACTGCCACCCCTGGAATTTGACAACTGCTCATTTGTCAACTGCATCTTCACACAAAGCGACCTTTCGGACAGCGATTTTGTTGATTGCAGATTTGATGAATGCAGTTTCAGCATGGTCAAACTGAACAACACAGGTTTGAAAAATGTCCGTTTTAATGGCTGCAAACTGCTGGGCGTCGATTTTACCAAATGCAGGGATTTCCTGCTGTCATTCCGTTTTGAGGATTGCTCCCTGGATTACGCCACCTTCCATAAAAAAAAGATCAGGAGTACCCTCTTTAAAAACTGCACCATCAAGGAGGCTGATTTTTCCGGGGCTGACCTTACGGCTTCCGGTTTCCTGAACTGCGATTTAACCCGGACCCTTTTTCAACAAACGATTTTAGAAAAAGCAGATTTCCGCACGGCTTACAATTATTCCATCGACCTCGAACTAAACAGCGCGAAAAAAGCAAGGTTCTCCTCCGCAGGGATCCCGGGTTTACTTGACAAGTACCAGATTATCATTGAATCCTGACCGATATTAGCAGGTACTTATAATACACCATCTGTAAGGAACGGAATCCACGCTATGAAGATCATTGAAACCGGGTTCCGGTTTTAATGAATTTCCCGGTCATCCTGTATCTTCCGCATGTCATCGCGGCAAGATAAATTCCCGAAGGAAGATCTCCCACTGAAAGTTCAATGACATTGTTTCCCTGCTTCAAATCGTTTTTGAGAACGGTCTTCACACTCCTTCCGGTTGCATCAAGAACATGAAGTTCAACACCCGTGCATTCTGACGAATAAAACGCGACCCGGAGAAGGTCCGTTAAAGGATTTGGAGAAATCACCAATGATTGAATACCCTGCATGATGGCAATAATCCCGAGGCTGTCGCAAGCCTGGTATCTTCTTCCCGGCGAACCTCCAGGGCAGCCGGCAAACCAGTTCCTGCCATCCGACAATTCCGCCTGGCAATCGCGCAGTTCGATGGTTCTGCCGGTTCCATCGGCTGTGCCCGGCCAGGGTTGAACAGAAAAGTAGCGCACCTGGGCAATGAGCAACCCATTATCATCGTATAACCTAACTTTTTCGCCGTTTGAAGCAAGGTCAAAATTAAACGGACCGGTGTAATTCAGTACCTCCGGATGAAAATGTCTGAACTTTAAGGTATCCTGGCAAAAAACGAGAAACTGCCCGGGAGCTATGGCGGCCAGGGAATCCAGGAGAAATGCATTGTTGTCATTTCCGTCTTTCAGTGTCCAGTTTGCCAGTTTTATGGTTTTGGAGCCGGTATTCCTGATCTCAACCCAGTCTCCCGTGTTGAGGCTGTCGGACGAATGATAATTGATCTCATCCATGGCGATAAACCCGTGCTGATGGAGCATGGCAATAAAAATGCTGTTTGATCCGGAGGCAACGGCAATGCTGTCGAAGACCGCACCATCTGAAATAATTCCTGTAACAGCAATATCCCCCTGAGGCAGCAGGGCAATTCCCAGTCCGTCGTCAACGTAGTTGCTGCCGGCTCCTTTTGCCCACAAAACCTGGCCGTCCTCATCCATTTTGATAATGTAGACATCGCCATACCCATGGCTCCACAGAATGGATGGCCCCACTTCCGCCGATCCCCAGAAAGAGCTGGTGAGATAGATGTTGTTCCCTGCATCGATGCACATCACATTGTTGCTCCTGCATGCCACATCGAGCGAGTTGGCCCAGGCGAAGTTCCCGGCAACATCCAGTTTTGCTGCATAGGTAGCAAAGGAACCTGATCCCGCGCCGGTATTCAGAACGTAAGGTCCAAAATGGGCAATGTTTTCATAGAACCCGTTGATATATACGGAACCGTCGTTCCCGCAAACCACCGACGAACCCTCGTCATCATCAGTTCCACCTGCCTGGACCGCCCATATCACACTTCCTGAAGGGCTCATTTTACAAATAAAAATA
>CAIKNA010000143.1 GCA_903828645.1 uncultured Bacteroidales bacterium
ACCAGCGATTTGCATGGCACTTTTGAACTGATCAGGATTGAGGATAAAACGATTTTTCTTGGATTTCTGCCTCCGTTTCACAGTTTTGGATTTACTGCATTGGTCGCGCTGCCGCTGATTTCAGGGGTCAGGGTTGCCTATACGCCCAATCCGACCGATGCGAGGGAGGTGTTGAAAATTTTGAAACATACAAGGTCGAACATGATGATTGGAACTCCTGGTTTTTTAAAGATGCTGATGGCTGCCGGATCTGCCTATTATTTTAAATCCATTCGCTATGTTATCTCCGGGGCTGAAGCGATGCCCCCTGTGTTAAAGGAACTTTTTCAGAGTCTGACCACTGATGCCATACTTCTGGAAGGTTATGGAATTACTGAATGTGCTCCAATACTTTCCGCCAATCCTGTGGAGAGGCAAAAAATGAATAGTGTCGGCAAATTTATCCCTGGTGTTGATCACCTGATTATTAACCTGGAAACAAAGAATGAGGTAAAGCCAGGAGAGGCCGGAATGATTTACGTGCGGGGGAAAAATGTGTTTCATGGCTACCTGGGTGAAGATACAATTAATCCTTTTGAAGATATCAATGGTAAAACCTATTATAAAACCGGGGATCTTGGATACCTGGATGAAGATGGATACCTGTTCATTACCGGGCGACTTAAACGGTTTATTAAAGTTGCCGGGGAGATGATCAGCCTCCCGTTTATTGAAAAAATATTGCTGGAAAAATACGGCGATCAGGAAAAGCAGGTATTGGCAGTGGAAGGGTCGGACAAAACAACACCTGTGCAAATTGTGCTGTTCACGACTCTCCGCATGAACCTCGATGAGACAAACAGCTATCTTTTGAAAAATGGAGTGGCACCAATAGCCAGAATAAAACGCATCATTGAGCTGGATGAAATTCCGGTTTTGGGAACCGGAAAAACTGATTATAAGGTTTTGCGGAAGATGATTGAAGATGAATGAATCAGCCGGAACCAACCCGGTTGTAAACCGATTGCAACCCGGGAGCACTTACTTTCGAGATGCCGGGAATGAGGGGGGAGAATGCCGGGAAAAAGCCGGCGACCAGGTTTCTTCGATAATCCATCCATGAAAGGAGGTTAACCAATGCATAAACAAGAAGTGTGTATTGTTGATCCTGCAATTGATAAAAAATCAATAGTCAGTCTGAATAAAGTTATTAACAACGACCTTTTTTGGTTATTGTGTTATTATATTTGCCCATTGCAACCTGTTAAACTTCCTATCAAAGCCAGTACATTTTGTTGTGGCTCTGACTAACTGCCTTCCCTCCAAATAAAACATTAATTATCAGGAAAGAAGGATCTGCCGGGGAGTGGGTAAAACAGAAGAATCGGATCAGTTTCCTGACAAGTCAACAAACTATCCAAAAAATCAGCCTATGAAATTACCGGCTAATAAAATTGGGATCCCGGGCATCTCGGTTGCCATATTTGTCGCCATCATGCTCCTGCTGAGTTTTTATTTTTTTGTTACGATGAGCAGTAACAGGCAAAACCTGGAGGAGCAGGGATTCAGGTCGCTGAACCAACTTGCGGGGGCCATGAAAGACCAGGATAAAGTCATTGAACGCCTGGTAAACCATTTCAGTAAAACGATTGAAAACTCGCCCGAAGCACGGGAGTGCGCATCTGAACAAAAAAAGCAGAAAGAAGACCGGAAAAAGAATCTGTCGTTATTCTCAAAGAGCACGTTCAACGACAATATTTTGTTTGGGGGAAAATCAATCCTGGAAAAACCTGAAAATATTATTTACACCATCGATACTACTGAAAGTTCTCCGGATAATTCCGCAAAGGGGGGCAATTCAGCCAATAAACAGAAAAAAGCAGGAACCCCGACCGGTAAAAAAAATAGCAACAACCAACCGTCTGGTGACGGAAACAAGGCAGAGACATCACAGAAAGATAGGGTGGTTTGCAGCATCAGCGTTAAAAATTTCCTCAGTCCATTGTTAAGGAAAGAGTTTTTTACCGATTACCTGCTGATCAGGAACAACGAACTTGTTTTTTCATCAGCCAGGACGGAAATGAAGCTTTACCTGGGAGACGGGAAAAAACCTGAATCAAAAAATATTTCCCTGTGTGACGCGGCCGTAAAGTCAGATTCCTCGAGTAAAAGTTTCATAAAGGGTGGGTTTATCCAGAAGGTGCGGTTAAACGGTTTGGAATATCAACTTTTTCTCATCCCCGTAGGATTTCATGACAAGAATGAATGGTTCCTTGGCGGGCTTATCAATATACAAACCGTGAATTCCCTTGAACGGGGACTTCCTTTCTACCAGGTTGTCATCTTTCTGCTGATATTCAGTTTTATCATATTCAGCCTGCCTATTCTGAAAGTCTTTATTGCAGGTCCCAATGAAAGGTTCACAAGGTCTCTTGCAGGAATGGTAGGCATTTCGGTCGTCTCGGTCACGCTGATCACAGCGATTCTGTTTGCCGAAGCGCTTATTCATAAAAAAAACAGGCAGGAAGCCAATACGAATCTGAAAACACTGAACGACACGATCGTAAATGCATTTACAAAGGAACGACACTCAATTTTGGATCAGCTTACCCGATATGATGCCATCAGTGCCGGGAGGACAGGCGCAATAACCGAGGTGTTGCTTAACAAAGAAACGAACCCGGCAGTTTACCGCTATTTTAAAATGATGTTCAGGACCGACAAATCGGGAAATATGACCTTCATGATATCACCGTATGATTCCGATAACAGTCCGAAATCAAATGTACACTACCGGGATTACTTTAAGAACCCCGAGAAGTTTCATGATTCCATCGGGAATTACTGGTATACCATGGACCCGGTTTATTCCAACACGACCGGCGAATGGCTCATTGCCTTTTCAAAACGTTCGGAGAGCAAGCAGGATGAAAATGTTGTAGTGATCACCTCCTTCATGAATTCTCTGAAAAGCCCGGTGTTGCAGGATGATTATGAGTATTGCCTTGTTGACAGATCGGGAAAGGTGTGGTATCATTCCAAAGAAATTTTCAACCTTTCAGATAACCTCACAGACGAGTGCAACGATCATGCATTCATTACAATGCTTAATGACGGTAATTCAGGTTACCTTGACATCAACCTGAGGAACAAGGATTTCATGACCTACCTGCAACCCGTACCGGCAACAGATCTGTTCCTTATAACCTTATTCAATCCCCGCAAGGTAATTTACAATGAAGCCCAGGCTTCAACATTTACATTCGGTTGTTTTGGCGTGATTTTATGCATCCTGATCATCCTTTATTTTGTTTTCCGGTTGCCCGGGTTTATCTGGCATAAGGATACAGGTGACAGTTTCTTCCGTGTATGGCTTTACCCTTCGGCGAAAAACATCAGGGCATACCGGTTGCTTTTACGCGTCAACATTCTTGTTACGGCCTTACTGTTGCTCCTTGACCTTTCCGGGATTCTGCAACACTGTTCGTTTGCATTCGTAGTATTTGGTGTTGTGGCACTGGTGGTGGTTATGTGTGTGTTCAACAGCCGGCTGATCTATCATCTGTCACGGAAAGCGCATCAAAAAAAGAGGCATGCAACTGCCAGGCCGAAAACCCATTTAAAATGGTTCGAGCCGTTATTAATCTTTGCAGGGATGAACACTCCGGAACGATCTGAGGTGGATAAGCACCGGATGAAATGCTACACCTCTTTTATTTTCAGCTGGCTGATCGCCGGTGTCGTTGTTCCTGCAATGATCATCATGGTTGCGGTTCATAATGAGGGATTCAGGTTCTATATATATGATCAGTATGAGGGTGTAGCTTCGAATCTCAGCCAACGCACCGACAGTCTTGCCAGGGTCGTCCGGGAAAAAATACCCCTTGAAAAGGAGGATGCAGTTTTCCTGAAGGAAAGGGATACGGCAGGCCAATATTTCAAGTGCATATGGCACACAAATCTCAAATTCTGCAAGAAGAAGGATAACTATTGTGCTGCGGGCGGTCATGAAGTATTTCTCTGGTTCAATTCGCAACTGAACAGATATATAAGTGCGCAGGAAAGCCTCGGAGCAGATCCGCTGATAGATTCGAGGCAAGGGGGAAATGACACACTGGTTTTCCTTCAGTTTGAAAGGCTGGTTGCGGATTTCTCGTTAATGAACAGGTCTGAAACGCGCAAGCCACTGAAGGAAAATCCCTGTATAATTTACACCGCGAACGAAAACACCCTGAACATCTCAGGGTTGATGTTCAGTTCAGCAACAGGCACCCTGGTCTATGATGTCGTATTGGCCATTATTGTCATCCTGGTCTATTTTCTAGTCAGGAAAATCATGTCGGAGCTATATGTTTACAAGGGACTTTATAAATCTCCCATTCCGGCCACCGTGCTGCTGAAGCAAATCAAAAAATCGGGAAGGAACGCCGTTATCGTTTCATTGCATGGGATTCCTGCGGAGGAACTGAAATCATGTCATTGGCATGCCTTTGATATTTCCGGCCCAAAGGAACCCGACCCGGACGATAAGCATGACCTGCTGTTTCATAATTTTGACTACAAAATACTGAGCCCGGAAGATTTTGAAGGAAGGATAGAACGCCTTAAAGCATGTTTAATGAAGCCTCCGGCGGTTTTACTGCTCGAACAAACTCCGCTACAGTTGGTGAAGGGTTTCAGGGATTTTTCTGATTCCATTGAAGATCCTGCAGCCAGGTTCAAATTCAATGCATTAATTGGCAGTCTTCAGCAGCTCATTTTCAACATCCCTGTGATGTTCTGCGTAACTGAATCACAGGGGTTTCATGGCAGTACTGATGAAAAAATGAAGCAGTCACTCGAAAACGGCGAACTGCTCGATCCCGGACTGTTATTGTTCATGAGCGAAGACCAGGGCAGGAACCCGGTTACTTCAGAAGTGGAAAAGATAAGGATGTATTTTGCCGAACTTTCACGCGCCAACTACGCATATACCTGGAGCCAGTTGGACAACGAGGAACAATTTATTTTATATGGCCTGGCGAGAGGGTACCTGCTCAACATGAAAAACCAGAGTACGATAAGCATGTTGTATAATAAGGGGGTACTTAAAAAAACATTCCAGGGCGAATTTGAAATTGAGAACAAGGCTTTTCAGTATTTTATCCGAAATTCAGCTGACCGGTCGAAAATCTGGGAATTTACCGCCCAGACCCACAAAACCGGCAGCTGGAACAGATTAAGGGTGCCTGCATTATTGATCGCAGCAAGCATTTTTATCTTTCTGTTCACGACCCAGCAAAGCATTTTATCAAATCTGAATGCAATCCTGGTTTCTTTCGGGGCACTCGCGGGGGTCATTTTGCGTTTTGGCGGGCTTTTTACAAAAGAAAGCAAATAGCAAACGCAGGCACATCCATGCAATACTTTTTTACCCATCCATCGATCATCGATGCGTATCTTTGCAGAACATTCATCCAGTTCCAATTCCCCGGATTTGAAAGTAATGAAGTTTGGAGGGACCTCTGTCGGCTCCCCGGAAAATATCAGGTTGGTAGCCAGGTTGCTGGCCGGGACCAATGAACCCTTGATCGTGGTGCTCTCCGCCATGGCGGGAACCACCAACACCCTTGTGGAAATAGCCGGTCTGCTTGAAAAAGGAAACCCGGCGGAAGCAAATGTAAGGATCAATGCACTTGAACACCATTATAAAACAGTAGTGTCATCACTCTTTGAAACCGCCGGGTACAGGGAAAAAGGCAGCGAAATGATCCGGAACCATTTCAC
This sequence comes from uncultured Bacteroidales bacterium, assembly GCA_903828645.1. Classification (GTDB taxonomy): domain Bacteria; phylum Bacteroidota; class Bacteroidia; order Bacteroidales; family FEN-979; genus CAIVAT01. The sequence continues at coordinate 5,746 of CAIKNA010000143.1, forward strand.
CTACCTGCGTTCCTTCACGCATGATCTCTTCACTGCCAACGAAATCAAATGTGTTCTTGCGCAGGGTGAACTCATTTCCTCGGCTCTGTTCCAGTTCCACCTGGAGGAGAAAAAAATTCCTTCCGTTCTGCTGCAGGCGCTGAATTTCATGCGTATTGACCGGGAACAGGAGCCAGACCAGTATTATATCCGTGAAAATCTCGACAGGGAACTGGATAACCAGCCCGACTGCAAGCTGTTCATCACACAGGGGTTTATCTGCCGGAATGCTTACGGCGAGATTGACAACCTCAGGCGCGGGGGGAGCGACTTTTCTGCCTCCCTCATCGGGGTTGCCGTGCATGCTAACGAGGTTGTCATCTGGACAGACATTGACGGATTCCACGACAATGACCCCCGGTACGTGGAGAATACTCATCCCATTGCGGAGCTCTCTTTTGACGAAGCTGCGGAACTGGCCTATTTCGGGGCCAAGATCCTCCATCCGTCCACCATCCTTCCGGCAAAAGTTGCGGGCATCCCCGTAATCATTAAAAACACCATGAACCCGGCCGCCAGGGGATCGGCCATCACCGATAAGCCAACCGGCAAGGGGGTTAAGGCGATTGCAGCAAAAGACGGCATCACCGCCATCCGCATTAAGTCGGGGAGGATGTTGCTGGCGTATGGCTTCATGCGAAAGGTGTTTGAAATATTCGAGCTGTATAAAACGCCCATCGACATGATCACTACCTCAGAGATCAGCGTGTCGCTCACCATTGATAATCTTGCCTTTTTCCCGCAAATTGTCGAGGACCTCAAACATTACGGAACGGTGGAAGCGGATCATGACCAGACCATCATCTGCGCCGTCGGCGAAGGAATTGCATCTGAAAGCAATATTGCATCTGAACTGTTCAACGCGATCTCCGACATCCATGTTCGCATGATCTCTTACGGGGGAAGCCAGAATAATATTTCGGTTCTCATCCCGTCAGCCTTCAAGAAGCAGGCGTTGAATGCACTGAGCGCCCATTTTTTCAACCATTGATTGCTTTGATTCCAGAAGATGTTTAAGGAAGAGACCCTCAGGAGATTTCGGACGATCCGTACGCCATTCTATTATTATGACATGGATTTGCTTGGAGAAACTTTGTCATCGTGTTCGAAGGAAGCCGGCAGGTATGGCTATGGCCTTCATTATGCCTTAAAGGCCAATTCGAATACTGAAATCCTTTCACGCATCAGCAAATCGGGTTTCGGTGCCGATTGTGTGAGCGGGAACGAGATCAGGGCGGCCATAAATAATGGATTCCACCCGGGCGGGATCATGTTCTCAGGTGTCGGCAAATCCGATGAAGAGATCCGGCTCGCCCTGGAGCTGAAAATAGAGAGCATCAATGTGGAATCACGCCAGGAGATGGAGGTGATCAATGAACTGGCAGGGGCCATGGGTGTAACTGCCGATATCTCCCTGCGGATCATCCCCAATGTGGATGCGCAGACGCACAGGTATATCACTACCGGCCTCGAGGAGAATAAATTCGGGATACTTCCCTGGGAATTCGATGAAGTACTGGAGAAGTTGAAAACACTGGCACATCTCCGGCTTAAAGGGCTTCATTTCCATATCGGATCGCAGATCACCGACCTTGATGTTTTTAAAAGCCTTTGCCACAGGGTTAACGAGATCAATGCATGGTTCATTTCGAACAGGGTCAATGCAGAGATCATCAATGTAGGAGGAGGGCTGGGAATCGATTACGGGGATCCGGAAAGATACCCGGTTCCTGACTTTTTCTCCTATTTCAGGATTTTTAAGAATTTTATTGAGTTGCAGGGCAACCAGCAACTCCACTTTGAACCGGGAAGGGCCATTGTGGGTCAGAGCGGCAGCCTGATTGCCAAAGTCCTGTTCGTGAAAAAGGGTGTCGCCACCCGGTTTGCCATCATCGATGCCGGGATGAACGATCTGATCCGCCCTGCGCTTTACCAGAGTTATCACAAGATCGAAAACCTTACTTCCCGGGAGGCTACTGAAAAGTACGATGTCGTGGGGCCGATCTGCGAATCATCCGACTGTTTCGGCAAGTCGGTCACCTTACCGAAAACAAGCAGGAATGACCTGCTTGCCATCAGGTCGGCGGGTGCCTACGGACAAACCATGTCGTCGGGATACAACCTGCGCGACCTGGCAGGAACAGTTTATTCTGACGTTGAATAGCACCCGAAATTGCCGGAATAATGCCAAACCGGATTTTATCCCTTCGCGGGCTTTTGGTTTTTGTGTAAATTTGCACCTTGTAATTGAAATCCATTCAATAATTCTTTCCCATGGTTGCAAACGAAGAACTCGAATCGAAAGTTAAAAATGTTCTGGAGCAGATCCGCCCTTACCTTCAGGCTGACGGGGGTGATGTGGAATATGTGAATCTTACCGGAGATAATACCGTCAACATAAGGTTACTGGGCATGTGCGGGAATTGCCCCCACAGCCAGATGACCCTGAAAAATGGAATTGAAGCTGCCGTAATCAGGGCGCTGCCGGAGATCAAGGCAGTGGAATCGGTTTCGGCGGAATAGACAAGTGCCCCCGGACAGGAGCAACCGGCAGGGTTGCCTTTCTGTCAGTTTTTCCCTATGACAGGTATTTACCCACGATGGGCATGCGGCGTCCCATGCCGAATGCTTTTGGCGAAATCCTCAGGATGGGAGGTGTCTGGAAACGCTTGTATTCATTGGTGTTGACCATTTTGAGTACTCTTTTCACCACAGCTTCTTCAAATCCTTCCGCAACCAGTTCATCCGGGCCGCGACGTTGTTCGATGTATTGGAATAATATCTCGTCAAGGACGGAATAGTCGGGCAATGAATCCGAATCTTTCTGGCCGGGACGCAATTCGGCGGAAGGGGGTTTCAGTATGGAGTTGAGGGGAATGATCTCCTTCTCTTCGTTTATGAAACGGGCCAGGTCGTAAACCTGTGTTTTATATACATCTCCCAGTACCGACAATCCGCCGCACATGTCGCCGTATAATGTACCATAACCAACGGCCGCCTCGCTTTTGTTGGAGGTGTTCAGCAGGATATACCCGAATTTATTGGAGATTGCCATGAGAATTACCGCGCGGATCCTTGCCTGCAGGTTCTCTTCGGCAAGGTCGAAAGGAAGCCCGGCAAACAGGGGCTGCAGCGTTTTTTCCAGCGAATCATAGGTCGCTGCAATAGGTACAATGTCATATGGCACGCCCAGGTTATCAGCCAATGCAATGGCATCTTCGATGCTGTGACCGGAGGAGAATTGCGATGGCAATAAAATGGCCCTGACATTTCCAGCTCCAAGGGCCCGTGCAGCCACGACAAGGGTGACTGCCGAATCGATGCCGCCACTAAGCCCCAGGATCGCCTTCGAAAATCCCATTTTCCCGAAATAGTCATGAACACCCAGGACCAATGCGGAAAATATTGATTGGATTTTGCCGGGCGAATTTGAAGAGGTGAAGGTTTGAAAATTCCCGGGTGGAATGCTGTCATTTTTTGCAATCTGCATTTTGCAATCTGCATTTTGCAATTCATGAATCTTCAAATCTTCCTCAAATTCTTTCAATGCAGCAACAACCCCGCCATTAGCATCGACCACCATCGATCCGCCATCGAAGATCAGTTCGGTTTGAGCTCCGATATGATTCACATAAATCACAGGCAGGTTGTACGTTAGTGCATTGCGGACAAGAATGCTGCGCCTGATTTCAGGCTGGTTGTAATTGTAGGGCGATGCGGCGATGTTGATGACGACATCGGGATTGTGTTTAACCAACTCATCCATCGGGTTGCGGATATAGAGCGGATCGTCGGCAATATTCCAGAGGTCTTCACAGATGGTCACTGCAAAACGCAATCCCCCGTATTCTACAACTGAATAGGGCAACCTGTTCGGTTCAAAATAACGGTATTCGTCGAATACATCGTAATTGGGAAGCAGGGTTTTATGGGCTTTGGCCAGGATTTTTCCATCCGCAAGAAAAAAGGCGGTATTGTAAAGCGGTTTCCCTTTTGCTGCCGGATTTGAGGAGGGGGCGCCTATGATGGCGGCAATTCCATGGCAATTGCCGGCAATGATGGCAACCGCATCATCGCATCGCCGGATAAAATCATCAAATTCGAGAAAATCGCGCGGCGGATAGCCGCACACGCATAACTCGGCAAAAACAACCAGGCCGGCCTGTTGTGATTTTGCCTTTTCAATGGTTTCGGTAATCCGCGAAACATTGTTTTCGAAATCACCAACACGATAGTTCAGCTGGGCCAGGGCGATCTTCATCGTGGTTGATTAAAAGAGGAACCCGATATTGAGTTCGGCGTAATTCAGCATGCTTTTTATTGGCAATCCTGTCAGGAGGTTGTTGTCTTTCAGTACATTGTTCAGGGAATTGGAATAGGAAATGCCAATGAGGATCCTTGAAGACTCGTCAATGTGGTATTCACAGCCAATGCCAAAGAGCAAAGATTCCCGAATGAGGGTGGTGTTTTGCTTGGAATCGTACTGCTGATCAACCGGAGTGCCGCCCGCTATGGGTTCAATATGCTCATTGAACGTTGACTTCATGCGAAACCCGGTACCAAACCCAATTTGCCCGAAATAGGATATTTTACCAAATGTTTTTGTTTTCATCTTGATCATCAGCGGGATTTCAATATACAGGAAGTTGTATTTCCTTGTAACGTTTACATTTACAACGGTATCTTGACCGAATGCCGCCAACGACGCCAGGTCGGCGTAGGTAAGTTTTCCATTCATAAACTGAAAATTCATTCCCGTTGAAACAGCATAATTTTCTGCGAAATAGAAATCACCGACAAACCCGATGGTGCCTCCAAACCTGGCGCCATCACTGGAATAACCCTTCGTCGACGGATTCATCCAGCCAATGTTGGGGGCAACCTGCAGTCCCAGTTTTATCGGTAATTTCGATTGGCTGAAGGTTGCACCCGTGATGCAACTCAACATTAAAATAAAAACAACGGGAGAGAGTTTTTTCATATCAATCAGGTAAATTGGAAAAGAATGGAATAAAGGACAAAAATAGCTATTAATCACCCATTCATTCATGGATTCTTTATATTTTTATCCAAAAATAATCAACAGTGATTGACGTTTTTCCCAGGGATTTAAATTTCGGGCATGGTTTATAAGGAGATTCAAAAATTCAATCATCCCTGGATGTGGTTTTTACTGGCCATTCCGGGCATTTTCATAGCCGGTTTATTCGGCTTTGCGATCAACAGGCAAATCATCCACGGGCAAAAATTCGGGAATCATCCCATTAGCGATAAGGCCCTCATCCTTGTATTTACTTTGGTGTTGCTCCTCTTTATTTTGATTGCCCTGCTGTTCCTCTTTGCAAAACTAACTACCCTGATAGATGAGAACGGAATAAAATACCGGTTTTTTCCGTTTCAATTTAGGTACCTAAGGATTAACTGGGATTTAATCGAAAAATGTGTAGTCGTAACCTATCATCCAGTGCGGGATTACGGCGGCTGGGGAATCAGGTCAAATAAAAGCGGGAAAGCATACAACATTGCCGGGGACAAAGGGATTCAAATAGTGCTGAAGAGCGGGAAGATCATCCTGATCGGAACACAAAATGAGGCAGGATTGACTGATTTTCTCAATACCCTGGCACCATTGCGGTGAAACAGAGGATTGATAGCTTACAAAAAATCGATGAAAATGATTCGGAATATGCGTTGGTTTGGAATTTATTTGCTGCTTTCCCTGGTGATGTTATCGGGATGCGGACATGGCAGGCACCGGCTCGATACAGATGTTTCAAAGACAGACCTTCCCGTGGTGAAAATACACCGGTACGATGTTGATTTGTTCAGGGTTAACAGGGCCCAGCTTCAGCAGGGGCTTGAATCACTGAAACCGGCATATCGTTTTTTCCTGGGTACCGACCTGGGCGATTCCGCCAAACTCAACGGGATGAGGGTCTACCTTGACAGTCCGCGAAACCTGGGATTTCAGGCAGCCGTCGACAGCCAGTACAGGCAGATCACCGGAATTGAGAAGGATCTTACCCTGGCACTTCAGCACTACCTTTATTATTACCCGGGGTTTAAAATTCCGAGGATTTACAGTTATATCTCGGGGGGAGACTATGATTTTCCGGTGCAGTTCGCCGACAGTGTGCTTCTGATCGGACTTGACAATTACCTGGGCAAAGGATTCAAACCCTACATCTCTGACGGGTTACCGGTTTATCGCATTTCACGCATGACTCGCGCGGATGTGGTTCCCGAGTGCATGAAAGTCCTGGGGAGGATCACATACCCGGAGCAATTTCCCGGGAACACCCTGCTGGAACAGATGATAGAAGCGGGAAAACGCCTGCTCTTCCTCGATGCCATGATCCCCGCGACCGAAGACCGTTTGAAGATCGGGTATTCAAAAGAGCAATATGACTGGGTAGTGAAGAACGAGGCGCACGTATGGGCAGCCATCATAAGCAACAGGATGCTTTTTACAACCGACGGGAAGCTGATTCGTTCTTTTATGGCTGATGGTCCTTTTACAGCTGAATTTTCAAAAGATGCTCCGGCCCGGCTGGGTGAATGGCTTGGATGGCAAATTGTGAGGAAATATTTTGAGAACCAGCCCAACCTCTCCTTACAGGATGTCATGACCGAAAAAGACCCTCAAAAAATCCTCAACATTTCAGGCTATAAACCTGAAAAATAGTCCAATCACTTGTCATTTGTTATTTGTCACTTGTCATTTGTCGCAGGCCCTGATTCCATTTTGTTCATAACTTTCCCCGTTTTCCGTTTCACCTTTTCCATAAAAACCGATTAAGCAATAAAACTGCCTTGTCATGCTGGTAAAAACATTTGGCAGCGCCGTATTCGGTATCAGGGCCATCATGGTGACCGTAGAGGTATACATGGACCAGGGAATCCAGTTCTTCATGGTAGGGTTGCCCGACAATGCCGTGAAGGAGAGCCATCAGCGCATCGAATCTGCCTTGCGCAACAATGGTCATAGGATTCCCGGTAAGAAGATCATCATCAACATGGCTCCGGCTGATATCCGGAAGGAGGGTTCTTCATACGACCTGGCGATCGCCATCGGGATCCTGGCAGCCAACGAGGTTGTTAAAACGGAGAAGCTTGAAAAATACATGATCATGGGAGAGCTATCCCTTGATGGTGGCCTGATGCCGGTCAAAGGGGCGCTGCCCATTGCCATTGAAGCACGCGAAAAGGGTTTCAAAGGAATTCTGCTGCCCATGCAGAATGCACGGGAGGCCGCTATTGTGAGCGAAATTGAAGTATATGGCATCACTACGATCAGGGAGGTTATCGGGTTTTTCAATGATGAGGTTCAGTTGTCACGCGTCAGGATGGATGTCCAGCATGACTTTACGCATTCAACTTCGCAATACGAGCATGATTTTGCAGATGTTCGCGGACAGGAAAACATCAAAAGAGCCCTGGAAATAGGTGCTGCCGGGGGGCACAATGTCATTTTAATCGGGGCTCCCGGGGCGGGTAAGACGATGCTTGCGAAACGGATCCCATCCATTCTCCCGCCCCTGAACCTGCAGGAGGCCCTGGAGACTACAAAAATACATTCAGTAGCCGGAAAGCTGGGGAGTAACCGGTCATTGATACTCACAAGACCTTTCAGAGCCCCGCATCACACCATTTCAAATATGGCCCTGGTTGGAGGAGGCAGCATTCCCCAGCCCGGTGAAATTTCACTTGCCCACAACGGGGTTTTATTCCTCGACGAATTGCCGGAATTCAAGCGGACGGTGCTTGAGGTCCTCCGGCAGCCCATGGAGGACCGGGTGGTGACTATTTCAAGGGCAAAGATGACCCTGGAATTTCCCGCCAGTTTCATGCTGATCGCAGCCATGAATCCTTGTCCGTGCGGGTATTACAACCATCCGGCCACTGCCTGTCAATGCAAATCGGGAGAGGTGCAGAAATATATCAACCGGATTTCGGGGCCGTTGTTTGATCGCATCGACATCCATATTGAAGTGGTTCCGGTCGATTTTAAACGATTGAGCGATAGCCGGCAGACAGAACACAGCGAGGCCATCAGGGACAGGGTCATCCGTGCAAGACAAATCCAGGAGAAGCGATTTGAGGGAATGGAGGGGATTCACAGCAATTCACAGATCCCGTCAAGGATGTTGAGGGAGGTTTGCAGGATTGGTGAAACCGGGAACATGCTGCTGAAAACGGCCATGGAAAAACTGGGACTCTCCGCACGGGCCTATGACCGGATTTTAAAAGTATCCCGAACCATTGCCGACCTGGATCAGGCAGCAGACATCCGGGTTGAACACCTTGCAGAAGCCATCAATTACCGGTCGCTTGACAGGGATAGCTGGGGGCGGTAAATAGTAACCACAAAGGAGAGGAAGGATGCACGAAGGCGCACAAAGGAAAATTTTGGGTTGGTTCAGGGTTGTTTTTTTAAGGAATATGTTTCGAGCCGGTACCTGTTGCGCTCCAGCTCTGCCTGGCTTCCTTTGATGGGGATCTTGATTTTTACACTGCCCACTGTTCCCCCGAACCCAGCGCCGACACCTGCGAAAAGAAGCGGAAAAGCAATCATTTTTCCGGTTGAAAAGTGCTGATCCAGTTCCTTATCGGCACCAGGGTTTGCCGTCAGTAACCCGACGATCAACCCGATCACCGCCCCGGCGGCGGTACCAACCAGCACCGCTGTTCCATGCGCTCCCTTCCTCCTGAGATCGATTTGCTTAATGTCTTTTGACCATATTTCGGCACAGGCTCTTGCGACTGAATTATCACTGATTATTGCCGGAGTGGCGGAGACAAGGATAGACGAATCCCTGGTTTCATATAAAATGCCTTCAAGGTTATTACCACGCTTCATGGGCTTTACCCATACACGGTAGGGCTTCAGGATGACCGTATCCGTCTGTGCAGGCAACGGCCGGACAATAACGATGATCAAAAACAGGATCAGGATGGTCGTTTTCATAATTGCGAGGTTTTTCGATGCATGAAACATTTTAAAGTTTATTAATGACAATTAAGACAGTGAAATTAGACTCCCGACGTTTTTTTTCAAAATTGTTTTCAATACACGGCTGCCGGGTTATTGTAATTATTCTAACAGAATGACCTGTCAAGGGGTTGAATTTATGTTTTCTGATATTTGCGAAACGGGAACCTGGTTTTTAATCTCTTTAGGGTTTAATTCCCCGCCGCTTGCGGCGTAAAAAATATATCTTTGTATGTATGAGTGAAAGCGAATACATACATAAATCTCATAATGTTTCGGTACTGTTGTACCATTTTGTGTGTCCTGCGAAATA
>CAIKNA010000144.1 GCA_903828645.1 uncultured Bacteroidales bacterium
CGATCAGCTTCAGTTCCCGGTTATCCAGAACCTTGGGAAGGATGAGTTGTTCGATGATATACCGGGTGATGGGCCATACTTTGCGGTCAGAGGCTTCGTCCCCTAAAAAGCCGAGCCATGTCTCCATGATTTCATCCGGGTAGAATGACAGGTCGATCTTGTGCCGGCGCTGTGGTATCTCGATCGGGGTGAACTTTGCTTTGCCCTTGGGTGTCCATGTTTTCTGAAAGCCCTGGACAAGATCATCGATCACGGCCTTTGAAGCCCGGTAAACAAGATCCTGTGAGGCCACCGTTGTCATGTACTTTTCTGACACGGTGGGTTGGGTCAAAAGCCGCAGGATATCCTTCTGGTTGGTACCGATATAGGTGCCAAACGCAGTTTTAAGGTCTTGTAAAGAAATTGTTTCTGCCATTTTATTGTGGAATTAATTGGTTTCTAATTGTGATTATGCGCAGTATTCATCGGCGATCTTGTCATGGGCAAAGACCGGGTTGTCGCTGCCGCCAGCGATTTTATCTGCTGCCTTAGCTGCAACGGTTTCTTTTCCGGCATCCTCTGAACGCAAAGCTTCCAGGTCGGATAAGGCCGTTTCCTTGGCTGCTGTCTCAGCAGTAAGCAAGCTTTCCAGTTCTTCATTGCGTGCTGTGACGGTGGCCAGCTGATCATTGATCTGCTGTACCCGTTCATCGGTCAACTCCTGGGCATCCAGAGTTGCCGGGTCCATTTTGAAAAAGCTTTGAATAGCGTTCCAGGTCATTTTTATCTTCATCGGTTCGGAATTTTTTGTTTCGTGATTGATTGATTGGATGTTTTCTTCGTTTGTCAGGGAATCGGCAAGTGAGATCGCATGATCGAGCGATCCGATTTCATCGATCAGCCCCAGGGCAATCGCCTCGGGGGCGAAATAAATTTTACCGGTCAATGTTGAGCCTTCAACTGCAGGCCGGTTGGTTTTGATGGAGGATAAGAATTTGCTGTTGATCACATCCAGGACATTCTTCTGGTATGCTTCATAGTTCCCATCCAACACCTGGTTAAAGTCTTTGTTCTTATCTACCGACAGACTTGCGTAGACTTCATGGAATTTCACTCCCTGTGCTTCAAGGGCAGGTTTGAGGTCTTCAACCATAAGCATCGTTCCGATGGAACCGATGCGATCAAGGTCAGAGCTGGCGATGATCTTTGATGCCCCGGATATGATCCAGTAAGCCGCGCTTGCAGCCATTCCTTCGATGTATGCGACCACCGGGGTTGTGGAATTACTGATGGCGTCAGCCAAAAGATCGGTTCCGGTGACCTGGCCACCGGGACTGTCCACAACCAGGAGAATGCATTTAATGTTTGGATTCTGATCTGCCGATTTTACATCGGTCAGAATCGACTGCGTGCCCCTGGGTCCGCAGGGCTGATCATATTTGAGGATTTCCGACCGGATCGGTATGACGGCAACAGACCCTTCAGGGATGTTGGTATCGGAAAATCCGAATCTCTGCTTCTGATCCCCTGCCCCACTGATCACATAGGATCGGTTTCTTTCCCGGGCTATTGCAGAATCCCCTTCGGAAAAGTTCTCCCCTTTGATTAGCGAAAGCAATATCGAAGCATAAGCGGCTGATCTTTCATTTGAGATCAACCATGCGCCGGAGAAGATTTCTGCTAAGATGGGATTCATTGTACCCTTTTATGAGGGTACAATATTATAATGGTGTGACGGGCAAATAAAGGACTGAAAAGAAACGGGGATCAATCCTGGTTATCATCACCGATGATGATACCGGTTGGTGGTTGCAGGAACCCGGCAGGCTTGGAGAACTCGCCTGAAAAAAGCAGTTCGTAACCGTTAAATGTTTCCATGGCAGCGGGCTTCAGCAGCTTACTTGTCACTTTCATTGGAATGTCCATTGTTCCAAAAATACGGATCGTGCCGTTTTTGTCGCCGACTTTAAGGATCAGTTTACGACCGGTCATCCGGAAGAGTTCGGCTTCTACCGTAATCCGGTCTTTAGGAACAAGCACCTTTAGTTTATAAAGGTACTTCATTCC
>CAIKNA010000145.1 GCA_903828645.1 uncultured Bacteroidales bacterium
GGGAACAGATCAAAAACCGGTATAAGGAACTGCTGAACTATGACAAGTACTTCGGGGCCTTCAAAGTCGGCGATTATATGATCTACACAAAACAGGAAGGGCTTCAGAACCAGTCAGTTTATTATATCCAGAAAGGGTTGGACGGAGAACCAAAGGTGCTGATCGATCCCAATAAATTGTCGGGTGACGGTTCTGTTTCCGTGGCACTTGATGGCGTATCCAACGATAAAAAATACATCGCATACCATATCAATAAAGGAGGAAGCGACTGGCAAACCATGTTCATCATGGAGATTGCAACACAAAAAAAACTGGATGACCAGCTCGACTGGCTGAAATTCGGGGGTGCCGCATGGCAGGGTTCAGGATTTTATTACAGCCGCTATGACAAGCCGGCTCCGGGAACGGAACTTTCGGCTAAAAGCGAATTCCAGAAGATATACTACCACAAGCTGGGCGATAACCAGGCGCAGGATGCACTGGTATTTGAAGACAAGGCGCATGCGCAGATGTTCTTTTCTCCCCAGGTTACCGAAGATGAAAGATACCTCTTCATATATAAGTCGCCCGGAACGGATGGCACCGAAATCATTTGCCGGAACCTGGCGAAAGGTGAGAAAGATTTCAGGCTTTTGTTCAAAGGATTTGAATTTAATTACAGTGTCATCAACAACCTTGGCGACCAACTGCTGGTGAACACCAACGACGGGGCCGGGAACTACAGGGTGATCCAGGTAGATCCGAACAATCCGCAAAAAACGCTCTGGAAGGAGATCATTCCCGAAAAACCGGAGAAACTCGAATCAGCCGCAACGCTGGGAGGAAAGCTGTATGCCAGCTACCTGAAAGATGCCAGTACCAAAATTTACCAGTATAAGACTGACGGTACTTTTGAGCACGAAGTCCCCCTGCCCGCCATCGGATCAGCTTCAGGCATAGGAGGGTTCAACAACGACACCTATTCATTTTACGATTTCTCCTCGTTTACCTACCCTCCCTGTATTTACCGGTACGATATTGCCACCGGGAAATCTGAGGTGTTCAAAAAATCGACCCCCAAGGCAAATGTGGATGACTTTGAAACCGAACAGGTTTTTTACCCAAGCAAAGACGGAACGAAAATCCCCATGTTCCTCGTTCACAAAAAGGGGATCAAACTGGATGGTTCGCACCCGGCACTGCTCTATGCATACGGTGGATTTTCAGTCAGTTCCACTCCTTATTTTTCGAATTCAAAGATCATCCTGTATGAAAATGACGGGGTTTTTGCCATGCCCAACATCCGGGGCGGGGGCGAATACGGCGAGAAATGGCACAAAGGGGGGAATCTGCTTAACAAGCAAAACGGGTTTGATGATTTCATTGCGGCAGCTGAATACCTCGTTGATAAGAAATATACTTCGAAGGATAAACTGGCCATCAATGGCGGTTCGAACGGCGGGTTGCTTATCGGTGCAGTGATGACCCAGCGGCCTGATCTTTTCAAGGTGGCCATTCCGGAGGTCGGGGTGATGGACATGCTCCGCTTCCAGAAATTTACGGTAGGCTGGGGTTGGGCCATCGAGTATGGTTCAAGTGACAGCCTCAAATATTTTCCGGCACTTTACAAATATTCGCCCCTGCACAACATCAAAGACGGAGTTTCATATCCCGCTACCCTGGTGGCAACCGCCGATCATGACGACCGTGTGGTGCCTGCCCATTCTTTCAAGTTCATTGCCACCTTGCAGGCCAGGCAAACCGGACCCAATCCCGTACTGATCAGGATCGAAATCAACCAGGGACACGGAGCATCGGGCGCTTCCCTTTCAAAGATCATTGAAAGTGAAACCGACAAATGGTCATTCATGTTCTACAACATGGGGGTTGAACCGAAGGGCTACAAATAAATTCAATCCCTGTAGTACCTGATCAGGTTATTCGTCGAACTGTCGTGATTTATCGGTCTTTGCTTATCCTGCAGTTCAGGAATGATTTTCATGGACAACACCTTTCCAAGTTCCACACCCATCTGATCGAAAGGATTGACTCCCCAGATCACGCCCTGGACATAGACCGCATGTTCGTACATGGCGACCAGTTTGCCAAGGTTGGCCGGGGTGAGTTTTTCCATGAAGAAGGTGGATGATGGCCGGTTTCCTTCGAAAACCTTATGCGGCACCAGCTCTTCCGGCACCCCTTCCTTCCTCACTTCAGCGGCAGTTTTACCAAAGGCCAGGGCCTCCCCCTGTGCAATCATGTTGGCGACCAGGTAGTCCTGGTGAAGGGGAAGAGGGTTCAACGAGGTTCTGAATCCGATGAAATCACAGGGAATGAGCAGGGTTCCCTGGTGGATCATTTGGTAAAACGAATGTTGTCCGTTGGTCCCTGGTTCACCCCAATATACCGAACCTGTCTGGTAATCGGTCGTCACGCCATCCAGGGTCACATGTTTGCCATTGCTTTCCATGGTCAGCTGCTGCAGGTAGGCCGGGAATCGCTTCAGGTAGTTATCATACGGGAGCACTGCCTGGGTTTGGGCGCCAAAGAAATCGATGTACCAGATGCCCAGGAGGGCCATGATCACCGGGATGTTTTCATTAAAGGGTGCCGTACGGAAATGGTCATCCATCCGGTGAAATCCATCCAGCATGGCATAAAAATGTTCAGGACCGATGGCAATCATGGTGGACAATCCGATCGCAGAATCCATGGAGTACCTGCCCCCGACCCAATCCCAGAAACCAAACATGTTCCGGGGGTCGATGCCGAATGCGCTGACCTCTTTGGCATTGGTCGAAACTGCCACAAAATGCCGTGCCACAGCCGCTTCGTCCACCAGCTCATCGAGCAGCCATTTTCTTGCCGTCCGGGCATTGGTCATGGTTTCGAGGGTCGTGAAGGTTTTCGACGAGACGATGAAAAGGGTCTCTTCAGGGTGCAGCTCTTTTACCGCCTCCGAAAAATCATTCCCGTCGATGTTGGATACAAAACGGAAAGTCATATCCTGCTGTACATAAAATTTCAGGGCTTCGAACGCCATCACCGGGCCGAGGTCCGAACCACCGATTCCGATGTTGACAATATTCCGGATGGTCTTGCCGGTAAAGCCTTTCCATTCGCCCTGGCGGATGGTGGCGGCAAAGCCGGCCATCCGCTCCAGAACCTCGTGCACCAGCGGAACCACATTCACGCCATCTGCCATAATGACCGATCCTTTGGGTGCCCTGAGGGCTGTATGGAGTACTGCTCTTTTCTCGGTGATATTGATCTTTGCGCCAGTAAACATCGCCTCGATTTTATCGTGCAGCCCCCGTTCCCTGGCAAGCTGAAACAGCAGGTCGAGGGTTTCGCGAACGACCCGGTGTTTTGAATAATCGAAAAAGATGCCTTCCTTTTCAAGGCTCAGAGAGGATCCTCTCGTATCATCCCCGCTGAACAGGGTTCTGAGGGAAGTATTTTTTATTCCCTGGAAATGATTTTCAAGCAACTTCCAGGAGGGTGATTCGGTCAGGTTGTTTTTCATGGTCAGAATTTATCCGGTACAAACGTTTGCTCCGACATGGGCGGCCTAACATAGGCCTTGTCGCGCTCAAGCGGAGGAAGTACTATTTTTTCGCGGGGCACATCGTCGTACGGAACCATGCTGAGCAGGTGACATATGCAGTTGAGACGGGCCTTACGCTTGTCATCGGCCCCCACCACGAACCAGGGAGATTGTTTCGTGTCGGTATAGGCAAACATCTCATCCTTGGCTTTGGAGTAATCGATCCATTTGGTGCGTGATTCCACGTCCATGGGGCTGATCTTCCATCTGCGCGTGGGGTCGTTGATCCGCTGGATGAACCTTTTTTCCTGTTCCTTGTCGCTTACTGAAAACCAGTATTTGATCAGGATGATACCCGAACGGATCAGCATATTTTCAAAATTGGGGCATGATCGCAGGAAGTCCCAGTATTCCGCTTCGGTGCAAAAGCCCATCACCCGCTCCACTCCTGCCCTGTTGTACCAACTCCGGTCGAATAGCACCATCTCGCCGGCTGCCGGTAAATTAGCGACATACCGCTGAAAATACCACTGGGTCTTTTCCTTCTCCGTCGGAACACCCAACGCAACAACCCGGCATACGCGGGGATTGAGGCTTTCGGTGATTCTCTTGATGGAGCCTCCCTTACCGGCAGCATCCCGCCCCTCGAAAAGGACTACCACCCTCAGTCCCTTGTATTTGATCCACTCCTGGAGGCGCACAAGCTTCACCTGGAGTTTGGCCAGTTCGTCCTCGTATATTTTCTTTGGCAATTTATCAATCCCATCCTCTTCCGGATTGGTCAGGGAAGCCTGGGGAACAACCAGAGATTCTTCAGCGGGTTTCACTTTCTTAGTTTTGTCTTTTGGTTTCTCTTTCTTGTGGCCCATGGGAAATTGATTTACGATTTACGATTTACGATTTACGAATGTAAGAAGAAAAAGAGGCTGTTGTAAAAATCAGCATATTATTATTTCTTGAATGTCAGCTAATTTCCTTCACTCCGTCGGACGCCTGGGCAAGATAAAAATCGGCTTTAAGCCCGGTCTTAGCATGGTATTCCCTGCCAACCTGTTCAACAAATTTTTCTACGGCATCTTCGCGCACAAGGCTCACGGTACAGCCGCCAAAACCTGCACCGGTCATTCGTGAACCCACCACCCCGTTTATTTTTTGTGCTTCGGCAACCATGGTATCCAGCTCAAAGCCGGTTACTTCATAGTTGTCGCGCAACGACTCGTGAGAGGCATTCATCAGGGCGCCAAATTGCAGGATGTCGCCTTTAAGCAGGCTTGACACTGCATTCAGCACCCGTTGATTTTCAGAGATGACATGGCGTGCCCTGCGGCGGATCAACAAATCGGGAATTTCTTCCTGCATTTTATAGAACTGCATGAAGCTGATCTCCCCAAGTTTCGAGACAGGGAGCATCGGGCTCAGGTAGGTCACGGCGAGCTGGCATTCTACAACACGTTCGTTGTACTTTGAATCTGCAAGTCCGCGCTGCTTGTTGGTATTGCCAATGATGAGGCTGAACCCGTTCAGTTCCAGCGGAACACGCTTGTATTCCAGTGTCAGGCAATTGAGGAAGAGCGCATGCTCCTTATGCCCCATCCCTACCGCAAACATGTCCATAATCCCGCAGTTCACTCCTGCAAATTCATTCTCGGCCCTCTGCGACATTTTCACCAGGTCAATCATCTCAATCGGGAGTTGCATCATCGCTGTTAAGGCAAAAGCGGTTACCATTTCAATGGAGGCGGAGGATGAAAGGCCTGCGTTGCAAGGGATATCCCCGGCATACAGCATGTCAAACCCGGCAACCGGGAGGTTCATCTGCCTGAATTGATCGAAGATCCCGAGCGGATAATTCACCCACTGCCCGTTGACCTTCTCCGACAATTTTGCCAGTGGAATTTCAGCCCTGTATTCCATGTTGGCGGAGGCAAGCCGAACAACCATTTCATGAGAAGGGCGGATGAGGAGGAAGGTGCCGTATTGCAAAGCGCATGGAAGGACAAAACCGCCATTGTAATCGGTGTGTTCCCCAATCAGGTTGACTCTGCCGGGAGCGAAAAAACACCTGGGTTTCTCTTCGGGTTTTCCATAAAGTTCAAAAAAATGTTGGTGCAGTTTTATCAGGTCCATTGGTGGCAATCGATGGTTAAGGTTAAAATCGTGAGTTTTTGAATGTACCAGCTAAATTACAAAGAAAATCTTTATCATCAGGGTGATAAAAAGTGATAATTTTGCCGTGCCAAAATGCACCCCGATGAACCGTTATTTCTTCTTGTTACTCTTAGGATTCGTTATGTTGATCTTCAAACCAGGATCATCGCAGGACATCAACACTGTAAAACTTGACGGAGGATGGAAATTCCGCCGTGCGGGAACCAGGGAGTGGTTTCCTGCAATCGTACCCGGTGTTGTTCATCTTGACCTGATGCGCAACAACCTTATTCCCGATCCATATTTGCGGGATAATGAGTCAAAAGTGCAATGGATTGGCGAAGTGGGCTGGGAATACACGAAAACATTCCAGTGGAACGAACAGGATTTTTCCTGGCGACACATCGACCTGGTATCGAAGGGGCTTGACACTTACGCAAACGTATATCTCAATGATTCTTTGATCCTTGTTGCCGATAACATGTTCCGCGAATGGTTTGCCGATATCAAGCGGTCGCTGCGTGTCGGAACCAACACCCTGCGAATCCAGTTTCCCGCAACGATTTCCGAGAACAAAGCCCGGTACGACAAACTGGCCAATAAACTTCCGGGCGACGAAAAGGTGGTGTGCCGCAAGGCTGCTTACCAGTTTGGCTGGGACTGGGGACCAAAACTGGTCACCTGCGGCATCTGGCGACCGATTTACATCCGTGAATGGGATGCCGTGAATGTACTCGGGGTTCAGTTTATCCAGCAGTCACTGACCGATACGGCGGCGAAAATGGCCGCCCAGTTTACCATGTTTTCTGAACTCAGCGATTCTGCAGATATCAGGATCTTCCTCGATACTACCGAGATTCTGCGTCAGCCGGTTCTTCTTGTCAAGGGGCCGAACGTGATCAGGGGAGATTTTTCGATCAGGAACCCGCTGCGCTGGTGGCCCAACGGAATGGGCAGCGCTAATCTCTACAACTTCGGGTACAAGGTCTACTTCAATGGCAGACTGGCAGGTGAAGGCCGCCAGAAGATTGGCCTGCGTACCATTGAACTGGTCCAGGATAAAGATTCTACGGGCAAGTCATTCTATTTCAAGGTGAATGGTGTTCCGGTTTTCATCAAAGGTGCCAATTATATCCCCCAGGATAACTTCCTGACGCGGGTGAAGGATTCGGCCTACCGGGCAATCATCAGGGATGTGAAACAATGCAACATGAACATGCTGCGGGTATGGGGCGGCGGGATATACGAAAATGATGTTTTTTATGATCTGTGTGATGAAAACGGCATCATGGTATGGCAGGATTTCATGTTCGCCTGCGCCATGTACCCCGGGAACAAAGAGTTTCTTGACAATGTGCGCGACGAGGCCATTCAGAACATTGTACGGCTGCGGCGTCATTCGTGCATCGCCTTATGGTGCGGCAATAATGAGATTGACGAAGGTTGGAAAAACTGGGGCTGGCAGAAACAATACGGTTACAATGCTGACGATTCGGCAGCGATCTATAAAAATTACCGGATCATCTTCAACCTCATCCTTCCAAACAATGTCAAAAGATTTGATACGGCCCGGGCATATATTCCCTCTTCTCCGCTCTACGGATGGGGCAGGCCCGAAAGCCTTACCGAAGGCGATGCCCACTACTGGGGCGTCTGGTGGGGAAAAGAACCGTTTGTGACTTATGAAAAAAAGGTGGGCAGGTTCATGTCGGAATATGGGTTCCAGGGTTTTCCCGATTATTCTACGATTAAAAAGTTTACCTCCCCTGAAGATCGTTCGCAGGGATCTCCGGTGATGAAGTCGCATCAGAAACATACTACCGGGTATGAGACCATTGACACCTATCTTCTGCGCGACTATAAAAAACCAAAGGATTTTGAGTCGTACGGCTATGTGAGCCAGCTTTTGCAGGCAAAGGGGATCGTTACAGCCATCGAGGCGCATCGCAGGGCTATGCCGTATTGCATGGGAACCATGTACTGGCAGTTGAACGATTGCTGGCCGGTCGTATCATGGTCATCGCGTGATTATTATGGAAAAAAGAAGGCCCTCCACTATGCACTGCCTGCCGCTTATAACCCGTTCCTTATCTCCCCTGTCGTGGAAGATGGACATGTGAAGGTCTATATCGCTTCCGACAATCCGAAAATGCTCCGGGCAACGATGACCGTAAAGGTGGTTGATTTTAACGGGACCCTTTATTCTGATGAAGGTTTCACGGTGGATATCCCGGAATATTCTTCCCTTGTTTACTATGACACCCTTCAATCGGCATTGCTGGGCAAACTGAACCCAAAAGAGCTTTTGCTTCTTGTTACACTGAAAAGTAACGGCCTGCAAGGGATGCAAACAAAAAACATGCTTTATTTTGTTGCACCAAAGGACCTGGAATTGCCGGTTCCGGTAATCGGAAAAACAATAACCCCGACCCCGACCGGCTATAACATTCATCTCACCTGCGATAAACTTGTTAAAAACATCTACCTGTCAACTTCCGTGAAAGGCGATTTCTCGGATAATTACTTCGACATGCTGCCCGGGGAGTCGGTAGATGTCACCTTCACCACGCCGAAGAAGAATGCGAAAATGGCGGAACAGATCGTGGTTAGAAGTTTAGTAGATTCGTTTTAGAATTGCACGAAGAGACACGAAGAAGGCACGAAGTACCACGAAGAAAAAAGATAATTTCTGATTGTAAAAAAATATAGTTTGTTATTCCTGAACCTTCGTGTCTCTTCGTGTCTCTTCGTGCCTTCTTCGTGTCTCTTCGTGTAAAAAATAAATACCATGATTAATCCCTCCAGTAAAATTCCAAACACTCTCCGGTTGCTCCTGATCGGCCTGCTTACCGGCGTTT
The DNA here is from genome assembly GCA_903828645.1 of uncultured Bacteroidales bacterium. Taxonomy (GTDB): domain Bacteria; phylum Bacteroidota; class Bacteroidia; order Bacteroidales; family FEN-979; genus CAIVAT01. The sequence continues at coordinate 8,533 of CAIKNA010000145.1, forward strand.
CATGCCTGGTCCAGGGACAAACGAAACAACCACTCACCGGGTTTGTGAACCCTTTTATCGGTACGGGAGGTCACGGGCATACCTTCCCGGGCGCAAGTGTACCATTCGGGATGGTGCAGATCAGTCCGGATACCCGACTCGAAGGCTGGGACGGCTGTTCGGCTTATCATGGAAGCGACTCGGTGATCTATGGTTTCAGCCATACCCACCTGAGCGGCACAGGCTGCTCCGATTATGGCGACATCCTGATCATGCCGGTATCGGGTCCCGTTAACCTGAAAGATTATGGCTACGCCTCGGCATTCAATAAAAAAGATGAAGCGGCCTCCCCTGGATACTACCGGGTAAAACTTCTGAAAAACAAGGTTACCGCAGAACTGACGGCGACCCAACGGGCGGGCTTTCACAAATACACCTATAGCACATCAGACCAGGAGAATATAGTGGTTGATTTGAAGCATCGCGACAAGGTGCTTGAATCGGGCATCAAGGTTACAGGGAGGGATGAAGTCGAGGGCTTCAGGATATCCCGGGCGTGGGCATCGAATCAGATGGTCTACTTCGTGGCTAAGTTTTCCAGGCCCTTTCAATCATATTCACTTTACTCAGGAGACCAGGCATCCCCGGATCTGAAAGAGTTAAAGGGCGACAACATCAAAGCCGTATTAACTTTCACAGGAACAGAGAGTAACCAGGTGCTCGTAAAGGTGGGTATTTCGGGGGTGAGCATTGAAGGGGCACGAAAAAACCTTGATGCCGAGATCGTAGGATGGAATTTTGATTCAATTGCAAAACAGGCATCAGCCTTATGGGACAATGAACTGGGGAAAATCGTTGCATCAGGCGGCACCCCGGAACAGCAGACAGTGTTTTACACCTCACTTTATCATACGATGCTGCAGCCCAATATCTACTGTGATGTTGACGGGATGTACCGTGGCCGCGACCTGAAGATACACAAGGCGGAAGGATTCAACTATTATACCGTATTTTCGCTCTGGGACACCTATCGTGCCGCCAACCCGCTGTACACCCTCATTGAACCTGCCCGGGTGAATGATTTTATCCAGACATTCCTGCACCAATACGATGACGGCGGGATGTTGCCCGTTTGGGAACTTTCGGGCAACGAAACCGATTGCATGATCGGGTACCACGCCGTTTCCGTCATTGCCGATGCCTGGCAGAAAGGGATCCGCCGTTATGACGGGGAAAAAGCGTTCCAGGCCATGAAACACAGCGCCGACCAGGATCATCTCGGGTTAAAATATTACAAAGCAAAAGGTTACATTCCTGCTGACAAGGAGGGGGAATCAGTTTCCAAAACGCTGGAATATGCTTACGATGACTGGTGCATCGCCATGATGGCCAAATCGTTGGGCAAGCTGGATGACTATAAAACCTACCTCGTGAGGGGACAGAATTATAAAAATATCTTCGACCGCATTACAGGCTTCATGCGCCCAAAATCGAATGAAACGTGGGGCACCCCGTTCGATCCTGCTGAAGTAAATTTCAACTACACCGAAGCGAATGCCTGGCAATACAGCTTTTATGTGCCGCAGGATCTGAGCGGCCTGATGATGCTCATGGGCGGTCGTGACAAGTTTGCCCTGAAACTGGATGAGCTTTTTACTGCAGATTCAAAAACGACCGGCCGTAACCAGGCCGATATCAGCGGCCTCATCGGGCAGTACGCCCACGGCAATGAACCCAGCCACCATATGGCCTATCTCTACGATTATGCAGGAACCCCCTGGAAAACACAGGAACTGGTTCACCGGATCTGTACTGATTTTTACAAAAATTCCCCGGATGGGCTGATCGGCAATGAAGATTGCGGCCAGATGTCGGCATGGTATGTCCTCAGTGCGATGGGCTTTTATCCCGTCGCCCCCGGTTCCGGGATTTACGCCTTCGGCACACCGGTCTTTCCCAAAGCCATTCTTAAAATGGAAAACGGCAACTCACTGACCATCATGGCAAATAATATCAGTGACCGGAACTTTTACATTCAGTCGGTCAACCTGAATGGTAAGCCCTACACAAGATGCTACATAAGCCATGCGGATATTTTAAAAGGGGGCGAACTGGTATTCAACATGGGTTCGCAGCCGAACAAGGCCTGGGCTGTCGGATATGGAGGATTCCCCGATTCCTATATCCAGGAGCACCGGATCACGCCTGTTCCATCCCTTCACCAGGGAAATCATACTTTCATGGATTCGACGGTGATTGGAATGTCGTGTGCAGATCCAGGGGTGACCATTCATTACACCCTCGACGGATCGGAGCCTGGCATGCGGTCGAACATCTACCAGAGTCCTTTCACCGTGCGGAAAACGACCACCCTCAGGGCATTTGCCATCAACCAGGATTTGCAGAAAAGTTTACCCATAGAAGCCCGGTTTATCAGGATCCCCAAAAACCGAACAATAAAGCTTCATACGGCTTACTCAAGTCAATATGCTGCCGGAGGCGAACTGGCCCTGATCGATTTCATCAAGGGAGGAGATAACTTCCGGACGGGGGGCTGGCAGGGATATGAAGGGGTTGATATCGAAGCTGTTGTTGACCTTGGAGCTTCCCAGGTCATCCACAAACTTTCCCTTGGGTGCATCCAGGACCAGGGTGCCTGGATCTTCATGCCAACCGGGGTTTCCTGGTTGATTTCGGAGGATGGAATAAATTTCACGAACGTTTCAACTATCCCCGGTGATGTGGATGAACACCAGGATGGGGCAATTACCAAGGAATATTCCGCGACAGTAAAAAGCATGAAAGCCCGCTATGTAAAGGTCATTGCAAAGAACCGCGGGGTTTGCCCCGCCTGGCACCCGGGGGCCGGGGCCAAAGCCTGGGTGTTTGCGGATGAAATCACCATCGAATGAATAAAACCGCCCTCCGCTCAGACCTGATCCTACTGCTGGCTGCCATCATCTGGGGTTTTGCATTTGTTGCCCAGCGCATCGGGATGGACTATGTTGGTCCGTTTACCTATAACGGGGTGCGCTTTGCCCTTGGTGCGATCGTCCTCCTTCCGTTCCTTTTCAACAGTGCCTCAAAGGATGAACCCCTGGTAAAGGCAAATCATCCTTCGGATCGCGGCAAAATCCTTATCGGCAGCCTCATGACAGGGCTCCTTTTATTTGGCGGGGTTGCCCTTCAGCAACTCGGATTGCAGCAAACCTCTGCAGGCAAAGCGGGGTTTATCACCGGTCTTTATGTGGTGTTTGTTCCGATTGTTGGACTGTTTTTTGGCCACCGGTCGCATTTTACCATCTGGATCGGGGCGATTCTGTCGGTTACCGGGCTCTATTTTCTCAGCATGACAGGAGGCTTTTCCATTGGCCACGGGGACAAACTGATCGTCTATTGCGCGATCATTTTCACTTTCCATGTGCTGTTTATTGCATGGCTCTCCCCCCTCATGAACAGCTTTCTGCTGGCGGTAATACAGTTCACCATCTGTTGCCTGCTCAACCTGATCGTTGCCTTTGCCATCGAGCCTGTTCATATTGCTACCATCTTGCAGGCCTGGATGCCAATTGCCTACGGAGGGATTTTATCCGTGGGCGTAGCCTATACCCTGCAGGTAATTGCCCAGAAAACCGCGCATCCGGCGCATGCTTCGATCATCCTCAGCCTTGAAGCGGTATTTGCGGTTGCCGGAGGCTGGATGATATTAAACGAGGGGTTCACAACACGGATGCTGATTGGCTGTGCGCTGATGCTGGTTGGCATGATCATCGTTCAGTTGCAACCCGTGTAATCGCGTATTGAAAAAGTATGTATGTTTGTGTTCTCATTACCTACACAGGCACATAGATCACAATCATATGAAAAGAAACAACCTTGTTTTGCCTGTCACACGGGCATGGGTCATCTTAACTTTTATTTTTTGCATTAGCCAGGCCCGGGCGCAGGAGGGCAATCCTGCTGGAACAGATTTCAACATATGGTTCATTTCCAAAACCCTGCGTGTAGACTACCTGCTTGCGGGGGATTCCAGATCGGAGGTGGCCTATTTTGTGCAGATGAAGGAGGAGCCGAACTGGGGCGGTCCCCATAAAAATCTCACTGATCCTTTCGGATATGGCACTTACCGTTATTCTGCCTATGATTCTGCCACAAAGAAACTGCTCTTTTCCCGTGGCTTCAGCACCCTGTTCCAGGAATGGAAAGGAACAGCCGAGGCAAAAAAGATAAAGCGCTCCTGGCCCATGACAGCTGTGATGCCGTTTCCAAAGAATACCATCCGCTTTGTCATAGAAAAGAGATCTTACGAAACAAATGAGTTTGAACTGCTTTTCGACCGTTTCATCAATCCCTCCGATTATTTCATCAGCCGTGAAGCGATCCATCCGGTCAGGTTTACAAAAATCAAGGATTCCGGCGATCCGCAGAATCATGTCGACGTGGCTTTTCTTGCCGAGGGATATACCTCCATGGAAATGGATAAATTCCGCGCCGATGCCAAACGCCTTTGCGACTACTTTATGTCTGTTGAGCCGTATGCCGGCAATTCAGGTTATTTTAATTTTTATGCCATCGAATCACCTTCGGATGAATCGGGGGTAACCATTCCGGGGAAAGACATCTTTGTGAACACCAATATCCACAGCAGTTTTTACACCTTCGACATGGACCGGTACCTCACTACCTCTGATACCAAATCGGTGTATGATATCGCCGCCAACGTACCCTATGATATCATTTTTGTGCTTGTCAACAGCAAACGTTATGGTGGCGGAGGGTTCTACAATCATTACGGGGAAGGCACGGTCGATCACCAGCTTTCAAACATCGTCGCCATTCATGAATTCGGGCATGAATTTGCCGGTCTTGCAGACGAGTATTACACTTCCGAGATCACCTATTCTGATTATTACAACCTGAAATTCGAACCCTGGGAGCCGAACGTGACCACCAATGTGAAATTTGAATCAAAATGGAAATCGCTGGTTGCCGGCAAAACACCCATTCCCACGCCACGGGAGGATCAATTCAAAGGGGTAACCGGCATGTTCGAGGGAGGCGGTTATTTGTCGAAGGGAATTTACAGTCCGATGATGGATTGCAGGATGAAGAGCAATGAGGCACCCGGTTTTTGCCCGGCTTGCCGGGAAGCCATAAGGAAAATGATCATGTTTTACAGCGAAAAATAGGCCGCTATCGTTTCTTATACGGCTCCGTAAGCCTGAATGAATACCCGACCGTTATCCCGGCCGACATGGTTCTCCCTACGACAAACGCATCTTCCAGCACATCGCTCAATCCATAAAGATAGGAGAATTTCACGATCACATCCCCGGGCCCAAGTTTATAACTCACCCCTGCTTCGCTTTTCCAGCTGAGATCCATCTCGTTGAACCGGGAAAATGGCATGAAGAACCTGTAGTAAGGACCGGAAAAAAGGGCGCCGGGATTCGGGGTCCCAACGGCAAAATCAGCCTGCAAGCCTGTGGCAACCTTCAACCCAAACCTGCTCTGACGAAAATGGAAATGGTAGCCGGCAAGCATCGAGAGCCCAACATAGTTCTGCCTCGCAGCAGTTTTCCATGGCCAGCCGGTTGAATCGGTAAACGTAACCTGGGCCAGCCCCTTCTCGCAGTAATGAAACCCATTGGATAAAAAGAAATTCTTTCCAAGATCAAAATCTACATTCAATGCCACCTGGAAAGATCCTACATTGGTTTTCAATGCCATGGAATCCAGCAGGTTGTCGTTGCGGTCGATGCGCTCATATTCTGCAACACTGGTATGGGTTCCCAAAAAACCAGCTTCAACACCAATTGAATTCTGGGCGTGCAGCTGAAAAAGAAAGCACCATGTGAACAGGATCAGGATCGTTTTTTTCATGCGGAAGCTGTTTTAAAAAGATTCCAGGAAATTATTGTCCGGGATTCCCATGCAAAAATAGGCAAGTTCTTTGAAGAATTGAAAAAGGTTATTTCACCGGTTGATCCGGTTCCCGACAACAGATAAAAACATACTTTTGCATTTCATCATGGTCAAAACATGAGAACAGTTTTAATCTCCTTCATTTTTCTCCTGGTATGCGGCATGGCATTCAGTGAAAATTCAACTGCCATTGACAGTCTTGAGGCAAGGCTGGCCCAACCCGGACTTACCTCCATCCAGAAATTCCGGGTCATGAACGAGCTGACCCGGATCTACTGGAAAGTATCCTCAGCGAAGAGCATGAAATATGGCAAAATGGGTCTTGAACTAGCCACGGCCATGGCGGACGACAGTTGTAAGATCGAAATCCTGAAAAATCTCGGCGTCGCCTGTTATTATGCCACAAGTTTCGAAATAGCCCTGCAGCATTTTTTCAAGGCTCTTGACCTGGCCGGCAAGCGCAACGATGTTCCATCTGTAGGAATGTTGTACAACTCCATAGCGAATGTTTATCTCGCCACAAATATGTATGATAAAGCGCTCACCTACTACCAAAAGTCGCTGGAGATCAGGAAAAAGAATGCAGATAAAAAGGGGATGGCAGCAAACTACATCAACATCAGCAGGTTGTACAGTCAGACCGGGAGAAAACAGGAGTCGTGGAGCTGCCTGCTCGACGCCATCAAACTGCTGGAGGAGACAGGTGATTCAGCAAGGCTTGGCACGGCATACAATAACCTCGGACAGATGTACCGCGATGAAAAAGACCTGGTGAAAGCCCTGAAGTTTAACCGTAAGGCACTTAAAATAAGCATGCAGCTGGATCAGCCCTGGGAGATATCGTATATCATGAACAGCATGGGTGAAGTGTTCCTCGACATGAACCGCTTTGATTCAGCTTATTTTTACATCACCGACGGACTGCATCACGCCCGGCGGATCAACAGCCTCGATGTGGTGTTGTACAGTTATAGCTGCCTGACCAAGTACTACAGCGCCACCGGCAATTACAAAGCATTCCAGTCGGCATTTTCAAAATACAATGAAGTTCGCGACAGTATTTTCACTTCCCAGGTAAACAACTCGATTGCCGAGATGCAGGTGAGGTATGAAACCGAGTCGAAGGAAAAGGAGAACGCCCTGCAAAAACTCGAGATCAACAGGCAGCGAAACCTGCGCAATTCATTCATTTTCATATCCATCCTTATCCTTATCGGCGTTGTGATCCTCTATTACCTTTATCGCATGAAACGGTCTCAAAGCGCACTTCTCGAGGTAAAAGTAGAGGAGCGTACCCGCGAATTGCGGGAGAGCGAACAGCGGATACTCCGCAATACCATCGAAACCGAGGAGCGAGAGCGGGCAAGGTTTTCTGAAGATCTTCACGACGGACTTGGCCCCCTGCTTTCGACCGTGAAGATTCACCTGGAGCTGATCCGCTCACGAACGGATAACCGCGAGGACCAGGAAAAGTATATCAGGCTGGCCAATGAATTGCTCGACGAGTCGATCAGAAGTACCAAGGAAATAGCCAACAACCTTGTTCCCAATGTGCTGAACGATTTTGGCCTGCTTGAAGCCCTCTCGGTCTATATCGATAAAATAAACAGGCTGGGAACCGTCAGGGTAAGGTTTACATCAACCGGGCTGGATATCCGCCCGGGCAAGGACATTGAAACGGCCATCTACCGGATCGTGTTTGAACTGATCAACAACACCCTGAAGCATGCGAAGGCAACACAGATCGACCTGAGGATCGGGGAATCGGGCCGGTTCCTGGAGTTCGAATACAACGACAATGGCATTGGCATGGACTGGACAGAGCTGAATTCGCGGCGTTCGGCCGGGCTCGGGCTCCCGAACATCATCAGCCGGGTAAAATCGTTGAACGGCGGATACGACTTTGTAAAAGGCCATGGCAATCCATTTGGGATAAAGATACGGATTCCCTTAACCTCAGTCAATCCATGAAAATTTACCAGATATATCTCGTTGACGACCACGCCATATTCCTGAAGGGGCTCTCCCTCCTGCTCAATGAGGTGATGGAATTCAAGGTAACCGGCCAGGCACACAACGGCATTGAATTCCTCCTTGACCTGGAGCATCATCTTCCCGATGTGGTGCTGATGGATATCAGGATGCCTGAAATGAACGGAATTGAGGCGACCCGGCTTGCCCTTGAAAAATTTCCGCAGCTGAACATCATAGCGCTGACGATGTTCGGCGAGCAGAAATACTACAAGTTGATGGCTGAAGCCGGGGCGAGGGGATTTCTTCAAAAAGATGTGACAAAAGATGAACTGGTTGATGCGATCAAGAGGGTGAGCGAGGGTGAATCCTATTTTTCGCAGCGGGTAAGAGACGAACTTGCCGGAAATTCACAGGACCGCGAAGGTGATGATTTTCTTTTGAAGATGGGCGAGAAACTGACTGAACGTGAGTTTGAAGTTCTGGAATATCTTGTCGGAGGCCTTTCTGCACATGAGATCGCCGATAAAATGTTCATCAGTCCGCGCACGGTGGAGGGTCATCGTGCAAGCCTGATCAGTAAGACAGGAACAAAAAATGTGGTTGACCTGGTAATTTTCGCCATCAGGCACAAACTGGTCTCGATCTGACCAGATCTTCAAAACAGGTAGATTTACCCTTTCCACGTGCTGCTTTCAGGGATAATTTTGCTGCAAATAACTACAGCAGTGAAAAGTGCATTTCTCATCGACGATCACATTGTATTCCGGAACGGTCTGCGCATGATGCTTGAAGCGATACCGGGCCTCCAGGTAACTGGCGAGTCCTCCAGTACAGTTGACCTGGTCGGGGTTATCTCCGCAGCCAGGCCGGATATCGTTTTCATGGATGTCCATTTGCAGAAGGTGAACTGTTTTACACTGACGGCAAGGCTTCATCAGCTCTTTCCCGATATGCTGATCGTACTCATGTCCATGTTTTCTGAACTGGGCTACCAGGTTGACGGAAAGCAGGCCGGAGCCAATGCCATCCTGTTTAAACCATCGGTGGGAGATTCCCTCGAAAATCTTTTAAACACCTTGCTCCCGGGGGAGTTCAATCCCCGGGTAAAATTTTTATCCGACCTCTAAAACAGGTAGATATACCCTTTTCCCGACCTTCAGGCAGAAATACATTTGTACCTCAATAATAATCCATGATGAATTAAAAACAAAACCCCATGAAAAGAAAGTTACACATGCTGATCATGCTGCTTTTATCCTGCAGCCTCGCCCATTCACAGTATTTCGACAAGGTGACCGGTGTGCCTCCGGCAAACAATTTCGCCAAGGGCTATTCGGCTTCCTGGAACGATTACAACAACGACGGGCTCGATGACCTCATCCAGACCGACAACAACAAACACAACGTTTTGTACATGAATATGGGAAACGGTGTTTTCGTAAAGGATACCCTGAACCCGATCTACACGACCACCAGCCTGAATTCAATCGCGACCTGCTGGGGAGATTACAACAACGACGGGAGGGTGGACCTGCTGATCGCAAATACGGCTAATAACGGTTTAGCCAACCAGCACAATTATCTTTTCAGGAACGACGGCAACGGGCAGTGGACCCTCATCACCGACAGCCCGATTTACACCAACCATGCCTGGCCCGTGGGATGTTCGATGGTGGATTACGACAATGACGGGTTCCTGGATATTTTCATCGCCAATACCGATACCGTTAACTTCCTTTATCACAACAACGGCGACGGAACCTTTTCCCGCCGTTACAATGCCGGTTCGATCGTGACCGACAATTTTTATTCAATGACCGCAGTATGGGCAGATTATGACAACGACGGCTGGCAGGACTGCTATGTCGTGAACTACTTTGGCGCTGCGCTGCCCGGTCAGAACAATGCGCTTTACCACAACAACCATGATGGCACCTTTACAAAAGACCCGGCCCTGATCGTAAACAACGATGCGGCAACGGACCAGGGTGCATCCTGGGGCGATTATGACAACGACGGCTATCCCGACCTTTTTACAACCATGTACATGGGGCTGGGCACGGATCATAACAATCTGTATAAAAACAGTGGCACCGGCGCCTTCACATTAATGAGCACCCTTCAACCCTGCATTGACGGGAATCAATCTTACGGGTCGGCCTGGCTTGACTTCAACAACGATGGCAAACTCGACCTGGTTGTAGCGAACAATAAATCGAGCAACCGTCATAACTTCCTCTATCGGAATGACGGAAACGGCGTCTTTACCAATATCCCGACAGATCCGGTGGCCGTGGATGTGCTCCGGAGCATGGGCATTTCGATTGCCGATTACAACAATGACGGTTATCCCGACATCTACATCGATTCATGGTCTTCCACGACCGAACCCGGTTTGTACAGGAACAAAGGCGGCTCCAACAACTGGCTTGCCTTGAAACTGGTGGGAATGGTATCCAACAAATCCGCCATCGGCGCCCGAATCACCATGTGGATCGGCGGACAGAAGCAGATCCGGGATATTGAAACCACAACAGGATTATATTGCAGCAGCAGTTTTGTTCAAACGATCGGCCTTGGAACCGCTACTGCGGTCGACTCGCTCATCATCAGGTGGCCTTCCGGGATCATCCAGCATGTCTGCATTCCGGCTGTCAATCAGAAACTGACTATTGTCGAATCGGCGGATCAGACCGGAAACAACATTCTCACTTTCACACTTCCCACGCAAACAGCACCCGCTGTTATCAATGCGACGAACCATACGGTATCCTGCGAAGTGACCCTGGCAACCGACCTTACCTCCCTTGCCCCCACCCTTACCGTTTCGCCGGGAGCAATAGTGATGCCGGCCTCCGGATCAACACAGAACTTCAGCAGCGGCCCGGTGACCTATACGGTTTTTGCCGGGAATTGTGCCAGCCAGGCCTGGCTGGTTAATGTGACCCATTCCTGTCCGCTGCCTGCAGACGCAGGGGTCATCTCCGGTTCTCATAGTGTTGTCCAGGGCCAGGCTGGTGGTTATTCTATCGACCCTGTCAGCGGGGCAACGGGATATTCATGGACCCTGCCAGCCGGTGCATCAATCATCTCCGATCCAAATGCAAACAATGTCCTGGTTAATTTTTCGGCAAGCGCCGTCAGCGGGACCATCACGGTAGCCGGAACAAATGGTTGCGGAAACGGAAAAGTTTCCCCGGTGTTCCAGATCCAGGTAGTGCCTGCCGCCAATAACCAGCAGAATGTCACCGTAAACAACGGTCAGACTCTGTGTGTGGATGCAGCGCAAACCATTACAATTGCCGGTGGTGACAGCTATTATACCATCATGCCGGGCGGATCTGTGACCATGATTGCAGGTCAGAATATTCTATATTATCCCGGAACTACCGTTCAGCCTGATGGATATCTTCATGGGTATATTACAGACAACAACCAGTTCTGCCCCATGACAATGAATCCTTTGGTAAACAGTCCTTCCAGGGATGGCGATGCTTTAACAGTACTGGCCGAGACGAGCATCCAGGCGATGAAAGTCTATCCCAATCCAACCACCGGTAATTTCACCCTGAATATCAGGGGAATTTCGGATCTTCAACAGGTTAAAATCGATATCACCGGCATGAATGGCATCAGGATTCTTTCCAGGGAGTTTACCGGCGCAGGAGACCATGCATTTTCAATTTCACAGGCTACCCCCGGCATCTATTTCCTGCACATTGTTTCAGGGACTCATACAGATATTCTCAAGCTCGTTAAACTATAAGAACAGGTAGATTCAATTTTCATATTTGTGTTTGTTAGAAAAGCCGCCCCGAAAAGGCGGCTTTTTCTATGGGATATATCTATTCCACCACAACCTTCCTCACTACCTTCAGGTTTTCCCCCTCTATCACAAGGGTATAAACCCCCGGCGGCACCGGCCTTAAATCTATGGTTTGTTGCTTGTCGCCATTCAGCTCAATCCCTGAAAGTTCATAGATCTTCTGCCCCAAAGCATTCATCACCGATAACGAAATCCGTTCCGTCTCTCCGCTGTTCAGGTAAACCCTGAACTTCCCGTCATTGGGTACCGGGTATACTTTTACATTAAGTTGCCGAAGCTTTTCGGTGGCGGTCATGATAAAATATATCTCGTTGGATAAGGCAGAACTGCAACCGGATAATGTCGCGATCACCGTATACTTCCCTGATTTATCCGGGGTGTAGACCTGTTGATCCGCACCAGGAATCAGTACACCGTTATAATACCACTGGTTGCCCGCCGGGGCGCTGCTCACCAGTTCGCTGCCGTTCTGGGTGATCACCGGGGCCGGAGGCAAGAGGTTCACCTGCACATTCTTCGCCGGTGAGATCAGTCCTGCACCGCAAGAGTTGGAACCATAAACGGTAACGCTGCAATTTGCAGGAGCTGTCGGAAATTTCGCCCGGATTGAGTTCGTTCCGTTACCGATTGTGATTACCCCGCCACCGGTAATTTCCCAGGTATAATTTGCCGCATTTAAAATGGGTGAAACATAATAGACCACCCCCGTGTCGCCCTGGCATACCACCTCATCCCCTGTCGGGGTTCCGGCCAGGCCCGGCAATGGCGAAACATTTACATGAAGCGGAAGGGATGTGGTTCCGTTCCCGCACAGGTTGTTGCCATACACGGTGATGTCGCCCGACTGTGTGGCGGGGCCGAAATCAACCAGGATGCTGTTCGTTCCGGATCCGGAAGAGACGGAAGCCCCGAAAGGAAGACTCCATATATAGGTTACCGCATCGGGAATGGGTGTGGTGGAATAGCTTATCCCCGTTGCGCCGGCACAAACCGTCCCCGAACCCGTAACCGGTCCGGCGGCACCAGGCAAAGGGTTTACCATGATATTCAATTGTGAAGGGGCAGTGGCCGTACAACCGCTGCTGTTGGTGTAGTTTACCCTGACCCATTGCGCTCCGGAAACATCCCACGTTGCAATGAGCTGACTCGTACCATTGCCAAAGAGGATCGTTCCCCCGGGGGAGATGTTCCAGGTATAATTTGCCATCCCTGGTTCGGTAGTGTAGTCGTAATAGCCCGAAGCGACACACATGCCTGTATTCCCGGTGATGACGGGGGCTGGCATGGGATTGACTGTAACATTCAGCACAGCCGGCATGGCTGCCGTGCAACCCGAGGAGTTCGTATAAACCACGCTGACGGTTTGCGCTCCAAGGATGCTCCAGGTAACGGTGACGCTATTGGTTCCGGCTCCGGCGGTAATGACTCCTCCCCCGCTGACACTCCAGGTATATCCAGTCATTCCTGACTGGGTCGTGTAAACAATGTTCACGGCACCCAGGCAAATCGCGTTCGGGCCGGTGACAGCCGGGACCGGGGTCGGATTCACATTCACCTTAACGGAATCTGTATCGATGCACCAGGTTCCGTTGGTGACGGTCACATAATAGACCGTGGTGGTGGCCGGCGATACCACAATGGTTCCTGAAGTCATGCCGTTGCTCCATAAATAACCTGTACCCCCTGAAGCCGTCAGTGTGGCTGTGTTTCCGTTGCATATCGTTGCAGTCGGAGAAACAACCGCGTTCAACGCGCTCACATGCACCGTAAAAGTTGAATCTAGCATGGTAAAGCATCCTGTAGTCGTATTGGTGGCAAGAACTGTGAATGAAGTTGTTTGCATCAACCCATTGATGGGAAAGGTAAGCGTATTTCCATTCCCGGTCTGGAAACTTCCGTAATTGGCACCATTGGTGAGCATTTGGTATTTTATCCCAGATTGGGAATGAATGATATTCAAGGAGGTGTTGTTACCAACACAAATGGAATCAGAAGCAAGTTCAGCAGTAAGATTATTGCAAGCACCAGAATAGAGGCATGCAACTTCCGATGCTGAGATTGCCCGGTTATAGATGCTAATGTCATCAATTTTCCCATTCCACGGATTACCGTTATTACCTGAGAGAAAATGATTCAATCCAAATCGCAAATTGCTGTTTAAACAACTATCTATTAATCCTGGATGTGCAAATTTGTTTATTAATGTTCCGTTTAAATAATTTTTAACCGTATCTCCATTAAACGTAAATACCAAATGATACCAGACACCAATGTTCATAACCTGGTTAAATGGGGATATTTGCCATCCATTTCCTGCAATGCAGTTACTATTAATTTTTATTGCAGAATGAATCGTACTGTTCAATGAGTATGCTTCACCAGAAGCGTCGTTCAAATTGCCCTTATAAATAATTTGTCGCGGTTGGGAAATATTGGTCAATGCCCAGGCACTAACAGTAATCTTTCTGCATCTGAGATTCGGCTGATCAGTGACTTCAATAAAGTCATTAATTCCATCAAAACTATATGCATTATTGTTACCACCCAGTCTGTCAGAAGTAAGTGAGGCACCATTGACCAATCCGTTATGCCCGTTCCCGCTCTCATCATTGGCATTGCCATTGAATGGATAGTAAGCAACCAATCCGTTTTGCAGTGAAGGAGGAACCCCTGACACTTGGCCGATATTGGCCGGCAACGGATGAACGATCATCGTGATGGCATTCGAGGTATCTGGGTTATTTGAAAGGCAGGTACCCGATGCAGTAAGCACGCAAGTTACGATATCGCCGTTCTGCGGCACATAGGAGAAGGTCGAATCAAATCCCCGGTATAATTCCCAAACCTCCGCATTGGACAAAGCACGGTTGTAAAACCTTACGTCGTCGAGTTTCCCGTTCAGCGGGTACCAGAAAGGGTTAAGCCGGCCGAAATAGAGATCCTTGCTATTGGAATTTGCAAATGTTGTTGTTCCTGATTTCGTTGCTACCAATTGCCCGTTTGAAAACATCCTTGCTTCAGTCGGGGTAAAAACATAGGTGATGTTGTACCATTGGCCCAAAGAAGATCCCGGCACTGTGTCAATGTTTAAGAGTATTCCTGAATACCACCCGTTAGAATAACCATTGGACGAAAAATTGCCGTTGGCCATCCCGCCTATGCCTTCATAAAGGCAGCACCGGTCAAAGTCTTTTGAAAACATTACATGAAAACCCGTGGCTGATGCATTCCCCCATCCATCCATCCCATAAAAGCTGTTCATGTGCACCCAAAGTGAGAATGAGGCCTGGTTGCCAAACTGGAGGGTCGGGCTGTTTGGCACGCGGATGATCTGCGGATTGCTGAGACCGGCAAAATTGTAGGCAGCGTTTGGGGTTCCGAACCTGTCGGTGGTTGGTGTAGCCGACACATCCACCCCGTTGTTGCCATTTCCGCTGGCGTCGTTGGCGTTTCCATTGAAGGGATAATAGGCAACCAGCCCGTTGTTCAGGTTTCCACCCGAAACCGGGAGACCGTTGACAAACCATTGCAACCCGGTGATGGAACCAGAACTGCCCATGTGTGCTGTATAATGCACCGTATCGCCCTGGCATACCGGGTTTGCAGAAGCTGTAATCGTGACCAACACTGGGGTTAAAGGTGTAACCGACATTGTGATGGCATTGCTGGTGGCAGGATTACCGGTTGCGCCGGGTGCATTGGATGTGAGGATGCAGGAAACAACATCGTTATTTGCCGGTGCATAGGTGAACACCACGTTGTTAGTTCCTGCATTGTTTGCATTTACCTTCCACTGGTACTGGGGGGCCGTACCTCCGTTCACAGGGGTTGCCGTGAAAGTCACAGGAGTCCCCGAACAAACCGGGTTTGCCGAACCGGTGATGGTGACACTGACAGGCAGACCGGTCTCCTGGTATAGCGACTGGACCTCGTCCTGCGCCAGAGGTCGGTTGTAAATGCGGATGTCATCAATGTCACCCCTGAAAAAATTATCATAATAGGTTCCCGGGAGTGATTTTCCGATGCAAAAACTCCCCAGGGTGCTGTTGCTCCAGGAAACCGCCCCCTGCTGGACCAGTTGCCCGTCGAGGTACAATTTTGCGATGGCTCCGTCGTAGGTCGCAACCATAAAGTACCACTGGTTCAGGATGAAATCCTGGGGTAATGTATATCCGATATTGACA
>CAIKNA010000146.1 GCA_903828645.1 uncultured Bacteroidales bacterium
AAGATCAGGGAACAAAGGCTTGAAACCATTGCCGACTATTTCTTCTTTTTTTCGCTGATCGGAATTTTTGTAATTATTTCACTCATCACCCTTCACTTTATCAAATAAAATTCCAGTGATGCCTTTCCGCATGGCCTCCGGATTCCCAAACCTTGAAAAATGAAATACACCCGTTACGGCATCTCCATATCGTTAATGAAGGAGGAGGATATTGAGATGGTCAGGCAATGGAGGAATGACCCGGTTGTTGCCAACAATTATGAGTTCAGGGAGCATATCACCCCCGAAATGCAAGAAGCGTGGTTTCAGTCGGTCAACAACATCCATAACCTCTACACGATCATCGAATACCAGGGGGAGAATATAGGGGTCATCAATATCAAAAACATCGACTGGGAGACCCTGGAATGTGAAGGAGGAATTTTCCTGCCCGATCCCAAATACCACCAGACCTTTGTTCCTGCTGTTGTTTCCTACATCACCACGGAGATTATTTTCGTTATGCTTGACTGGAAGATAAGTCATGCACATGTTTTGAAAGAAAACAAAAGTGTTCAGGCTTTTGTGAAAATGCTGGGTTATGAACTGATGCCCGGACAGGAGGAGGTGAACAACCAGCACTACCAGATAACACGGGAGTCATTTGAAAAACGGGCCCCCAGGATTAAAAAGGCAATTGGGGTTCTCACCGGGAGTGAAGAAAAGGGCATGCTGCTTGTAACGCGCGACGAGTTTGAAGATCCGATGGTCCTGCAATGGGAAGAAAAGGTGAAAACCAGCCGCTTTATTGAAAAGGCTGAAACCACTGAAGCAGGACGGCTTTATTGTTTCTCCTGAGCCGCGACCACGCTTTTTTCAGAGAAACGGCTGTAGACCCTGACGAGTTTTGGTAAATTGAGTGAAAGCCAGCGGCTGCTGCGATAGGGCAGAAACGATGCCCAATGCATCAGCCTGAATAGGATCTTTCCATAAACGGCCATTGGGAGCGATTTCACGTAAACCCCCCAGCTGAAGGAGGTGGTTTCTCTGCTGTACCCCATCAGATCCGCTGTTTTTCCGGCAATCTGGTCTGCTATTTTCACCTCCAGTCCGGTCATCTGGGTTTTCCACAAGTCCATCCTGCCGGTATTTACAGGATCCATCAGGCTTTTATGGATCTTCACAATCATCGGGTTCGGAAAAGTTTTTATCAACTCATCCTTTTTCTTATAATAGTCAAAAACTTCAGGAACATATGGAATGCTTAGAAAGGCGCATAATTCACGGAACGACTCCTGCGGTTTTGTAACCAGATCCTCATAACGGATGATGTAAAACCTGTCGGGAAACCTGTTCTGACAGGCCAGGAATAGTTTGGTAACATAAACCCACCTCGCAATCTGAAGGGTGAGGACCGGAGCCTCCAGTTTTACCTCCTGCAGGTTTTTCATGGAGATATAATTGTCTCTGTAATCCCGGATGATGCAAATAAACCATGCCTTGGGAAAGATCCTGATAAGCCTTTTCATGTATACCGAGTAAACAGGGTTTTTATCCCCGACCAAACGGATATCCTGCTTTGGAAATACAGAAAAGGAGTGTTCGTTGAGTTTTACCAGGAGATCCTGTATGGTGCAATTGCGCTCCATTTTCAGCAGGTCGGCCGTGAACAGTTCCCGGTCGATCTTAAGGTTTTCAAGTTTCCTGTTGTTGAATACATTTGGCTGAAAAACATGGTCTACAAACGACAGGATATGCTCCCTGTCCCAGGTTTTCACATGTTTGAATTTCTGGTACAACGGCAGGAAAATCGGTAATTCGGGCGGGATTTTCACATTGGGGTGGGCGTCGAAAAGTGTCTTCAGCAGCGTGGTCCCTGAGCGGGGCCGGCCAAGTATGAAAAAAAACGGGACTCCCATGATCTGGTATGTTTTGTTTTATTTATTTTGCGTTTTAGCCTCCTGGCGGTTTGCTTCATTACCGAAAAAGTAATGCCATGTCCTCACTAGCACCAGTAATTTGATCGACAGCCATAAGCTGATCCGGGATGGCAGGTAGGAACCCCACACATAGAGTTTAAATATAAGAAAACCGTAAAGGGCCATGGGCCTTGATTGCAGCCAAAGCTTGAAGTCAGGCCCTCTTTTTTCCTGTTCATAATGGAAGATGCCGGCATATTTCCCGGCAACAAAATCAGCCATGCGAATCTCATCCGGGCTCAGCTCCTTTTTCCATAACTCCATCCGCCCGGTGTTGACGGGATTCATCAGGCTGCCGTGAAACCTTTCAACCAAAGGGTTGTCATATGTTTTGAGAGTTTCCGCCTTTTTTTTGTAAAAGTCAAAAACCGTTGGATCGAAGGGAATGCCGATAAATTCGCAAAGGTCTGCCATTATCTCCGATTTGGTCGTCACGAGATCTTCATAACGGATGATCCGGAAACGGTCGGGATACCGCTCCTTGCATTTCAGGAACAGGCGGGCCACATATCGCCAGCGGTAAACCTGCAACGTGAGGATGGATGCCTCGAGTTTAAGGTCGCTCAGTTTACGCATCGAAACGAAATTATCGCGGTAATCGCGGATGATGCAGATGAACCTGGCATCGGGAAAGATTTTAAGGAACCGCTCCGTGTACATCGAATATACCGGGTTCTTATCTCCGATCCTGAGAATCTCCTGCTTGGGGAACAGGGAAAAACCCTGTTCGTTCACCTTTTTCAGAAAGTCCTGGATTGTTCCTTTGTGAGCCAGGGTCATCAGGTTGGCTGTGAAATCCTCACGATTGATTTTCAGATTTTCAAGCGTCCGGTGGATGAAGACATTGTGCTGGAAAATGAAAGCCACAAAGGAAAGAATGGCTTTTTCGTCCCAATCCTTCACCTTCCTGAATTTCTGGTACAAAGGGAGCATGATGGGAAATTCGGGCGGAATCTTCACATTGGGATGCGCATCAAAAAGTGTGCTGAGCAGCGTTGTTCCCGACCGCGGGCGACCCATGATGAAGAAAATCGGAACCGTATTCGGTCTCATTGTGTCCATAACATCTTTATTGGCTTGTTAGCGCCCTGGCAGCGGAATTATCCGGAAACCAGTTCATGCTTGATATCGCAAATGTAATAAATCAACATGAACGCCCGTCAATAAAAACGCCGGGCTTCAGCCCGGCTTGTAAAACGCCGGACTTCAATCCGGCGTGTAATGAAAAAAGGGAGTTTTCTATTGGTTTAAGATCAGAACGATTCCCGGTAGTCGGTTTCAGAATAGTGTAAAGCAGTTTGACAAGATCAACAGGTATGGCAAATCGGCTGAATAAGTTGCGCACATGGAAAAACCAGAAAACTCCCTTATGCATTCAGAATATGAAAGGCAAATATAGCTGTTAAAAATATCACAGTGGGAGAAAATAGACTACAAGACAAAATTAACCGACAGAAGTCAGGAATTATACGATCAGATTTTTCATTTTGCGTTCATAGCGTTGATGAAGATCAGATATTTCTTTTCCCCGGCAGCCGGTTTTTAAAATCCCTGAAAAAATAAAAATCACTTGACCGGTACCTGAATATCTCCCGGAGTGGCATTTTAACCATCCTGGAGTAAAGGATTACGAAGATAATTGAACCGGCGGCGTAACTTACGTTTGTTGACCAGGCAGCGCCAATCCCGCCAAATCGGGGGATCAGGAACAGGTTCAGGATGAAGTTGATGACCAGCGCGGGCATGAAAGTGTAAATGGCAATCTGGGGTTTGCCCATGCCGGTCAGGCGGCTGTTAAGAATCCTGAACCCGACGAGAATCAGTATCCCGGGCAGTACGACCTGGATCATCGCCACGCTCTTTACAAAGGCTTGTCCAAAGACGAGGGGCACCAGGAATGGGGCAATGAAAAAAATGACGAGTCCGCTGAGCAGCCCCACCAGCAGCGAAACCCTGAAGATGGAGGCAACTGTGCGGTGTACGAATTTGTCGTCGGTTGTATTAGCGCTTCTGCTCAGAACGATCGATTCAATGGCATAGGGGATGTGCCATAACTGCTCGGCGATTTGCATGGCCAGGGAGTAAAATCCAACCTCCTCGAGTGTGGAGAGTTTTTTCAGCATCAGGATATCGAGCCGGTAGTTGAGCTGCATGATAAAGATCGCGATGGCGTTCACCAGGCCCAGTTTTACCATGCTTTTCATGATCCCCTCGTGGTATTTCCAGGTAATGTTGTACCGAAACTGCACGATGATAATGCGGTAGGTGATGAAAAACATGATGAAGTTGGCCAGGGCTATGGAGATGAATGCCCCCAGGACCGACATCTTCAGCCCCCACACAAAAAGGATGGTGAGCAAAAGGGTCATGATCGTCGGACCGGCATTGATGATGCTCGCCCTTTTAATGTCCTCCTTTCCCAGGAAAACGCCCCCTGCAAAGACATTCGTAAGCAGGAGCGGGATGGTGAGCAGGACAAGGACAATGATGAGCGGATCGAATGGCTGGCTTTCGGAAAAGAAATAGACAAACCCGCAGATGATGATGCTCAGGGCGCTGGTCCACAGGAGTAACAGGAAAAGCGCAGAGATGATATGGTCTTCGGGCAGGATCTTATTGCCGATATGGTAAATGGCACTGCGGCGGATTCCAAGCTGCGTGAACCCGATCACCATGACAGGAACGACAATGATGGCCGAATAGAGACCAAACCCGGCTGCACCAAGCAACCGGGTAAGGATGACCCCTATCGCAAGGTTGCAGAACGTCACCATCAGGTTGCTGCCCAGGATGCTGAGGATGTCGCGCAGGTAGGTTCTTTTCGCCAATCGTCGGGGAATAAAAAAATGCTGTAATTTCGTAGCAAATTTAGGTGAATAATTTCATTATGCAGATTCCTTTTAACAAGCCTTTTATTCCCTGGTACTCATTCATGCACCTGATCCGGGGAGCCTGGTCGGGGACAATTGCAGGCAATGGAATGTATACTAAAAAATGCCATGCTTTTTTCGAAGAACGGTTTGGATTTACGAAGGTGCTGATGACCACTTCTTGCAGCGATGCACTCGAAATGGCAGCCCTTCTTTGCAGGATTGAACCCGGCGACGAGGTGATCATGCCCTCGTTTACCTTCATGTCTACTGCCAATGCTTTCCTGGTAAGAGGAGCAAGGGTAGTATTCGCCGACACGCTTGCGGATGTTCCTAATATTGACCCGGCTGAGATTGAAAGACTGGTTACCCCGAAAACAAAGGCAATTGTAGTGGTTCACTACAGTGGTGTGGCATGCGACATGGATCGCATCATGGATATCGCACACCGCAAAGGGTTATTTGTGGTTGAAGATGCCGCCCACGCCATCGATTCCTGTTACCGGGGAAAGCCCCTGGGGTCGATCGGACATTTCGGAACATTTTCTTTTCACGAAACCAAGAACATCATCGCCGGAGAAGGTGGTTTGCTGATCGTGAACGACGGCCAATTTGCAAAACGGGCAGAGATCATCTGGGAAAAGGGAACCAACCGCGCAGCCTTCTATCGCGGTGAAATTGATAAGTATGGATGGGTGGATATCGGTTCTTCTTTCCTTCCTTCTGATTCGGTAGCCGCATTTTTATTCACGCAGCTTATGCAGTTTGATAACATACAGACCCGCCGGAAAAAAGTCTGGCAGAATTATCATGCACTGCTTAAGCCGCTTGAACTGAAAGGATACCTGAAATGCCCGGTTGTCCCTGATTTCGCCACGGTGAACGGCAACCTTTTTTATATTACCGTCCCTTCCGGTGAGACCAGGGACAACCTGATTGCATTCCTGAGAACACAGGGCATCAGTGCGCTCTTTCACTACCAGCCGCTCCATTCCAGTCAGTATTTCATCGATAAGCACGATGGCAGGGTCCTTCCCAACACCGACCGGTTCGCCTCCACCATCCTGCGCCTTCCCTTCTACAACTCGCTTCGGAAAAGAGGGGTAGCGCACGTGGCCGGCAAAATCAACGAATATTTCCGGGTCAATGGTTCCAGGTGAGAAATCCTGGTATTAAAAGAGACCCTCAACAGACAGGTACCTTTCGCCGGTATCATAATTGAAGGTGAGAATTTTAGCTCCCTGCGGAATTTCAGAAATCTTTTTCGCAACAGCTGCAAGCGAAGCTCCTGTTGAGATCCCGCCGAAAATCCCCTCCTGCAGCGCCAGTTTTCGCGCAAATTCAAAAGCCTCCTCTTTCCCGACCTGGATTACACCGTCAATCAGATCCGGCCTGTATATCCCCGGAACAAACCCGGCCCCGATTCCCTGCAATGGATGCGGACCGGCCGCCCCGCCGCTTAACACCGGCGAAAGCTGCGGCTCGACAGCAAATACTTTCAGGTCTTTAAATT
>CAIKNA010000147.1 GCA_903828645.1 uncultured Bacteroidales bacterium
GGGAAGGTAGTAGGGCAGGCTGATGGTGGGAAGGACAATGGTGTCGGTCATGGATGTAAAGGCAAGATTGACCAGCGAGTTGGTGTTCCCGGTGAGGGTGTTGACGCCATGTAGCGTAAGGTCGGCAGAGGCCTGGTAATAGATCGGCCAGTTGCAACTGGTAATAATGGTGTTGGTGAGGTCAAAAACAGAGTTCAACCGCATGTACAAGCCATATTGAAAATGCTGGATGGTCACCCCCGAAATGGTGTCCATGGATTTGCTGTATCCGCCGATGCCGTAACCCGAAGCGGCCGCTATGGAGCTGCTGGTATTGATGCTGCCGCCGGTCATCTTAAACCGGCAGTTTGCCTGCACATCCACGCCGTTGCTGTTGAAATTGAGCAAATCCGTATTCGTCAGGCTGGCTTTACCGCGGTATACATTGAAGGAGGTTGCATACGATACCTGGCAGCCACTCATGATCACCGACCCGATGTCGGTTACCACAGCGCCTCCTGTCTGGATAAAGGACCAGATGCCCGGGGTGGGTGAGGCGTTGTTAGATGTGAAGGTCGCATTGGTAGCGGTCAGCACACCGTAAACCAGCATGTATTGCGCATCGTTGAACTTGACCACCACATTATCCTGAACGGTAAGGGTCACCCCGTTGTTTACAGTAATAAAAGAGGTAACAATGTAGGGACTGTTTGCTAAGGTCCATGTGGTGTTGACTGCGATCACCCCTGAAACATTGGTAGCGGTGACCGTTTGCAAAGCGCAGATTAACAACAGGGCCAGGATGGTAAATACTTTTTTCATCGGGTTGGTTTTTAAGTTAAAAGTTAAATCCTCATGTTCAAAACTATCTTAAATAGATTAATTCCAAACAAAAGTACAGCTGTTTTCATCAAATTATTTTTAAATTAACATTTATTAACAATTATTAACTTATGCATATTCTGCTCTCCGACACCCCTGCCGCCAGCCAGTCATGATATTTTCGCTTTAACTTGTTACCTGTTAATTCTTTGTTAAAATCAACGCACAAAACAACCTCCAAACCGCAGAATTTTCTTAATTTTAGCCTCTGAATTTCCTGCAGATATTTTCTGCTTCAATACAGTTTCCGCTTAAATCAACTTGATATGAAAATTCTCAGAACTGTTTTCCGGATCATTGTCGGACTTGTCTTTGTCTATTCGGGGTTTGTAAAGGGCATCGATCCCCTTGGATTCGGTTACCGGTTGGAAGATTATTTTGTTGTCTTCAACCTTCCTGCTTTCATCCCGTTCACACTTTTTCTGACCATCTTCCTTTGTGTCCTTGAATTCTCGCTCGGCATCAGCCTCCTGTTCAACCTCTGGATCCGCAAAACCGTGTGGCTGCTGCTTCCCATGATGATCTTCTTTACGATCCTGACATTTTTTGATGCGGTGTACAACCTCGTCCCCGATTGCGGCTGTTTCGGGGATGCCTTGAAAATCACCAACCTGCAGACTTTTCTTAAAAACATCGCCCTGATGGTCTTTGTCCTGCCCATTTTTGCCTGGAGAAACAAATTCAGAAGCGCGCTGCCATTTTGGGGAGATATTTCCCTCCTGCTGGTTACGGTTGTTGGTTTTTCCACCCTCTCCATTCAATGCTACCGTCATTTGCCAATTATAGATTTCATGGGCTGGAGGGTCGGAAACCAGATCAATAAAACAGAGACCAGGCCTGTAACCTTTTATGTGACCTATAAAAACAAGAAAACCGGGGAGGAAAAGGAGTATGTGTCGCCCAATTACCCGTGGAATGATTCCGTTTGGCTGGCCGACTGGATTTTTACCAGCCAGCGGGTGGTTGATCCGAACAAAAGCCAGGGGCTGGCCCTGCGGGTGGAGGACCAGCACGGGGTTGATTTCACATCAAGCGTGATCAACAATCCCGATTACCAGTTCATCCTGGTGGCCTGGAACCTGGAAAAAACCAACCGGGAAGGATTCCGCAAAATCCTGCCGTTGTATAAAAAGGCCATGCTCGACGGGTATTCGTTCATATGCCTCACCAATTCGCTTCCTGCGCAGATTAAAAAATTCAGGATGGACAATGGAACCGCTTTCGACTTCTATAATTCCGATGACGTGGTGCTGAAAACCATGGTCCGTTCAAGCCCTGGGCTGATCCTGATAAAAAACGGAGTCGTTCTCGCAAAGTGGGGATTCCGGGATTTCCCAACATACGAAAAGCTCAGAAATGAATATATGACAACAAAATAATCACCATAGAAATTCTGATTTCACATTTCAGATTTACGATTTACGATTTACGATTTACGATTTGTTAAATAGAATGCTTGTTCGAAGATAATTTTTATATCTGAGTCCCCTCCGAAAAGGGGGTTTATGATAAAATGAAAAAAATAATTACAATCGTGAAAAAAAGTGCCATGGACAATTTTCTACCCCAAATTGTCTGTATGCTGATCCGTAGTTCGGGATA
>CAIKNA010000148.1 GCA_903828645.1 uncultured Bacteroidales bacterium
AAGTATTCGCAGTCGATGCAAAAAAATCCGTTTAAGTTTGGGAGTATTGTTGATGAACCCTATTTTACCAACCGTACCGTTGAAATTGCCCGGGTAAGATCGATCCTCAACAGCAGCAACCATTTAATCATTATCAGCCCCCGCCGGTTCGGAAAGTCAAGCCTTATTTTCAAGGTTATTTCGGCCCTGGATCGCCCTGTCATCGCACTTGACCTGCAATTAATTACAAGCATTGAAGATTTCGCGGCCCAATTGTTGAAAAGGGTCTACCGGGTATATCCCTTCGAAAAAATCAGGCAAATCGTCACACATTTCCGGATTATTCCCTCACTCACGGTAAACGCGGTAACCGATGAAGTGGATATCACATTTCAACCCGTCGCCTCGCAGATGCCCATGCTCGAAGATGTGTTGAACCTGATCGAAAAGCTCAGCAGCGAAAAGAAAA
Source organism: uncultured Bacteroidales bacterium (assembly GCA_903828645.1). Taxonomy (GTDB): domain Bacteria; phylum Bacteroidota; class Bacteroidia; order Bacteroidales; family FEN-979; genus CAIVAT01. The sequence continues at coordinate 449 of CAIKNA010000148.1, forward strand.
AAGCCATTGTTGTATTGGACGAATTCCAGGAAGTGGAGCACCTCGATGTCAACCTGTCCCGGCAGTTAAGATCGATCATGCAGCATCACATAAATATCAATTATGTCTTCCTGGGCAGCCAGGAGTCGCTGATCAGAAATATTTTCGAAAAGAAAAAATCATCATTCTATCACTTCGGGATGCTGCTCCCTCTCGGGAAAATACCACGCAGTGACTTCACAACCTATCTGCTCAGGGGATTTCAGGATACAAGCACCGGGAGTACGGATATCACAGAGGCAATTTTAAATTTCTCAGGCTGCCATCCTTATTATACACAACAACTCGCCTTTGTGGTTTGGGAGATTCTCCATCAGCAGGATGTTGGCCCCAACGTAATTGAACAGGCCATAACAGACCTTGTCAGCGTTCACGATATGGACTATGAACGAATCTGGAATGTTTTCAACAAGACAGATAAAAAACTGCTGATCGGATTATCCATTTCAGAATTGACACCCCTTTCGGAAGCATTTTACCGAAAATACGAAATTGGATCCTCCAGCACGGCATACAGCAGCCTGAAACGAATGATGCTTAGCGGATATATCACCAAATCCGACAACAAATACGGAATAGACGATCCGTTTTTCAGCCGGTGGATAAAGCAACGCAGGGCTCAATAATTCGGTCAGGTCTCCCATACTTAAAAAAATTTAAAAATTACTCACTTAAAACTTAAAACTTTTTTCACTTAAAACTTAAAACTTTTTTCACTTAAAACTTAAAACTTTTTTCACTTAAAACTTTTTTTTTGCGTCTGATCTTTTTGTCCTACCTCCTTTTCCTGGCCGCGATGGCCGTAATGCCCCTGAACCAGGTTTCAGATGTCACCCTGAATCATGTGCATGTTTTTGCCATCCGACTCGATCATCTCCTCCACTCCATCCTTTATATCCCCTGGGCATTTTTATACATCATCACCTTCCGCCCGTGCAATCCCCTTCAAAAATTCATCCTGGTCGCATCAGGATTGCTGATGGCCTTCGCCACCGAAGGCGTCCAGTATTTCCTCACCTACCGCTCCTTCACCATCCCCGACATGCTTTCCAATTTCTTCGGCGTGCTCCTCGGCTGCATGGTCCTTTTTCTGTACTTTCGCAAATAAATCCATCACGCCCGAAAATCAAACCAAAAACCAATAACCTCAGGCATTCAAATCGCTATGCTTTCAAAGCTCCTCCTATGTGCCTTTACCCTCTCCCTTCTCTCCCTCAGAGCCCAGGTGCCTCCCGGTATCCGCAGTGAAAACATAACCGGCGATCTTATAAAAAAAGGGTATGAAAATATACGGGTAGCCAGCAGGAACGACACCCTCTATATCGGCCTCGAAAACCGCGTTTGGCGGTGGGAACCCAGGGCTGCAGCAGAGGTCCTCAAAGTCGTGATGCCTTCGGCCGACTCCGGCGCCGTCGTCTCCCTCACCCTTCTCCGCACCGGCATCCCGGTGACCACCCTGGTCGTTTCACGCAAACAGTATGACAACCTGCTTGCCGGCAGGGTATCGGCGGCCGGCTTTACCGATTCGGTCGTGGCGCTGCTCTCCGACCGGGGGTACAGGTCATCGGTGGCCCGCCAGCACCGGGCAAACCCATCCTTCAACAAGGTCGATGTGGTGATCGCCCCACAGGTGAAGTTCCAGTTCGGAAACTTCACCCATCCCCTCGAAGTCCAGTTCAACGTGGCCCCCGCCGTGCAGATCAGCTTTTTAAAAGGGATGTCGCTTACGGCCCAGGTCATCTTCCCGGTTTACAACAACCTGTTGAGCGACCCGGAGGGCAACACCATCCGCCCGGGAGTGGTCGTCCTCAGCCAGGCTTTCCGTTTGCCATACCAGTTCTTCACGACCGTGAGCGCCGGCTATTTCACAAGGAACCGTTATGGCGTGAACGGGGAGGTGCGCAAATTCCTCTTCAACGGGAAGATGGGGGTCGGCGCCACCCTCGGTTACACCGGCCAGGTGCAGCTGGTCGAAGGGATGTTCACCTACACCCCCGTTGATGTCTTCACCTGGTTTTGCGACGCATCCTGGCGGTTTGCCGCGTACGACCTGACCATCAGGGCAGGGTACGGCGGTTTTATCAATGGCGACCGGGGATGGCGGGTGGATGTTTCGCGGCAGTTCGGAGAAGTCTCGATCGGGTTCTTTGCCATGCGCACCGGCGGACTGGTGAACGGGGGTTTCAACTTCATTGTGCCGCTGCCGCCCCGGAGGTATGGCACCAAAAACCATATCCGCGTGCGGCCGGCCTCCTATGTGCCCTGGGAATACCGCGCAAAGGGGCTCCCATCCTATGGCCGGACCTTTACCACCGGAAGCGGAACAGAAGAGCTGCTCTTCAACCTGAACCCCGATGATATAAGGAAACAATTAGGGAAACAGATTTTAAATAAATAAAAACCTGATTTTTTTTTCTTAAATAATATCAATTCAGGAAAAAAGTTTTATCTTTGACTATTATTTTCGCGGGTAATTTAAGTCAACCTTGTGAATTTTAACAATTTAACCTACCAGGTCATGAAAACGTATACCAGGAACCCGATATTTTATGCGCTGTTACCGGCTCTTTTACTGCTCCTGATGACGGCCGGCTGTAAAAAAGCTTCCGATACAACCAGCACTCAGCAACAAGGCGGTGACTTCTGGCTCAAAGGCAGTGTGATCGATGCAACAACGCATACCGGGATCGCAGGTGCCATTGTCTATTTTGGCAGCCAGTCGATGTTTGCAACGGATGCACACGGAAACTATACCGTCAACTGCAAAACAATGGGTTGCGGGGCTTTTGACGTTCGCGTTACCGCCGATGGCTATGGCTTTGGTTTTGCCTCCGCCACCATTGCAGGCAACGGGGCCCTGGTGAACACCATCCTGCTGAAACCATTGTCGGGAGGAGTTTCAATCGGTTCTACCGGTGGAATACTGACCCTCACCGACCCTGAAAGCATTTTGCAGGGAGGAACCACTACCCTGGCCATCCCTTCCGGCGCTCTTTCCGCCAATGTCATGGTTACCTTCACCCGTTTCACGGGAATTGACGTTCCCGGGTATGCACCGGCCAGCACGCTGAACCTGTGTGCTGTGAACATCGGCCCGGCCGGCACCACTGCCGGTAAATCCATGGAACTGCGTTTTGCATTGCCCTTTACAGATGCGGCTGTTGACAACCTGCCCCTGCTGAAATATGATTTTTCGACCAACACCTGGGTGAATACCGGTACCCTTGCACAGGTTAACCATGCCACCAACCTTGCCAC
>CAIKNA010000149.1 GCA_903828645.1 uncultured Bacteroidales bacterium
ATAATATTACCGCTTCCATTGACCTGGGATAACATGGATGACAGTTTTGACGACATGGAAATAACATTTGACCAGATAGAATTTTAAATATGGCAAGACAAGAAATAAATCTCGGGATTGTCCCGGGTGATAAAAGAGGTGACAAACTGCGCGTTGGCGGTAAGAAGATCAATGAAAACTTCACAGAGCTTTACAACAATCTGGCTACCGGCCAGGCTTCGCCTGTCATTGTCGGAAAGCATGTGATCACTGAAGATGAAAGCAACCGCCTGACTGAGATCAATGTCATTATCCCTGCTCCCGGAGCCGGGAAGGTCATCGACCTTATTTCGTTGATCGCCCGGATCACGCCAATGCCGCCCCCAATTGGCGGATTGCAGGTTGGTCCCACTCAGACATTGAATGTGACAACAGATGGTGATACTGAAACGCAGGACTGGGGTTATTTCCCGTCGTTATTTCTAACTTCATCAGGTGAGACGATTCAGCGAATGACTCCTGTTTTTTCAACGATACTCTTTGAAAATACGCCGGTTTATGTGTGCCTTTCGGGTGGGGAAAACCCCAAATCAGGCTGCTCAAAAATTGAACTTTTCTTTTTGTACCGGATCATTGACCCGGCTGTAACAGGAACCCCGGGAGGTGGCGGCAGCAGCTCGGCACCCCAAGTCGTACAGTCTTTTGTAAACCAGAGTGAGATCATCGTCCAGCATAACCTGCAAAAGTATCCGACAGTTGTTGTTGTGGATACCACCGGACGCGAGCTGATCTCGGAAATTACCCATGAATCGACGGATCAAATGGTAATCCGTCTCAATCCTGCTGCAAGTGGCAAAATAATTTATAGTTAACCCTTTTACAAACTTTAAAATTCAAAACATGGCAAAGAAAGTATTGGTCCCGTTGGACTTTAACAAAAACGAATTGCAGAATGCTGTAATTCAAAACCTGGCATCGGCCCCGGCAAGTCCGATAAAGGGTCAGAAGTATTTCGATACGACGGACAACTATGAAAAGTACTGGAACGGTACGATCTGGGTGAAGACAGTGGATCCCACCGCCATTGACCACAATTCGCTGGTGAACCGAGGCACGAATACCCATGCCACAATTGATACCCATCTTGCTTCGACTTCCAACCCTCACGCCACAACCAAGGCCCAGGTCGGTCTGACCAATGTCGATGATATCAAGCAGATGCCTTTGGCATACCTTGATATCGACGGTAACCTGGCGGCCAATTCCGATGTGAAAGTGTCCAGCCAGAAGGCAACCAAGACCTATGTTGATGTTCAGGTTGCTTCTATCCAGGGACAAATCACGGCCGGGATGGTTTACAAAGGCACCTTCGATGGCAGCCAGACCATTGTTGCCCAGGGTATCTCGACAATTCAAAAAGGCTGGTTCTGGAAAGTGACTGTTGCTGGGACCACTTCCGGTGTCAGTACTCCATCCGGTGCCGGAGTGAGTGTAGGTGACATGGTAATTGCTAACGTTACCAAAGGTTCTGGCATTGTTGCTGCCGATTTCGACGGGGTTGACAACACTGAATCTTCTGACCTGGTAAAGCTGGCAGCTGTTCAAACGCTGACAAACAAATCCATCGATGCGGATGCGAATACCATCACCAACATTGAGACAATGGATTTCAAAGCCGGTGTCATTGATACCGACGGAACCCTGTCTGGAAACAGCGATACCAAGATTGCCACCCAGAAAGCCACGAAAACCTATGTGGACGGTAAAACCACCGGTCGCACCAAGAAATATGTCGGAGCGATTTCGGGTGTCACAACCCAGACCATTGCAGTCGCTACCCATGGATGCACCGCAGACGTGGTTGTGGCGGTTTATGAGACAATTTCCACCACCCGATATTCAGTTGAAGTCGATGTCAACGTGAATGCTGCCGGTGATGTAACCTGGACTTCGGCCACAGCAATCACCGGTCAGATCGTAATTGTCGGATAAACTCTGAATCTTAAAAAGTTGTTATGCCATCATTTAAGTCCAACCTGGACATACAGCAAAATCAACTTCTGAACGCTGTCCTGCATACACTACGGGATTTACCTGAAAATCCCGTAGCAGGGCAGTTGTATTATAATGAGGGTAAGCATACCGCATACCTTTATAATG
>CAIKNA010000150.1 GCA_903828645.1 uncultured Bacteroidales bacterium
AACTGAATTCGACCTTCATTGCCATTATGGACGATTTTCACAGTTGCCCGTTCCAGCGCAAATGGATTAAAAACTAAAACGAAATACCATGCAATTTACTTCAGATGTTGAAGCAGTAGACGCTCTTGTAAAAAAATACAACCTTTTAAAAGCTGAAATAGCCAAGGTGATCGTTGGCCAGGATGAGGTGGTGAAAAATCTCCTCATTTCTATTTTCTGCAAGGGGCACTGCCTGCTCGTCGGTGTGCCCGGATTGGCCAAGACACTTATGGTTAATACTTTGTCAAAAGCCCTGGGCCTCAGTTACAGCAGGATCCAGTTCACTCCCGACCTGATGCCCTCAGATATCATCGGTACGGAGATACTGGATGAGAGCCGTCATTTCCGCTTTATCAAGGGACCTGTTTTTGCCAACATTATCCTGGCGGATGAGATCAACCGTACCCCGCCAAAAACCCAGTCGGCATTGCTTGAAGCCATGCAGGAGAAAGCCGTGACCGTTGCGGGAACGAGCTATCACCTTACCGAACCTTTTTTCGTGCTTGCCACCCAGAATCCCATTGAGCAGGAAGGCACCTATCCTCTGCCGGAAGCACAACTCGACAGGTTTATGTTCAATATCTGGCTCGATTATCCATCTTTTGAAGAGGAAATCAGGATTGTGAAGGCTACTACAAGTGAGAAAACAGTCACACCGTCGGTGGTATTGTCTGCAGAGGAGATCCTCTTCTTCCAGAATCTTATCCGTAAAATTCCCGTTCCCGATAATGTTTTTCATTTTGCAGTCAACCTGGTCTCTTCGACCCGCCCCAAAACCGAGAAAGCGAATCCATGGGCCAATGAATACCTTACCTGGGGTGCCGGGCCCAGGGCATCGCAATACCTGATTCTCGGGGCAAAATGCCATGCCGTGCTGAATGGAAAATATTCACCCGACATAGAAGACGTAAGAGCGGTGTCCACCTCCGTCCTGAGACACCGGATCGTTAGAAACTATAAAGCGGAAGCAGAGGGAATCAGCGTTGAAGGTATTATCAACCACTTTTTAAAAACCATGGTCATATGAAATGGAGAAATAAAATTGTTTTAATCGTTCTGCTTGCCGGGTTTGCCGGACTCTCGTTATTCACCGCGTGCAACCAGTCGGGGAAAAGCACAGCGGGAGCAAATGGCGATACTTTAAAAGGTAAAATCACCCTTTCAGGTGCTTTTGCCCTCTATCCGCTTGCTGTTAAATGGGCGGAGGAGTTCCAGAAACTGCATCCCCGTGTGACCGTGAACGTTTCAGCAGGCGGTGCCGGCAAAGGAATGACAGACGCTCTATCGAAAATGGTTGACCTGGGAATGTATTCAAAATCTGTAAGCCCTGAAGAACAAGCCAAGGGGGCCTGGTGGATCGCCGTGGCAAAGGATGCCGTTCTGCCTACCATCAATGCGAATAACCCGGTGCTTGCCGACCTGAAGAAAAAGGGGTTGACCAGGCAGAAATTCTACGATATTTTTATCAGCGGAACGATCAAAACCTGGGGTGAGGCTGTGGGAAACAATTCAAAAGTTGAACTGAATGCGTTTACGCGGTCGGATGCCTGCGGAGCCGCCGATATGTGGGCAAAATACCTGAACAATAAAAAGCAGGAAGATTTGCTGGGATTAGGCGTCAATGGCGACCCCGGTGTGGCAGATGCCGTGCGCCGGACCCCTGCCGGGATAGGGTTTAACAATCTTGGTTTTGTTTATGAAATGTCGACCAGGAAGATATATGCAGGACTGGAGATCATCCCGATCGACCTCAATGGTAACGGAATGATTGACCCGGATGAGAATTTCTACGGAAGCATGGACCAGGTTATGAAGGCCATCAACGATGGCAAATACCCTTCGCCGCCAGCACGCGACCTTTATTTTGTATCGGGAGGCAAACCCGGGAACAAACTGGTTCAGACTTTTCTGAAATGGATTTTGTCCGATGGCCAGAAGTATGTTACCGAAGCAGGATATGTTACAATTAAACCGGAACAGATCTCCACTGAACTGCAAAAGTTGAACTGAAATGTATCTTCTCAACCGGGCACAGCGTCATACCGTCAATTCCACATGGATGATCATCAGCTTGTTGCTGGTTGCTTTTTTACCATTCCTGCTTTTTATAGGCCTTTACCTGAAATCAGTCCTGCTGCTGCATGATTATTCGCTTGGAGATCTGATCTTTTCCAAAACCTGGAAGCCTTCATCGGGTAAATTTGGTTTTTATCCCTTCATCGTCGGTTCAATTTGGGTAACCGTGGTAGCCATGCTGATTACAGCCCCGGTATGCCTGCTTACTGCAATATACGTCACCCAGTACACCAAAAAGTATTTCCTGCGCATCATGCATCCGGCGATCGATATCCTTGCAGGAATTCCTTCGGTCGTTTACGGCTTGTGGGGGATATTGGTCATTGTTCCGTTTATTTCCCGGTACCTGGGGCCATGGCTTGGAATCAGGACGATGGGATACAGCATTCTGGCTGCTGCCTTTGTGCTGTCGATCATGATCATCCCTTTCGTGCTGAATATCCTGATTGAGATTTTCAGGTCGATCCCCACCGAACTGAAAGAAGCGGCTCTCTCTCTGGGCGCTACCCAATGGCAAACCATAAAACATGTACTGGTTAAAAAAGCCCTGCCGGGCATTATTGCTGCTTTCGGTTTTGGGCTGGCCAGGGCGTTTGGAGAGACCATGGCGGTGCTGATGGTGGTGGGGAATGTGGTGCGACTGCCGAAAAGCGTATTTGATCCCGGGTATACTTTGCCAGCGCTGATTGCCAACAACTATGGGGAGATGCTCTCCATTCCAAAATACGATTCTGCATTGATGTTTGCAGCTTTGCTTTTGCTGGCCGTCTCACTTTTTTTCAACCTGGTCATGCATTTTTTCATTGTCAGATACAATAAATTTTAATCATTGACACGGGCGCAAAAAATAGAAGAGAGGTTTTTCAAGCTGCTGATGATCCTGGCAACCTATTTTATTCTTGCCATCCTTGCCGTTATCATATACAGCATCTTTGAAAAGGGGATTAAATCCATTTCCTGGGAAATGCTGACACAGGTTCCGCAGGGAGGTTATTATTATGGCAAAGGAGGAGGGATACTGAATGCGATTCTTGGATCCCTTGCCCTGGCTTTTGGCGCCACCGCGCTGGCATTCATCATTGGACTTCCGGTTGCCCTTTATCTCAATGTGTTCCTGATCCGGCATAAAAAAGTCATCAGCATCATCCGGTTCCTGCTCGACCTGGTTTGGGGCATTCCCTCTATCGTTTACGGGGCTTTCGGTTTTTCGCTGATGATTTTCTTTGGATTGCAGACATCTCTCTTAGCCGGGATCCTTACGGTTACCCTCTTTATCCTGCCCATCATGATCCGCTCGATGGATGAGATCTTATGTACCGTTCCGATCGGGTTGCAGGAAGCTGCCTATTCATTGGGTTCGAACAAGTCGGAAATTGCCTTTAAAATTTTCACACGCCAGTCCGTCTCCGGGATAATTACGGCAGTTTTACTCTCTTTCGGACGGGGAATCGGTGATGCCGCAGCCGTTTTATTTACTGCCGGCTATACCGACCACCTGCCCAATGGCCTTCTTGAGCCCGTAGCCACACTGCCTTTATCAATATTCTTTCAGTTATCTTCACCCGTACCCGAGGTTCAAAACCGGGCTTATGCTTCGGCCCTGGTGTTAACCCTGATCATATTAATCGTAAGTTTGTTTTCCCGTGGACTTGGTAAACGGTATCACAAAACAAAAATCAATTTTTAGCAGGAAGATGGGATGGATCAAACAACCAAAATAGAGATCAGAGATTTGAACGTATTTGCCGGGAAAACCCAGATCCTTAAGAATATCAACATTGATATTCCTAAAAATAAAATAACGGTCATCCTGGGCCCGTCAGGATGCGGGAAAACCACGTTGCTGAAGTGTTTGAACAGGCTTACCGACCTCTATCCTGAATTAAAGGTAAGCGGGCAGATCATGATTGAAGACAACAATATCCTGGAGGCCAGGGAGGATATTTATAAGCTGCGGCAGCAGATGGGGCTTTTATCGCAACGGCCCTACCCCCTGCCAATGACTATTTACAATAATATTGCCTTTGCATTGAAACTCAGGGGTATAAGGAACCGCAGGGAGACACATAAACTGGTTATGCATTACCTTCAGCAGGCCAACCTGTGGGATGAGATCCGGACCCGGTTGCGTGAGCCGGCCTCACGCCTCTCGATTGGACAGCAGCAGCGCCTCTGCCTTGCGAGGGGTTTGGCGGTTAATCCAGAAATTATCCTTGCTGATGAACCAACCTCTGCGCTGGATCCGATCTCCAGTCAATTCATTGAAGAGACCTTCGGGAGGTTGAAAAATGATTACACCATTGTTTTGGTTACGCATATTTTGCGGCAGGCGAAACGCATTGCCGACAACGTGGTTTTCATGTATCTGGGCGAGGTTATTGAGCAGGGCAGTGTGGAAGAAGTTTTTGGCAATCCTAAAATGGAAAAGACAAAGCTTTACCTCGGTGGAACATTTAATTAATTGTTTTTACAGTAAAATTTTCTTTATTTTTATCGCCGGAAATGTTTTCTAATTTGCCTGATGGATAAACCTGACAAAAATATTGAACTGACCTTTCTCCAAAAGATCGTGCTGCTTGCCCTGGACGATAAGGGATGGTTTGGGTCGGCAGAACATAAGATCAAATTCGGACTTGTAGGGGCCATTCTTTTTGAGCTTTTCAAAAAGGAGAGGATCAGGTTTACCATGGATGAAGTTGTTGTGATCAATGCAAAATCAACTGATGATGTAATCCTCGACAGGGTGCTGAATCTGATAAAATCAGCTAAAAAACCCCGTAGCCTTCGCTCATGGATACAGCGCATTGTTTATAAAAAGTTGCTGCTCCGCAAAACCGTTTTGAAACAACTGATCAACAACAAGGTAATTGGCAGGGAAGAATACAGCCTGATGGTTGTCTTCTATCAAACGAAATACCCGCTGACCGATGTTGAGTTAAAACGCAAATTGCAGGAGCAGATCAGCGAAAGTGTGGTTTCCGGAAATGGCCTTTCTGATTATGAACTCATGATGCTCGTGGTGATGAATAATTGTAAAATGGTCAGGAAGAATTTTGGGGGATACATTCAATATATTAAACTTCGGGGCAGGATCAACGAAATTACGCAGTTCAAATCGCCTGCAAATGAAACGGAAGAGATGATCAGGTTGCTGCAGACAGCCATTTCCAGGGCCATCATGGCCTCCAACGTTTCGATTCACGTATAGTATTTCCCCTGCCAGGTATCCTGCTTCTCAAATTCTTTCTCAATCAATCGCAAAACCGCATCATAGCGGATCAATCCCCATTGGGATGATTCCATAAACCGGGGCGGAATTTCCCCCGAAAACCGTTCAATGACAATGGCGGGGTTGAGCAATTCGGCAAACCTGACGATGAACCGAACATACTCTTCCAGGCTGAACTGATGAAAATCAGAAGGGTCAGTGTTGAATTCCTCGTATATTTTTGTTCCCTTAACAACCTGGAGCTGGTGGAACTTGACCGAATCAAGCGGGAGGTCCGAAATCGTCCCGGCACTTGCCAGCATCATTTCCTCCGACTCTCCCGGCAGGCCGAAAATGAAATGTGCCCCGGTTCTGATCCCCCGTTCATGGGTTTGATGGATGATTTTTTCACTGAGGGCGAAGTCATGCTGCCTGTTTATCCTCTCCAGGGTTTTGTCGCAACACGATTCAACGCCGTATTCAACCTGGATGTAATATTTCCGGGATAGTTCCATGAGGTAATCCAGTTTGGCTTCATCCATGCAATCGGGCCGGGTACCGATTACGAGCCCGACAACCCCGGGATAACCGAGCGCATTTTCATACAGGGTTTTCAATTTTGGCAAAGGTGCATAGGTATTGCTGTAGGGCTGAAAATAAACAAGGTACTTCACAGCCTTTCGATAACGGACCTGGTGGAACATGATTCCTTTGGCAATCTGGTCGTGCAGCGGTTCTACCGGGTTGCAGTAGGAGGGATTGAATGCATCGTTGTTGCAATAGCTGCAACCACCAATACCTTTGGTGCCATCGCGGTTGGGACAGGTAAAGCCGGCATCGACCACCACTTTCTGCATTCGCCCGCCAAAGGTTTTCCGGATGTTTTCGGTATACGAGTTAAAACGGCGGGAGTGTCCCCACGAAAACAGTTCTTTATTCAAAATTCGTTGTTCAATATTCGATATTCCCATACAGACCCCGTCCTCCGCGACCCTCTTCACTGAAAAGGGAAGGGGAAGTAAACCCATCGCTTCATGAGGAGAGATTTCGGGAGGGAAACTAACTCGTAGTAGCCCGTTCCAGCCGTTTCAGGATGGAGAAGATGAAAATGGCCGACAATACTGTCAGACACACCAGCAACATGAAAAATTGCCAGAGTTGCCATTTGTCCCAGAAAGGTCCGATAAAGCCGGCCATCATGTTTCCGATGGCAGTGGCTCCAAACCACCCTCCCTGTGCGAGCCCTTTGTATTGCGGAGGAGTAACTTTGGAAACGAAGGAGATCCCGATCGGGCTCAGGAACAATTCGGCAATGGTGAGGGTGAAGTAGGTGCCAATCAGCCAGTATGGCGAACGGAGCGTGTCGGAAACGCCTCCCTTGACTGCCAGTTCAGCCGGGCTCATCAGTCCCTGGGAAGCGAGGACCATGATCAGGAATCCAATGGCAGTGATGAGCATTCCGATCCCGATTTTTTTCGGGGAGGATGGTTCCTTGCCGTTTTTGCTGAGGTAGGCGAAAAACCCGATCACGATGGGAGTGATGAATACGATGAAGATCGGGTTGAATTGCTGGAAAATTTCGGGAGAAATCGGATTTCCTTCAGGCTGCAACTGGCGGATAGTGAAAAAGGCTACTAACAGGGATCCCAGCGCTACGACTCCCCCGATCATTTTTGTCCTGGTTGAATAGGCTTTCCCAAACAGAAGCACAAAACCCAAAATGGCAATTAACAGAGGCAGGAAGGTAGCCAGGTTGAAGATGATCGCCGATCCCCGGGAAACAGATGAAACCGTGTAATCTCTTGCAAAAATGGTAAGTGTAAAGCCATTCTGGTGAAAGGCCATCCAGAAAAACATGACGACAAAGAAAACAAGTCCAAGGGCAACAAGCCGGTCTTTGGTCTGGCTTGCAGTAAGTTCAACAAGGTTCGGATCCTTCGCTGCTTTTTGCTGCTTATGGGTAACGTCTGCAGCTTTGTAGTACTTCCGGAACCCGATAAAGATCGCAAGGGAAGCAGCCATGCTCACGGCTGCTACTGCAAAACCGGCATTATAAGCCTGGCTGATGCTTGCGATGTACTGATGGCAGAAGTCGGTAAGGTCGGTAATTCTGCCGCCTGCCTGTGTATGTGCAAACTGTTCAAGCTGGGCCTTGTTCTCCAGTGTTCCGTTCAGGAATTTGTGGGCCAGACTGGGAATGGCCGAATCATAGGTGAATCCGTTGCGGGCAAGGATCCAGTTGCGCATCCCTCCGGCCGCACTAGGGGCAAAAAATGCCCCGATGTTGATGCCCATGTAAAAGAGGTTGAAGGCAGAATCCCTGAGTTTGCTGTATTTTGCATCATCATACATGTTCCCTACCAGGGCCTGTAAATTGCCCTTGAACAATCCTGTTCCCAGGGAAATTACAGCTAAAGCGAGGTAAATAAAATACTCCCCCGTGCCAGGCATGGCCAGAAGGGCATACCCGGTAATCATGACGATTATTCCAAGGAGTATCGTCCTGCCGTATCCCAAAACATTGTCGGCAATAATTCCGCCCAGGAGAGGCAGAAAATAGATGCCAAACAGGAATATTCCGTAAACATGGCCTGCCTGAGTAGTCGACCAGCCGAACTTTGACTGAATATACAACAGGAAAATTGCCAGCATGGTATAGTAGCCGAACCGTTCGCCCATGTTGGCGAAGAATGCCACATAAAGCCCTTTGGGATGTCCTTTAAACATATTGCGTAAATTATTGGTGAGTAATCATTGGATAATGGATGTGCCTTGCAAAAATAAACAAATTTGCATACCGTTCAAGTCATCCTGATCAAATACAGATTTTTATATGTTATTTTGTAATGGTGTAATATTTTAACCGGTTCGTCGTCTATTTGCCGATATGGATCCCGAGGAATTTCAGATAAAAGTTTATCCGTTGAAAAACAAGCTTTTTCGTTTTGCCAGGCGTATGCTTGACCACACGGAAGATGCGGAAGATCTTGTTCAGGAGGCATTCATCAAACTCTGGAACCGCCGCGATAAACTTGATGCATACAGGAGTGTGGAAGCACTTGCCATGATCACGGTAAAAAATTTGTGCCTCGACAAAATTAAAGCCAGGCGTTACCCGGTTGAAAATATGGAGAATCATCGCCAGTTTCTTGAAAACATGCCGGAAGATGCCAAAGTTGACCACTCCGACCTGATCCATGGAATCTACCAGGCGATGAAACTTTTACCGGAACAACAACAGATTATCGTCCATCTCAGGGATATCGAAGGTTACGAATTTGATGAGATTGCCGAAATTGTTGATATGAATGAAAATGCAATCCGCGTGGCGTTGTCCCGGGCCAGGAAGCGGATCCGGGAATTGCTGACCAAAACAAACATATATGAATACCAGCGTAATTGAAAGGTTGCTCGACAGGTTCTATGAAGGAAAGACCACCCTCAGGGAAGAAAAAATCCTGCGGGATTTTTTCCGGGAAGGTGATGTGCCCGCTTACCTGAAGCCACATCAGGCCCTGTTCGCTTACTATCATTCGGAACAGAACAGGGAACTCCGGAACCCTGATTTTGAGCAAGACCTGATGGCGGAGATCAGTCATGAATCTGCTGAAATGCCGGTTATTGCAAACCATCCAACCCGGAGGAGGCTGCTTTTTTTTACCGGGATAGCTGCCGGGATCGTAATCCTCACCGGTCTCTTTTTTACCTTTCAACAGGATGTATTTAAAAAATCATGGAATCAAAACCGCAACCCGGGTGCTGAGATAGCATATCATGATGCCAGCAGGGCACTCATGATGGTCTCTGCAAACCTGAATACCGGACTGAAACAGGTTGAGCGGTTCCGAATAGTTGATAAAGCCATGAAAAACATGCAGATCTTCAATAAATTCTACCAATATCAAACCATAATTATTAACCCGGACGAAATTTTAAATCAGTCCATAAAATCAAAATAGCCATGAGAAAAATGATGTTAACCGTTGCTTGCATGGCATTCCTGGTAGTACCGCTCCTTGTGAATGCCCAGAGTCCGATCGATAAGGTTTTTGAAAAATATGCCAGCCAGGAGGGTTTTACCAGCGTGAATATTTCGAAGGAGATGTTCCAGATGTTCATGCAGATGGGAAAGGGTGATGCAAAAGACACCAGCATGGTGGAAATGAAAAAAATGATGGAACAACTCACCGGCCTGAAAGTTCTGACATTTGCATTTGATTCCACAAAAATCACCAAAGCAGTTTCCGTGTACAATGAATTTGCCGGCGTTTTTCCTGCGGGTACCTATAAGGAGTTGATGACCGTTAATGAAGGCAGGCAGAATATAAAGTTCATGACCAAACAGGATGGTTCAGGGAAGATCAGTGAAATGGTGATGCTGATGAAAGATAAGACTGAGGTTGCCGTGCTTAGCCTTACCGGGAATATTGACCTTTCGACGATTTCAAAACTTTCCAAAGGAATGAACATCCATGGTATGGAAGGTTTCCAGAAAATGGGCAACCAGCATCACAAATAAAGCAGGTTTAAAGCCTGACCATGAGCTGACCGGTAAGTTCACAACGGATATTGCCTTTGGTAAGGTCGGGACCGGTACCCACTTCACTGCGGTCAGTATAATATATGAGGCCACCACGAAGCCATAAATCAACGTGTCGGGAGAACCCGAACTTAACTACAAGGCAGGTACGCATCCCCTGGCCTTCATAAGCCGGGACGCTATAGCCGTATAGGACTTCAGGTTCGTACACATAAATTCGTGACGCGTAAGCCGGCACGTCAAACAAGGCAAAACGAAGGGTGATCGCCTCCGGCCATTTGAACGCTTTGACCTGGACTTCCTGGAATGCAACGTAACCAACCGGTCTTATAACCGTTGATTCTCCCGCCTCTTTCACGTCGATTTGTGTTTTAAGCAGTAACCCGTTGACGGGAAGCCAGTCCAATCCAAAGCGATAACTTCTTGCAAGGTATTCACACGAATGATGGATGACCTGGTGAGGTTCTGCTGCCGCATTGCTGCGGGAATTTTTCTGGTAAAACCGCAGGAGCATTTTTACATTGCCTGATGCCTGCCAGCCCATCATCACTCCGAATTCACGGCCAAGGGTCGGGGAATCAACACGGTATTTCAGCCAGGGAAATGTGAAAAGATCAATGTACCCGGAAAAGTTCACCTTTGGATGGATGGAGGCATTGATGGCTGTATAAATACCCTGTTCATTGGCGTTCAGGCTGTTTTGTCCGAAAGCATTGGAGAAGAGGTTCTGACAGGAAACCTGGTAGTTCCTGCAGATTACAACCAGGTACACCCTGGGATCGGGTGAGAGGCTGATGCCGGAGAGCCAGGCCAACCCATGATTAAGACTCCTGCTCATTTCACCATAAAGATAAATGCCATGGAACCTGATTTGGAAATCAATACCGGTGTTAAGGTTTTTGTTTCCGCGGAATCCAAACAGATTGTATGGATAAAATTTTGGTAGCACCGCTGCAGAATATTTACAGAATAATCCGGTCACCCCGATTTTACATCCAAATTGCTGGTTTGGAACCAGGCTGAAATTGATATTCCCGCCGCAGACCAGTTCAGTCAAAGCATTTCGTTTTGATAATTCCAGCGGGGTACGATGGTAACCGGTTTCGGTAAAGGAACTGATCTCACCAGTCTTTGAGGAATTACTGTCAGGCCTGATTACCGTTGCATCCCTGGGATGAAACGAGACAAACCCGCTGATCACGACAGGTTTTATTTTTATCGTTGCAGCCAGTCCGCGCAAATAGGACTCTTCGTTCATTCCCAGACCCGGCATGATGCCTTTTGCCGTTGCCAGGCCGGTTGAAAACCCGGGTATGGAACCCAGCGAAAGCCCTGACCCGATTGTTAATCCCTGTCCGTAAGAAACCCTGAAATTTCCCAGGGTCAGGTTCTTCAGGATTCCAAGGTTTGCCAGGCACAAATAACCCGCGTAAAAATCCATCCCTTTTGACTGGGCACCACGAAAAAATTGTTCCCCGGGATCTTTTTCACCTGCAATGCCAATCTGAATCCTGTCAAACCAGGTATAGTTGTACCTGAAGTAGTATCTTTGGGGGTTTCCGGGGTAACATGCATCAGGGTCGGCTTTCCTTACACTGTCGGAGCCAAGGTAGGCCGCTGATTCTGGAAATGTCTGCTGATAGCGCAACAGCAGGTTGTGATGGCCAAACCTGACAAGGTTTGCCGGGGTTGGGGCAGGAACATGTGACACCGGTGAAACTGAGATGAACGGCCTGATATTTTGGATCAGGACGGAATCAAATCCTTTGATGGATTGAAGTTCGTAGAGGGAAAACACCTGCCCGTAGGTTGTCAGGTAATTGAGCAGGTCTGCCCGTTGTTGCGGGGTGAGAAAAGGAATAGCATCCAGTTCATCCTCCCGCGCACTGTTCAGATTCACCGGCTTAACAGATAGGTCAACAAGTTCATCGGCCAGGTCGGAGTAATCCTGGTCCATTTCCAGGGCTTCAGCTGTTTTTTCGATCTCATCCTCCAAAGGAGATATTTGCCCGGTGATCCTGCCGGGGTCTTTTTGCAGTTCCCATTGAGCCATCCCGTTGTCAGGGGCGAATGCCAACATGATAACTCCAATACACATCAGGAGTATTCCCAATTTCGCATTTTGACTTTGCATTTTGCTTTTTATTATTTGAATAACTAATTAAAAGAATAGGTGAGCGATCCCGACGGACTGAACCCGAGTGCCTGGTGGTAGCCGGAAGCCATGTCGAATTTCAATTTTCCAAACTCCAGCCCGACCCCAAAAGTAAAAGTGACCGGGCAGGTCGATATCCCGATGCGGGCACAGGCAGGAGCGGCAAAGCGATACTCGGCGCCCGTGCGGAATGCCAGCGGGTTTTGCAGATCCTTTTCAGTCTCGACAGAGACAAGAAATTCATCGGAAAACTGGTACGCTAACCCTATACAGATTAATGAAGGCAATTGTTCAGGAGGATGCAGGATTATTTTAACCGGAACAGGGTTCAGGAGTTGGACCCCGATGCTGAGATGTTTATCACCATTGTACAACAACCCGATTTCGCAGGAGGCGAGGGTTTTATTGCCATAGTCCTCTGCGACATGGATGTGCAGGTAATCCAACTGAACGCCGACAGAAAAATGTTTTCCTAATTTCCGGGCGTAGCTTAATCCTGCTTTCATTTCGCTGTAATGGCTATTGCCGAACCGGTTTGCCATGAGGCTGAAAGTGCCCGGCTTCATGGGCAAAGCAAACCCAAGTTGTTCATACATGAGTTCTCCCAGCAGGAAGCGATTTTCGAAACTGAGGCCGGCGCTGGTTTGTTTTATCCAAGCGGCACCAGCCTGGTTGTTGCAAATCGACCAGAAGTCGCGCATGGTCACAGAAGTCCCGCCCATGGCCAGCGCACGCCCGCCCGCAGGGGTTCGCTCCCCTGCAGCGATTCCTTCGTGGGGGGCAAACAGGGCAAGGAGACAAATAAATATCATCTTTTTCATCTTCCCGTTTATCTGCTTAATCGGAAAAAATGAAAAAGGTGATACACGAAATTCATATTTATTTTACACGGGTATTTTGTAAGTTTGTGGAGCGAATCAAAAAGAGTTAGTCTGGACTCGTTGCCGCAGCTCTTTGCGAAAAACTCAAACCCAAAAATGACCCGATGAAAAAAGTGGTACTGGATTTTTTAGCCTTGCTGGAGGAAAACAACAACCGCGAATGGTTCCAGCAAAACAAGAAGCAATACGACGAAGCCAAAGCAGAAGTAGAGTCGTTTGTGAATTCAATCATCGGCGGCCTGGCGAAATTTGATGAGTCGGTGAAGTATGTGGAGGCAAAGGATTGTATGTTCCGGATTTTCCGCGATGTGAGGTTTGCCAAGGATAAATCGCCCTATAAAATCAATATGGGAGCGTGGATTACGCATGCCGGCAGGAAAAGTCCGGGTCCGGGCTATTACATCCACCTGCAGCCGGGCGGATCATTTCTTGCAGCCGGGGTCTACATGCCCGAACCCGATCAACTGAAAAAAATAAGGAATGAGATCTATTACAACATTGCAGAGTTCAAGTCCATCCTGAACGCAAAGGATATCAGGAAAAACACCGACGGATTAACAGGCAATGACAAGGGAAAGATTGCACCACGTGATTTTCCAAAGGATTTTGAAGATATAGAATTGCTGAAATACAAGCATTATACCCTTTCGCATCCCTTGCGGGACGAAATGATCGCATCTGAGCATTTTCATGAAGTGGTGCTTGTTGCCTTTAAGACAATGTATCCCTTCAACATGTTCCTCAAAAGGGCGCTTGAAGGGTGAGGTGGTCAGGCCAGGTGCCCGATGATGGTTTGTTTCCCGGTTACCTTTTGGCCCAGTTTAATGTCGAGTTTTGTTCCGACCGGTAATAAGAGGTCAACTCTTGAACCGAATTTGATGAATCCCAGTTCATCTCCCTGGATCACCGGTTCCCCGACTTTCGGGTAACATTTAATGCGGCGTGCCATCGCCCCTGCAATCTGCCTGACTAAAATTTTCTTGCCGTCGGCATCCTGGATTACCGTGGTGGCCCGCTCATTTTCAAGGGAAGCTTTCGGATTGAATGCAACCATATGTTTTCCAGGGTGATAATAGTAATAAACGATTTCGCCTCCTACCGGGAACCAGTTGACATGGACATTTGTTGCCGACATGAAGATGGAAACCTGGATCCTCTCATCCTTGAAATATTCAGGCTCGATGGTCCGCTCGATCACGACGATTTTTCCATCGGCAGGGCAGAGGACAATTTTACCGCCAGCCCTGGTTTCGCGTTTTGGTGAACGGAAAAAACGGACGATCATGATGAAAAACCAGAGGCCCAGCACATACATGGTGTAATGAAACCAGGTCTGGTCAACCAGGATATCGTTCAATGCAAGCAGAAATGCGGCTACAAATAAAAATGCAATGGTGATGCTCTTATATCCTTCTTTATGAATGGTCATGGGTTTCAGATAGGGTGATGAAAAAAGAAGTATAAAAATACAAAAGGTGCTGAAATCAGCATGGTGTCAAAACGATCGAGGATACCGCCGTGTCCGGGAAGGATGGTCCCTGAATCTTTAATGTTCAGGTTCCGTTTGAGCAATGATTCCGCCAGGTCGCCATGAGTTCCGAAGAAAATGACCAGGCATGCCAGCACCAGCCAGTCAGACAGAGGCATGCCGGAAACAAGGAGATGCAGCCCGAAAGCAATCACCAGGGTAATGACTGCTCCGGCAATGGTTCCTTCCCACGTTTTTTTAGGGGATATCCGTTCGAAAAATTTATGTTTTCCGAACTGTCTTCCATAAAGGTATGCCGCGGTGTCGTAGATCCAGGTGAATGCAAAGTAACCGACCAGGATGACCGGCATGCCCCAAAAGTGTAGGGTGTCGGGGCGGTTGAAGTAAAGCAACAGCGAAAATGGCAACGCGATATAGAGAAATCCCAGGGTCGTAGTGGCGGTGTTCATCAGCGGGTTCGGCTTATCCCGGTAGATTTCGATGATAAAGGATAAAAAGAAGAGCGGAACCGGCAGGAGAAAGGGAATAAATGCAAGCCATACCTGGTAAGAAAGGCTTGGAGGCCATGACACCAGGGAGATCAAAGCCGTTGCAAGAAAAAGCAATGCGCCGGCAAGGGTTCCGTAATATTTTTGAGGATGGCAGCTTTCACTGGATATCAGTCCGTAAAATTCCCAGAGTCCGAGGATGGTGATGGCAAGGAAGATCAGTGCAAAAACCCATCCGCTGAACCAGAGCGCTGCAAGCAGGATGAACACCATCGACAAGCCGGTAATGGTCCGGGTCCAGAAATTACTCAATTTTTGCACGGTCAGTTTGAAGTTGTTGTGTCATCTATTAAAAAAACATAAAGTTCTTTTGGCCCGTGAGCACCCATCACCAGGGTCTTTTCGATATCTGCAGTACGGCTTGGACCCGATATCAGAGAGATCATGGATGGATAGTTGTCACGGTATTTTTTCCTGATACCGGCCAGAGCCTGTTTCAAATCCGGGACCAACTGGGAAGTATAACCCAGCACAAGGTGAATTTCGGGATAACCCGTGATTTTCCGGCCCGGGCTTAACCTTGTTGAAACCATCACGGTTCCGAGACGTGCAATGAGATATTCGCAGCGGGTAATGCCAATTTTTGCTTCCAGCAGGGCGTCTGAATGGGCTTCAAAAGGAATCCCTCCTGTTTTGAGGATCCTGTGCAGCATCGCATCCTGGCAGAAAAGTACCCCCCAGTCTTTCTCGAGGATGAAAGATTTCAAACTCCCGATAAATTCATCTTCACTGTCGCAATAAACAAATTTTCCGGCAATTCTCACCAGCTCTTCTGCAAAGGTTACATCAAGCGGTTCGGTCAGCTCTTTATAAACAGATGAATCCTGGTCGATGATGGGATAAGGCGCTTCGGTCTTTTCGATGAGCGCATCCCTTACTTTTTTCAGGATTTTTTCCCTGGAGGTGCTTTCTTCCATTCTGTGATCCGGATGAGATTATGACAACAATATCGGCAGCGGTTCTTTTTCTTCTTCTTTATCCCACGGACGTTTCCCGAAAATCTCCTCCAGGTCTTCCCTGAAAATGACCTCCCGATCAAGCAGCAATGTAGCCAGTTGTTCAAGTTTGTCGCGGTTTTCGGCGAGAATGGTTTTCGCCCGTTCATAAGCGGCTTCGACGATTTTTCGTACTTCCTGGTCGATGGTTTCGGCAGTTTTTTCGCTGTAGGGTTTTTGGAACGAGTATTCGTTCTGGCCGCTTGAATCGTAAAAACTGATGTTCCCGATCTCTTTGTTCAGACCGAAATAGACCACCATGGCATATGCCTGTTTTGAAACTTTTTCGAGATCATTGAGCGCACCGGTGGAGACTTTGCCGAAAATGAGTTCTTCCGAAGCGCGCCCACCCATGGCGGAGGTGATTTCATCGAACATCTGCTCATAGGTAGTAATCTGCCGTTCTTCGGGGAGGTACCATGCGGCTCCAAGTGCTTTGCCGCGCGGCACGATGGTGACTTTCACAAGCGGATGAGCGTATTCGAGCAACCAGCTGGTGGTGGCATGGCCCGATTCATGGTAGGCAATCACCTTCTTTTCATGAACCGAGATGATCTTATTGCGTTTTTCCAAACCGCCGATGATGCGGTCGATGGCATCCAGGAAATCCTGTTTTTCAATGGTCAGTTTGTTTTTCCGGGCGGCGATCAGGGCTGATTCGTTGCAGACATTGGCAATGTCGGCTCCCGAGAATCCGGGGGTCTGTTTGGCAAGGAACCCGACATCCAGTCCCGGATCAAGTTTCAAAGGTTTTAAATGTACCTGGAAGATTGCCTTGCGCTCCTCAAGGTCGGGCAGTTCAACATTGATCTGGCGGTCGAACCGTCCTGCGCGCATCAGCGCACGGTCCAGGATATCGGCCCGGTTTGTTGCCGCAAGGATGATAACCCCGGCATTCGTGCCGAATCCGTCCATTTCGGTGAGAAGCTGGTTCAGGGTGTTTTCCCGTTCATCGTTGGCGCCTGTGATGGCATTACGCCCGCGGGCACGCCCTATGGCATCAATTTCATCGATGAAAATAATGCAGGGCGCCTTTTCTTTTGCCTGGCGGAACAGGTCGCGTACACGGGAGGCCCCTACTCCGACAAACATCTCGACAAAGTCGGATCCGGAAATGGAAAAGAACGGCACTTTGGCTTCTCCTGCCACAGCTTTGGCAAGCAATGTTTTTCCCGTTCCCGGGGGACCAACCAGCAAGGCGCCTTTGGGGATCTTGCCTCCCAGGTTGGTGTATTTTGAAGGGTTTTTAAGGAAATCAACGATCTCCATGATCTCAACCTTAGCCTCTTCCAGTCCCGCCACATCGTTGAAGGTGATGCTGACACTGGTGTCTTTGTCGAAAAGTTGTGCCTTTGACTTTCCAATGTTGAATATCTGGCCGCCTCCGCCTCCGCCCTTGCTCATGAAACGCATGATCAAAAACCAGGCGCCGATCAGGATGGCAGGTAGGAGTAGATATCCAAGAAGGTCGCCAAAGATGTCTTTACGTGTATCGGTAGATGGAGGATAAGGAAATTGTTTTTGAAATTCGACAATCCGGGTGGCGGGAACACTGTCCTGCCTCATCCGCGAAACCACGCTGTCGCGGGTATCCTTAAGCAACCCGTGAAAAATTTCCTCAGAGCCTACCTGGTATGTGTAAACCGGGCCTGCAGTGGAACTTCCAAAACTGTGCTTTGTAAATTTCTTGTAGACTGTATCCGATTTAAGCTTCTCTTTTTTAATGTAGATTTCGGCTTTTTCCTTGTTTACAATCACGATTTTCTCTACATCCTGTTTTGTCAGGACATCGACCAGCCTGGTCCAGGTTATCTCTTCAACGGGATTCGAGTAATTGAAATACTGGATGGCAATAAAACCGATTGCCAGGATCGCATAGATCCAGTAAAAATTGAATTTTGGCCGTTTGCCTTTGGGAGGGATGAAACTGCTTCCTTTTTCTGCCATTCTGTCTGATTCCAAATAATGAGTGACTCTGTTTATTCCTGCGTGTCAACCTTGATAATGCGCGCATCGGCCCATAACTGCTCTATGTTGTAGAACCGGCGCCGTTCTTCCTGAAAAATATGGATGATCACGTCGAAATAGTCGATCAAAATCCATTCCGCATTTTCAAACCCCTCTTTATGGCAAGGATTCAAACCGGTTATTTTCTTTACCTCTTCAATTACATGATCCGCAATAGCTTCAACCTGGGTCCGGGAATCACCATGGCAGATGACAAAATCATCACAAACAGTGCCTTTCAGCCCGGCAAAATCGATGATAACGGGATTCCTGCATTTTTTGTCATTCATCGCGGCAACCGCTGTTTCAATCAGTATTTCCCTCGGTTCCTGTTTCTTCTTTCGTGGCATGAAGAAAGGTTGGTTTTAACATGCAAAAGTAATCAAATATCTTAACCCGTCTAGAAGTTGGGCTTAAGCGCGTATGTCTTGTAAAACTCGGTGATACACCGCACCGCTTCTTCCGCAGTATCAACCACCTGGAAAATTTCAAGGTCCTCGGGAGTAATGTTCTTTTCCAGGAGAACTGTCGACTTGATCCAGTCGATCAGCCCCTGCCAGTAGAGTTTGCCAACCAATACAATGGGAAAATTAACCAGTTTATGGGTCTGGATAAGGGTAATTGCCTCGGTAAGTTCGTCAAGGGTTCCAAAACCGCCGGGCAGGGCGACGAACCCCATGGAATAACGCATGAACATCGTTTTCCTGACATAAAAAAAGTTGAAATTGATCAGTTTGTTTCGGTCGACAAACGGATTGGGGTTTTGTTCAAAAGGGAGGTTGATGTTCAGCCCGACCGATTTTCCACCTGCGAAATGAGCCCCCTTGTTGGCGGCCTCCATAATTCCCGGTCCCCCGCCGGTGATGATCCCGAACCCTGCTTTTGTCATCAGGTAAGCGATCTCTTCGGTAAGTTTATAGTAATGGTTTCCTTCCTTGGTCCGGGCCGACCCGAAAATCGACACGCATGGTCCTATCCTGCTGAGTTTTTCAAATCCTTCGACCATTTCCGAAATCACCTTGAATATTTCCCAGGTATCGTAGCTGATTGTTTCTGACCAGTTTTTAGGTTGAATGGATTGTTTGAGTTTTTCGAGGTCTTCTGTTTCCATAGGTCGTACGATTTGTAATTGAATTAATTTGCAGGCTCAATCCCAATGGCCCTTCACCAAAAATGGAAGGGGATCTGGTTCAACTCTGCTTTGGGAGGGATCCAGTTTAGGGGCCGAGTATGTCTTTCAGATACAGCGCGGTAAAACTCGTCTTATGCCTGGCTACCTGTTCCGGGGTTCCCTGTGCAAGGATGATTCCGCCGCGTTCACCCCCTTCGGGTCCCAGGTCGATGATATAATCGGCCACCTTGATCACCTCCATGTTGTGTTCGATTACGAGTACCGTGTTGCCCTTTGCAACAAGTTTATTCAGTACGCACAGCAGCACTTTCACATCTTCGAAATGAAGACCGGTTGTGGGTTCATCAAGGATGTAGATCGTGTTTCCGGTATCTGTTTTTGAAAGTTCCGTCGCCAGTTTCACACGCTGCGCCTCCCCGCCGGATAGGGTGGTCGATTGCTGACCCAGGGTGATATATCCGAGCCCGACTTCATTGAGAGTGCTGATTTTGTGTACGATAAACGGAATGTTTTCAAAAAAGTCAACGGACTGTTCAATAGTCATGTTGAGCACATCGTTGATGGATTTGCCCTTGTAACGTACCTCCAGGGTTTCGCGGTTGTAGCGGTGGCCCTGGCAGGTTTCGCATGGAACATAGACGTCGGGCAGGAAATTCATTTCGATCACCCGCAGCCCGGCGCCTTTGCAGGTTTCGCACCTTCCTCCCTTCACATTGAAGGAGAAGCGGCCGGGAAGGTAGCCACGGATCTTCGATTCCGGCAATCCTGCGAATAGTTTCCGTATTTCATCGAACACCTTGGTATAGGTTGCCGGATTTGAACGGGGTGTGCGCCCGATGGGAGACTGGTCGATTTCAATGACCTTGTCAACGTTTTTTATCCCTTCGATGGATTTGTATGGCAGCGGTTTCTGGTTTGATTTGAAAAAATGCTGGCTGAGAATGGGATAGAGGGTTTCGTTGATGAGCGATGATTTTCCGCTGCCCGACAAACCGGTTATGCAGATCAGGGTTCCCAGGGGAAGTCTGAGGTCGACGTTCTTCAGGTTGTTGCCGGAGGCCCCGGTGAGGGTGATAAAGTTCCCGTTGCCTTTGCGCCGTTCCCCAGGGACGTTTATTTTTCGCTTTCCACTGAGGTAAAGCCCTGTCAGGTGACCATTTTGCATGATCTCCTGCGGGGTGCCCTGGGCTACGATCCTCCCGCCATGAACCCCGGCCCCCGGCCCAATATCGATCACATAATCCGCCGCCATGATGGTTTCCTGGTCGTGTTCCACCACGATCACCGAATTGCCGGCATCGCGAAGGCTCTTCAGTGCATGGATCAGCCGGAGGTTGTCGTGCTGGTGCAGCCCGATACTGGGCTCGTCGAGGATGTAGAGCACCCCAACCAGTTGCGACCCGATCTGGGTGGCCAGCCTGATGCGCTGGCTTTCGCCGCCCGAAAGGCTTCGCGCCGTGCGGTTCAGTGTAAGGTAACCGATGCCGACATCGAGCAGGAACTGGATCCGCGCCCTGATCTCACGGATGATTTCATAAGCGATCGTTCGTTTTCGCTCATCCAGCCGGGTGTTAAGTTTGTCAAACCAGTCTGCAAGGTTTACCAGGTCGGTATTGGCCAGTTCCGCAATGTTTTTGCCTCCCAGTATGAAACAGAGTGACTCCTGCTTCAGCCTGGCCCCGTTGCATTCCGGGCATGGCATCTTATTCATGAAACTGCTCACCCATTTCATGATGCCTGCCGGGGCAGCTTCTGCATGCTGGGAGTTGATGAAACTCACGATCCCTTCAAAGTTCAGAGAATAGCCCGACGATACCCCAAGATATTCGTTTTTTACCCGGAACACCTCGTCAGATCCATTCAGGATGACATTGATTGCATTTTCAGAAATCTCCCCGATGGGAGTATTGATATCGAATCCGTATTTTTCACCAATGGCTTCTATCTGCTTGAAAATCCAGGTATTCTTGTATTCCCCGATGGGAACAATTCCCCCCTTTTTTATACTTTTTGTAAGGTCGGGAATGATTTTGTTGAGGTCTATTTCTGAAATTGTTCCCAGTCCGTTGCATTTAGGACAGGCGCCATAAGGCGAATTGAAGGAAAATGAATTTGGTTCGGGTTCCTCATATGATATGCCCGAAGTGGGGCACATGAGCAGCCGGCTGAAATGACGCGCCATATCCCTCTCCTGGTCAAGAATCATCAGCACATCTTTTCCGTGGCGCATGGCCAGGCTGACTGAACCTGCCAGCCTTGTTCCGGATTCGGGCTTCACGCTGACCTGGTCGATTACAATCTCCACATCATGGATCTTATAACGGTCCAGTTGCAGTCCGTGTGAGATTTCCCGCACTTCGCCATCGATGCGGACATTGAGAAACCCCTGTTTGCGGATCTGCTCAAAGAGTTCCCGGTAATGCCCCTTGCGGCCTTTAACCACCGGGGCGAGAACCAGTATCTCCTTATCCGCGTAATGGGAAAGGATAAGTTCAACGATTTGATGCTCGCTGTACCTGACCATAAGCTCTCCGGTAACATACGAGTAAGCATCGGCAGCCCTTGCAAAAAGAAGCCTCATGAAATCGTAGATTTCCGTGATGGTCCCGACGGTTGAACGGGGGTTGCGGTTGGTCGATTTCTGTTCAATGGAGATCACCGGGCTGAGCCCGTTGATTTTATCAACATCCGGTCGTTCAAGATTTCCGATAAACTGACGGGCATAGGCTGAAAAGGTCTCCATATAGCGCCGCTGCCCTTCGGCATAGATGGTGTCGAAGGCAAGGGACGACTTCCCGCTTCCGCTCAATCCGGTGAAAACCACCAGTTTGTGACGGGGTATGGTCAGGTCGATGTTTTTCAGGTTGTGAACCCTCGCGCCAAATACTTCCAGATTTTCTTCCACAATGATCTTGAAAAACAGGATGGTTAGTTAATATCGTTGATTTTCAGCGTATCGTGAAAGAAAGTCTCCCGGAGGGGATTTTTTTTCATCAACGCTTCATAGCTGAGAGCGCCATCCTCAGGAATCCTGAAGGTGTAGGTTTTCTTTGAATTGTTTGGCAGGCTATAGTTACGTATCCACGGATTCATCTCCCTCAGGATCCGGTAATTGATCCCCATTGTCCTGGCAAATGCAGGGAGGTTGCCGATGCAGGTATCGATGACAACGAGACGGGCAGGAATTTGCGGATAAAAATCGGTTTCGCGCAGGAAAAACCCATACTGCACAGGGTGATTGTAGACCTCCCTGATTGCCATGATCCGGAAAACATAACGGGAAGTCTCATCATTCAGGTAAAGATCGTAATAGTTGGTCACTTTTTGATTTTCCAGCGCTTTCCGGATGCCGTCGATGCCCCGGTTGTAAGATGCCGCAACGAGCGTCCAGCTTTTATAATCAGAATAGGCATCCTTGAAGTAATCACAGGCAGCCTGGGTGGCCTTTTCCATGTTGTAGCGTTCATCAACTTTTTCATTGATCTCCAGCCCGTATTTCTGACCTGTTGTTTTGATAAACTGCCAGTATCCTTCGGCACCTGCCGGAGAAACAACATTGACCAGGTTACTTTCGGCTACGACGAGGAATTTAAAATCATCGGGGATTCCATTTTTTTTCAATATAGGTTCAATCACAGGGAACCACCGGTTGGCACGCTTGAACATCATGATGGTGGTGGAGTGCATGAAGGTATTGGCCAGTATTTCACGTTCGAACGCCTCCCTGACATAAATGAGATCAAGCGGCGCTGCTTCCCCGGCGAAGCTGGCCTTATCGGGAACCCCGGGAGCAATCACCCGCATGTGCCGGTTGAAAAGGTTGTGGTACTCTCTTTCCTGGTTCTTAACCACAACGATGGCACAAACTGAAACGGCGCAGATCAGCAACAGGATTACACCGCCAATGAAGTAATGGTTTTTTTTAATCATAGTTAAAACGGGCTAACCACATCTTTGAATCCCGGCGATACCTTGTCTTTATCAGAGATCATGGGATCTGTAATTCCCCAGTCAATATTGAGGTCGGGATCATTCCAGAGGATGCTTCCTTCAGAGATCTTGTTGTAAACGTTGGTACACTTGTAAAAGAAGATCGTGTCATCCTCCAATGTGGCAAATCCATGTGCAAACCCGGGCGGAATCCAGTACATCCATTTGTTTTTCCCTGAAAGAACGATCGATTCCCATTTTCCGTATGTGGATGAATCTTTTCGGATATCCACTGCTACATCGAGCACCGAACCACGCATCACGCGAACCAGCTTGCCTTGCGCAAAGGGTGGTGCCTGGAAATGCAACCCCCGCAACACCCCTTTTTTTGACTTTGATTCATTGTCCTGCAGGAACTTCAGGTCCAGCCCTGCATTCAGGAATTTTTCATGATTGAATGATTCAAAAAAATAGCCGCGATCATCCTCAAATACATCCGGTTTGATGATGAGCAGACCAGCCAAAGGGGTCTTTATTATTTCCATAGAATGTTCATTTATCTTACTGAATAATTCTCATTGCTCGCATTATGCACATTGTTTGAATTGCCTGCATTGCCTGCATTGTCTGCATTGTTTTCATTGCCTGCATTAGAGGTGCACACACTCCCCATATGCCTCAGCCACCGCTTCCATAATCGCCTCGCTCATCGTCGGATGGGGGTGAACAGCTTCGATGATCTCCTTGCCGGTTGTTTCCAGTTTACGGGCAACAACTACCTCGGCGATCAGCTCCGTAACGTTTTCCCCGATCATGTGGGCGCCGAGCCATTCGCCATATTTTGCATCAAAAATCACCTTGATAAATCCATCGCGTGCACCTGATGCGGTGGCTTTTCCTGAAGCAGTAAACGGAAATTTACCAACCAATATTTCATACCCGGCCTCCCTGGCCGCTTTTTCGGTCATGCCAACCGATGCAATCTCCGGGTGTGTGTATGTACATCCGGGGATATTCCCGTAATCGAGGGGATCAATATTTTTACCTGCTATCTTTTCCACGCAGATGATTCCTTCATGTGAAGCAACATGAGCGAGTGCAGGGCCTCTTACGATATCGCCGATTGCATAGTAGCCGTCGACACTTGTTTTGTAATAATCGTCGACAATGACCTTGCCCCGATCTGTTGCAATGCCAACCTCTTCAAGACCAATTCCTTCCAGGTTTGCAGCAATGCCAACTGCAGAGAGAACGATGTCGCAGATAATCGTTTCCTCGCCTTTCCTGGTCTTCACAATTACTTTGCACCCGTCTCCCGTGGTATCCACCGACTCGACCGAAACTCCCGTCATGACTTTCATTCCCGACTTTTTGAACGAACGTTCCAGGGCTTTTGAAACATCTTCATCCTCGATCGGAACGATGTTCGGGAGTACTTCAATGAGTGTGACCTCTGTGCCCAGGGAGTTGTAAAAGTAGGCAAACTCTGCGCCGATGGCTCCGGAGCCCACAACCACAAGTGATTTGGGCTGCATGGGCAAGGTCATGGCTTCGCGGTAGCCAATGATCTTTTTCCCATCCTGTTTGAGGTTGGGCAATTCACGCGAACGCGCACCGGTTGCAAGGATGATGTACCTGGCTGTATGTTCGGTTGTTAAGCCGGCTTCATCGGTAATTTCCACGATCTTTCCCGGTTTTATCTTTCCAAAACCCTGCAGGTGTTCAATTTTATTTTTTTTAAGCAGGAACCGGATTCCTTTGCTCATCTGGTCGGCCACACCACGGCTGCGTTTGATGATGGAGGGGAAATCAGCTTTTACCTCACCGGCAACTATACCATAATCCGCCGCATGCTTGAGATACTCGAAAACACTGGCACTTTTGAGCAGGGCCTTGGTAGGAATACACCCCCAGTTGAGACAAATTCCGCCCAGTTCTGCCCGTTCAACAACAGCCACCGTGAACCCAAGCTGGGCAGCACGGATGGCAGCAACATATCCACCCGGACCGCTGCCAATGACAATGATATCGTAGTTCATGATTTTCTTTTTTGGAATCGGCAAAGATACTAAAATCTTGAATGATGGCGGTGAGAGTCAGGATTTGTATATTTGCATTCTTGTCATAGCATGACTGAAAAACCATTCCCATGAAAACAAAAATCTTTGCAGCGGTATGTTTTTTATTTCTGTTGGCAACCATGGCGCTGGGGCAGAAATCCAAGATGTCGTTATCCTTTACCGGAGTGTATAACGGAATTTATGCGCAGCTTGATAGTGTCAGGATCCAGAACCTCGACAGGAACTGCGATACCACTCTCAGGTGGCCCGATACAGTTTTCCACAAAGGCAATGTGGGGATTGATGATCGGTTAACCCCGGCCGGAGGTTTCCAGGTTTTTCAAAACAGGCCTAACCCGGCAGGAGAGAAGACTTCGGTTGGAATGTATCTGCAGGAAGCTGGAGATGCAGAGGTGCGGGTTTCGGATTTCTCGGGAAACGAAGTCGCCTCCTTGTATCAGAAGTTTTCACAGGGATACCATGTATTTCTGTTCAAACCAGGCAGCAGCCGGATGTATCTTTTTACTGTCACCCGCAATTCCGTATCGAAAACGATTAAAATTACCTCCGGGACGAAACATGCTTCTTCTCCATGCTCTTTAGCTTATTCCGGAACCGGAGATGGCCCTGCCAATTACAAAGATGCCGGCCTCACAGGTTCATTTCAGTTTGCATGGAAGGATAATCTCAGGCTGACAGGGTATCACAACCACCTCCCGGCAAATATAACGGACGCTCCCGACTCCAGCAAATCATATTCATTTACATTTACCGTATTTTCATGTGGTTCGTCCATCCTTGTCAACCATGTGGCAGGAGCTGTTGCGCCGGTTACAAAAACGGTAAATTATGGCACGGTCAGGGATATCCCGGGCGAACCATTAAAATGCTGGATCACCAGCAACCTTGGCGCCGACCACCAGGCAGCAGCCGTTGATGATGCTGCCGAACCTTCTGCAGGCTGGTACTGGCAGTTTAACCGCAAGCAGGGATACAAACACGATGGTGCAACACGCACTCCGAATCTCTTCTGGAATTCAGCCATAACGGAGAATTTATACTGGGAAACGGCGAACGACCCCTGTTCCCTTGAAATTGGATATGGCTGGCGCATCCCTTTATATTCCGAATGGTTCAATGTGGATAATGCAGGAGGCTGGATCGATTGGAATGGCCCCTGGAACACTCCCCTGAAACTCCATGCTGCAGGGACACTCCTCAACAGCAATGGTTCGCTTATCAGCCGGGGCTCTTATGGATTCTACTGGAGCAGCACGGAAAGCGGTGCCGATGCCGGGAATTTCCTGTTTTTTTATTCCGGCCGCTGCTTTACCGACATCAATTACAAGAGCTACGGCTTTCCGGTGCGCTGCATCAGGGAGTAGACGGGCATTGACTTCCTGCCACCAGCCTGATCTCCGCGACTTTTTTCCCGACAGGCATCCTGCCGTCAATCCAATGGATTTTAATCCCCTGCCGCTCCATGCGACGGAACCAGGTCATCTGCCGTTTGGCAAACTGGCGGATGGCTATGTTCAAATCGACCAGGAGATCGGACCGGGAGATTTTCCCGGTGAGGTAAAGGGTCACGAACTTATATTCGAGGCCATATTTCATGAGGCGTTCGGGGGAGATTCCTCCGGACAGCAATTGTTCCACTTCCGTGATCATGCCATTATCCAGCCGGTATTCCAGCCGCTTCCGGATGCGTGCCTTGACCAATCCCCGGGGGTAATCGATGCCGAAAACGGTGGATTTTATTTCTGGGAAAACGCCTGCCCCTTTATCCCCGGGATTAATCCCGGGGATTATCCCGGGGATAGAAGAACGGGCCACGAGGATGGCTTTAAGGAGCCGGGGCCGGTCTTCAAAATCGGTAATGTTGTGAGGCGTTGTAAAGGATCTGAGAATTCCGGCCAGCTGGTCGTCTGACTTATCCTCAAGCGCAGCCATAAACCCCTCGTCGTTTTCGGCTTTGGCAAGCTGATATCCTTTCAATACGGCTTCAAGATACATTCCTGATCCGCCGCA
>CAIKNA010000151.1 GCA_903828645.1 uncultured Bacteroidales bacterium
AGTACTGAAACTGCCGATCTGGGAGCCATATCATGTCTATAAAAAACTCCTTGGTCAGAAAAAGGAGGAAAGGATCAATGCCGCTTTCCTCTCGGAAAAAAAAAAGAACCGGTTCCTGGAAAATATTTCAGTCTGGATCCGTGGCAACTTCTTCATCCCCGATGCTAGGAAGTTCTGGATCCGGCCATCCGTCAGTTTCCTGGAGAACTACCTGCAGGCCAGCCCTGTGGATGCGATCGTCTCCACCGGTCCCCCGCATAGCACACACATGATTGCCATGCAACTTACATCACGGTTAAGCCTCCCATGGCTGGCTGATTTCCGCGATCCGTGGACCAACATTGATTTCTACAAGGAACTGAAATTAACCCGGAGGGCGGATAAAGTTCATCGCAAACTCGAGCTGGAGGTTCTCCGCCATGCAAATGCAGTCGCGGTGATCAGCAATTCAATGGCCGATGATTTTGACAGGATTTTCCACCGGCCCTATGAGGTGATCACGAATGGATTTGACACCGCCGACACCGGCACTCCGGCACCGGAAAAGGATAAAAAATTTTCCATCGCGCACATCGGAACGCTCGTAAGTTCACGCAATCCAGTAACCCTCTGGGAAGCCCTGAAAATACTGTTAACTTCCCATCCCGACCTGGAAAATGACCTGGAAATCAAACTGGTTGGCAAGGTTGATTTCAATGTGACCGACTCCCTGGAAAGTTTTGGACTGACCCGATTTGTAAATAAAACAGACTACATGCCTCACGATGAAGTGGTCGAATGCCAGCGGCAGTCGCAGGTCCTGCTGCTGATCATCAACGACACACCCAACTCGAAAATGATCCTAACCGGGAAGTTTTTTGAATACCTGGCCGCCAGGCGCCCTATTTTATGCCTCGGCCCGCCTGGTGGCGATGCCGCCATCATCCTGCGTGAAACGCAAGCCGGCCTCCTTGCCGGTTTTGGAGATGTTGACATGATGAAAGCCCATCTCCTTCGCTTTTACAATGATTATAAAAAAGGGATGCTTGAAATCCGGAGCCGGGAAATAGAAAAATATTCCAGAATGGCTCTGACGGCGAAACTGGCTCTGGTGCTGGACAGAATAACCTCAAAAGAAAATTAAGGTTCTTCACGCTCCCCGGTAGTCAGTTTTACAACAGCCTTCTTTTTCCAGTATCCCATCCGGTAATAGACATAATACAAAATGACACCCGATAACCAGCCGACCGGGATCGACCACCATATTCCATGAACCCCGATCGCGGGGTTTTTTGCCAGGAACCAGGCTACCGGGATCCGGATGATCCAAAGAGAAAACAGGCTGATGAACATGGGGACAAGCGTGTCGCCGGCACCGCGCAAAACGCCGTTTATGACGAACATAAGCGAAAACAGGATGTAAAAGGAACCTATGATGCGCAAATAATCTCCCCCCATTTCAATCACCACTTCATCATTCGTAAACATCCTCATCAGGATTTTTCCAAATAAAACCGTCACGAGCGAAATTAACAGGGAGATCGCACTGGTCATGATGAGCGTGGCGCGCAATCCTGCTTTGACACGATCGGGGCGGTTGGCCCCCATGTTTTGCCCGACAAACGTCGACAGCGCCACGGCAAAACTCATGGCCGGCAGGGCGGCAAAACTGTCGATCCTTCCCGCGGCACTGTAAGCGGCATTTGCATCCACACCGAATTGGTTTACAATCCAGTAGAGCGCGACCATCCCCGCGGCAACAAAGGTTTGCTGAAACCCTGTAGGCAACCCAATCCTGATGCTTTTAATAAATATTTCACGATCAAATGCCAGGTTCCTGAAGGAGAACTTGACCACCTTGTGATAACGGTTCAGGTAGATGATCTGGGAAATGAAGGCACAGGCCTCAGAGATGACAGTGGCGAACGCGACCCCTGCAACACCCCAGTGCAGGACGGGAACAAAAATCAGGTCAAGGACGATGTTCAGCCCTACAGAACCAATTAAAAAGTACAGCGGTGTTTTGGAATCCCCGAGTCCGCGTAAAATCGCACTGGTTCCATTGTATCCAAAAAGAAAGATCAGCCCCGACAGGAAGATGTTTAAAAACAGCATCGCATCCGGTACAATGGCAGGGTCAAGGTTGATGATCCTGAAAATAAAACCACTCAGCATGATCCCTCCGGCAGTCACCACCAGCGAGGTGAAAAACATGAAGATATAGAGGGTGTTGATGGCCTTTTTAACATTGTCAAGTTGTTTGGCTCCGAAAAACTGCGAAACTACAATGGTAAAACCCATGGTCACGCCGATGATGAATGAAACAAGGAGGAAGATGATCGGACCAGATGTTCCAACAGCTGCAAGGGCCGCCTTCCCGATATACTTACCGACAACAATGCTGTCGACGATATTGTACATCTGCTGAAAAATGTTGCCTAGCAGCATGGGTATGGCAAATTTCAGGATCAACCTGCCTTCATTGCCATAACTGAGATCCTTCATGGGTGCAAAGGTAGCCACAATTCACGGATAATTCGTATCTTTGCGCTGACAACAGTTCGTTCTGTCGCTTGTATCTATGCCGCATGCGGCGTATATGCAAGAGGAAAGTCGGGACAACAAAGAGCGCCATGCTTCCTAACGGGAAGGATCCCGGGATATAAAGGCCCGGGGAACAGAAAGTGCCACAGAGAATAACTACCTTTCATTGCGACGCACTAAAGTGCGTCGCTACGGAGGGAAAAGGTGAAAACGCGGTGTAAGAGACCACGATCCCGCCGGGTGACCGGCGTGAAGGGTAAACCTCATGGGTTGAAAGACCAAGTATACCGGCTGTTAAGGGTTGCTCGCCCAATGTCGGAGGGTAGGTCGCTAAAGCCTGCTGGTGACAGCAGGCTTAGATAAATGACAGAATTTAACAGAATCCCGCTTACAGAACTGTTGTTTCTTTTTTTCCATAACCCTGTACCATGAAGATCGTCACCATTGTGGGAGCCCGCCCGCAATTTATCAAAGCAGCGACCGTATCCCGGATCATCAGGGCAAATCCTGCCGTTCACGAAATCCTGCTGCACACCGGCCAGCATTACGATGAAAACATGTCGGAAATATTTTTCCGGGAACTCGGCATTCCCTTGCCCGACTACAACCTTGAAGTCGGGTCGGGTAGTCATGCGGTGCAGACAGGCCTCATGTTGAAAGGTATCGAGGAAGTACTTTTAAAAGAAAAACCCGACTGCACCCTGGTTTACGGGGACACCAATTCAACCCTGGCAGGTGCGCTTGCCGCTTCCAAACTGCACATTCCTGTGGCCCACGTTGAAGCAGGACTGCGTAGTTTCAACAGGGCAATGCCCGAGGAGATCAACCGCATCGTAACCGACCGTATTTCAGACCTGCTCTTCGCCCCCACCAGAACCGCCGTCATTAACCTCAGCCAGGAGGGGCTGGCAGATATCACCTGCTTTACAGGCGATGTGATGTACGACTCGGTCGTATATTACAAAGAGAGGATTCTTCAGAATCCAGCAAAATATAAGACTGCCGGCATCCCGGAAAAATACTTGCTCGCAACCATCCACCGGGCTGAAAACACGGACAATCCAGGGAATCTTAAAAACATTTTCCTTGCATTTTCAAGTCTGAACCAGGAAATCGTACTGCCGGTTCATCCCCGTACCAGGAAAATTCTGCAAACATCCCCCGACCTTCCCGGAAACGTGCACATCATCGACCCTGTCGGATACCTCCAGATGCTGAAACTGACCATGGATGCAACAAGGGTACTCACCGACTCCGGCGGATTGCAGAAGGAGGCCTACTTTCTCAGGAAACAATGCATTACCCTGCGAAGCGAAACCGAATGGATTGAAACGCTTCATGATCATTGGAACATCATCGCCGGGAGCGACCCCGGGAAGATAGAAGCGGCGGTTGCCGGCGACCTTCCAACCGCCCCCATTCAGGAAGGATTCGGAAATGGAAAATCTGCCGGGATCATCCTTGAAAAACTTCTCCTTTTTTAACCGGAAATTGTTAATAAAATCATTGGTTTCAGTGTTGTTTTCCTGCCTTCCGGTAAGGGAAAAAACAGTACCTTTGTCTTGTTGATTTTTTATTATAACATATTGATTATGACAGATGTAGAAAAAGAGATTGCCAGCCAGAGTTATACAGCTGATAACATCCAGGTCCTTGAAGGTCTGGAAGCAGTGCGCAA
Organism: uncultured Bacteroidales bacterium; assembly: GCA_903828645.1. Lineage (GTDB taxonomy): Bacteria > Bacteroidota > Bacteroidia > Bacteroidales > FEN-979 > CAIVAT01. Next base: position 4,202 of record CAIKNA010000151.1, read on the forward strand.
ACGCCCTGCCATGTATATTGGCGACATCAATGTAAAAGGCCTTCATCACCTTGTTTACGAGGTAGTTGACAACTCAATTGATGAAGCATTGGCAGGCTTTTGCAATCGGATTGAAGTCACCATCCTTGAAGATAACTCAATTAAAGTTGTTGACAATGGCCGTGGCATCCCGACCGATTACCATGAAAAAGAAAAACGATCGGCACTCGAAGTGGTCATGACGGTGCTTCATGCCGGCGGCAAATTTGATAAGGACTCCTATAAAGTTTCCGGCGGCCTGCACGGGGTGGGTGTTTCTGTTGTGAATGCCCTCTCCTCCCTGCTTAAGGTCGTTGTTAAGCGGGGTGGAAAAATATACCAGCAGGAATATGCTTTCGGGAAACCGCTTTATCCCGTAAAAACAATTGGTGACACGGAGCACAACGGGACCGAAACAACCTTCAAGCCGGACAATTCAATATTTATCGTTGAAAAATTCGATTACGAACTCCTCTGTTCACGTTTGCGAGAACTGGCCTACCTGAATAAAGGAATCACCCTCACCATCACCGATGAACGAGAGAGGGACGACCATGGAAATTTCGTATCAGACATATTTTTCTCAAAAAACGGACTGAGCGATTTCATCAACTACCTCGATGCAAACCGTGAAAAGCTGATTCCGGAACCAATCTGCATGGAAGGTGAACGGAACAACATCCCGCTCGAGATCGCCATGCAATACAACACCTCCTTTTCTGAAAACATTCATGCATATGTAAACAACATCAATACCCATGAAGGGGGAACCCATCTTGCCGGCTTCCGCCGGGCACTTACACGCACGCTGAAAAGCTATGCGGATAAAACCGGTATGCTTGCGAAACTGAAATTCGACATCAATGGCGATGACTTCCGCGAAGGACTTACCGCCATTATCTCGGTAAAGGTGCAGGAACCCCAGTTCGAAGGGCAGACAAAAACGAAACTTGGCAACAATGAAGTCATGGGGGTGGTGGACCAGCTTGCCAGTGAGATGCTCTCAAACTATCTTGAAGAACATCCCAAGGAGGCGCGAACCATCGTTAATAAAGTGATTCTTGCTGCCACTGCCCGTCATGCCGCAAGGAAAGCAAGGGAGCTCGTACAGCGTAAAAATGTCCTTTCGGGATCGGGGTTGCCGGGTAAGTTATCAGATTGCTCCGAAAACGATCCAGCCCAATGCGAAATTTACCTCGTTGAGGGCGACTCAGCCGGCGGTACAGCAAAACAGGGCCGCGACAGGCGGTTCCAGGCTATTCTCCCGCTCCGCGGCAAGATCCTCAATGTTGAAAAAGCCATGCAGTATAAGATCTTCGACAGCGAGGAGATCAAGAATATTTTCACAGCATTGGGCGTTACCATTGGCACTGAAGAAGACAGCAAAGCACTAAACCTCGAAAAGTTACGTTATCATAAAATAGTCATCATGACAGATGCCGATGTGGATGGCAGCCATATCGCCACCCTGATCCTGACGTTCTTTTTCCGTTACATGAAGGAACTGATTGAAAACGGACATGTGTTCATTGCAACCCCGCCCCTGTACCTGATAAAAAGGGGATCTACCCAGCGATATTGCTGGACGGAAGAGGAGCGCCAGCAGATTGTCGCCGAACTGAGCGGCGGAAAAGAAACCGGTGTGCACATCCAACGGTATAAAGGTCTGGGTGAAATGAATGCGGAACAACTCTGGACAACTACAATGGACCCTGAATTCCGCACACTGAGGCAGGTCGCGATCGAAAACGGAACGGAAGCCGACCGGATCTTCTCAATGCTGATGGGTGATGATGTTCCCCCCAGAAGGGAATTCATCGAAAAAAATGCAAAATATGCAAACATCGATGTCTGAAAATTAGCTGGGTTGTGTTTGCTGTTTTTTAAAACCAACAGGTCGGAGTATATTTGCTTGCTTAATCAGATTCGACATGACCCGAAAAAAGTACATTTATCTGACCGCCTCTGTTTTTTTTCTGGCGATCGTTGCTTATTTTGTCTTTGGAAAGAACAACAAGGGCGAACAGATAATTGCCTCGGTAAAAAAGGGCAATTTTCCGATTGAGGTGACCACTACCGGCGAACTCAATGCAAAAACCGCTGATAAGATTAACGGGCCCACAGCCCTGGGCCAGCTCTTCAGAATATGGAATGTTAAAATCCAGGATATCATCCCCGATGGTACCGTGGTTGACTCGGGCCAGTATGTTGCACAACTGGACCCTTCAGAGACCACCAACAAAATTAAAGACGAGGAGCTGAACCAGGAAAAGCTGGAAACCTCCCTGACCAAAACCCGGCTTGATACTTCACTTGAACTCCGCGCGCTCCGGGACGACCTGATCAACCTCAAGTATTCGCTCGAAGAGAAAAAAATCATCCTCGACCAGTCTAAATACGAACCGCCCGCAACCATACGGCAGGTTGAAATGGATCTTGAAAAATCGGAACGAACCCTCGACCAGGCTGAGAAAAATTATAAACTGCGCTACCAGAAAGCAGTAGCCAGCATGCAGGAGGTAATGACCTCCTATAACCAGGGACAGCGCAGGGTGGAACAGATGCACGATGTTTTAAAACAAATGACCATTCATGCCCCGAAAGCTGGAATGGTAATATACAAACGCAACTATGATGGCAGCAAAATGGGAGTCAATGCCATGATGCAAACCTGGGATAACGTTGTTGCCGAACTTCCCGACCTTTCTGAAATGATTTCCAAAACCTATATCAACGAAATCGACATCAGCAAGGTTAAAGTAGGACAAACCGTACAGATCGGCATCGATGCCTTCCCCGAAAAAAAATTCACCGGCAAAGTGACAGAAGTTGCAAACATCGGTGAGCAGATTCAAAATTCCAATGCCAAGGTGTATGAAGTGAAGATTGTCATCAAAGAATTTGATTCGATCCTCAGGCCTGCCATGACCACAAAAAACAAGATCCTCACCAACATTATCGAGAATGTGCTTTTTATCCCCATTGAGGCGATCTTCAACAGCGACTCGGTAACATTTGTGTATAAAAAGCGCGGGAGCTCAGCCGGCAAACAGCAGGTAATTGTCGGGCAATCGAATGAAAATGAGATCATTATCAGGGCAGGCCTACAGGCTGATGATGTTGTGCTGCTTGTACCACCCGACAAGTCCGACAAGCTCACCATTAACCTGCTTCCAAAGGAGACCATCGACAAATATAAAGAAAAGCCTTCCGGGGTTAAACCTCATAAACCATCCGGCAAAGATTCAGGGAAAGGACCCAATCCACCACCGGTCATCCTGAAAAAATAATTCCACATGCACGATTCCGTAATTTTTAACTTCTAATTTTACTTACCCTCCGGATGCTGGAACGCTACAAATACATCTTTAACATTGCCCTCGAGGCTGTTTTTCTGAATAAATTCAGATCGGTCCTTACCGCCCTGGGCATCATCTTTGGCGTAGCTGCAGTCATCACTATGATGGCCATCGGTAACGGGGCTAAAAAGGAGATCCTTGACCAGATGAAG
>CAIKNA010000152.1 GCA_903828645.1 uncultured Bacteroidales bacterium
CGGCAGGCGATAGCCATCCTGTGAGAAATCACAAGTGGCCGAAGGAAGTGTATAACACTCCAGCAATCCATTGTTCCTGCTTAACCAGTTGCAATAGGCAGCCGCGCCAAGCCACATGACACCGTTAACCGGGTGGTTTCCCCTGAAATCGGCCAGGGAGAAAACAGTTCCATCATAACCAATGCTGTAGAAGGAAGCATCCTGATGGGTGATGTACAGCGTGTTTGTATCCCCGGCAAGGTGGACCCGGTTGTTTGTAACCCCTATCGTTCCTGATAAAAGCGATGAATTAAGAAATGCAAGCAACTGTTGATTCGTTGTTTCTGTCCTGCACATATTGAAGGAATCTACTTTAACAAGATGAACCGGTATTTCATCATTTGGATGACTGGGATCATAATGACCGTTGTGGTCGCCCATTTCATACTCGCCGCCCGGGATGGAGACTTCCGTGATGTTAAGATCCCTGTTGTCAAATCCGCCCCTGACAGCCAGCACATTTTCCTGTACAGTTTTCGGTTTGTATGAAACAATTCCATAGTCAACATTGATATCCCATGCAACAGTGGCTGTGTTTACCATGGTTGTGGAGGACCAGTAGTTCCCGCCAAGGACATTCGTGAAATAATTTTTATTGAATGAAGGCTTTGATAATGTTACATCATTCAGTGATTGCAATTCCTTGACATTCGGCAGTCTCCAGTCATTTTTGCCCGCCAGTGACAGGCTGCTGCAATAAGCAAGAGCATCTTCCCATGTCATGGCATCCGGCGACTGGATCTTCTGCCAAATTAATCCTGTGAAGTTATCCCTGATCGTTCCATCGCTGTTGTCAGTGAAATGGGATACCGGGAATGTGGTTGTAACTAATGTTCTCACTGCTCTTACCTGAAACAGCTTCGTTCCTCCTGCACTCACGGTTTCCGTTTTCGGATGTGCCCCGATCCCGCCTCCTGCATTCACAACCCAGACTTTTGACGGATCATCTGCTTGTGTCTCGCTGGTCCACCAGTACTGCGCTGCCGTCTTCGTGAAATAGTTAGTGTCAAGGGCCGGATTGAGATGGTTGTAATGGTTGATGCTGAATAATTCAATACCCGTCGGGAGCCTCCAGTCGCTGAATCCGGCCAATACGAGGTCGCTGCAATATGCGATGGCACTTTCGACGGTCATTTCCCCGCCATCGGTCTTCTGCCACATCAGCAGGGTGTTGTTGTCGGTGATCGTCCCGTCACCATTGTCAGTAAATGATAGCGGGTTGATGGCAAAGTCGGCATCTTCTCCCGGTGAGGATGTGTAGCTGCCTGTTTGTCCTGTGTCTGGTAACCGGAAGGGAAGAAGCTTCTGTGCTTCCAGTTGCGTGAAAGATAATCCTGTGATCATTGCAATGATGATCATTCTTCGTTTTAAATACAACATAGCGATCTCCGGTTGAATTTATTTAATGCAAATCATTTTCATGCTTTTCGAAAAGTTTCCGCAATTAATTCTGTAATAATAGATGCCACCCTTTAAAGAGTATGTTTCAGAATTAAACGGTACCATGTATTCTCCTGGCTGCTGAATCTGATCAACCAGAGCAACGATCTCCCTTCCGAAGATATCATAAATTATAACCTGGACTTTTCCTGCGGTAAAAACCTTATATTTTATTGATGTTTCCAGGTTAAATGGATTGGGATAATTCTGCGAAAGCTGAATGTTGGATCCTGTATTGTTTTTCTCTTCAATTGCTGAAGGCACAGATTCAATCGTATATGAGTATGCGACTTCCCCGTTTGTATGAGAGGAGTTTTCTTCATTGGGCAGGTAAGTCTTGATGTAGTCTACTTTTGCAGAAGAATCGGTAACCGTGACCAGTAAATAACCCCGGCTTGGCAGAAGGACTCCATTCACATATCCGTATTGTGAGCCTGTGAAGTTGGTAATATTTCTTGAAGAAGGCTGCGGGACTTCCTGGTAGACGATCCCGTCCATATCCTGCTTGGCGTAGCAATGATCATGTCCATGAAAGTAGATCGTGGCATTGTTCTCAACCATGAGTTGATGAATTGTTTTCTCCCAGCCGACCCGGTGTGTATCAAATCCCCAGGTTGAATCAAGGTTCTTGCCGCCCATTTCAAAGAAACCGGCGAATTCTGAACCACCGCGTCCATCGTTGCCGTTTCCTCCAACCAGCTGGTGACAAAAAACAAACTTGAACTTCGTATGACTCGACGTGATCACATTTTTGAACCAGTTGTACTGATCAGCTCCAAGTGTCCAGCCCCAGTCGGGTTTGGTTAAAGTATACCAGTAAGGATCAAGTACAATGAACAGGGAGTTACCCCATTCCCATGCATAATAGTTCTGCCGGAGCCCGACGAAATTTTCCGCAATCGTATCACCCGAATAAAATGTATCCGGAACCGGGTTCGGATAATAAAACTTCCTGGTATTGGCTGCCATGACTGGCAGGGAATTGGGTGTGCCATCAAGACTCCAGCCGTTTTCTCCTTCATGATTTCCGATCACCAGGTACAACGGAACAGAATGACAGACCGAACCAAAGTAAGGCCTGTAAAGAAGATGCCGGTTAGTAATCACGGTCTGGTTAATCACCGGTTGTTTTTCAGACATGAAATTGTCGCCTAGATCAAGGATAAAATCAGGGGTTTTTGCCAGGACGTTCTGAAGCGTCAGCGAATAAGATGCAGGAATTGTATTGGTATCAAGGTGCGGATCGGCTTCAACTGCAAAAGAAAAGGTTTCACCGCTGATCCTTTGTGTATGGAATGCATGTTCCGATCCGTTGGTGAAATTGGTTGAACTTCCGCTTATCCTGTATCGGGTCCTGTAAAAGTATTTCGTATCCGGAAGGAGATTGATAAACTCTGCTTCGAGCGTTGAATCCGCATCAACAACAAAATGAGGCGTTGATACACTGTAATTGCCGGGAGCTGTGCCATATTCCCAGTAAACATCAACCTTTTGATCAAACAGGATACTCATGGTGACAGAAGTGCCGGTTGGTCTTCCCAGGATCACAGTAAATGTCTGTCCGGAAACAGTATTCCATCCTGCAATCATTAAACAAAAAGTAATCAGGGATATTTTCATTCAGGTTATTTGTTAGTGAATTCTTAGTGACGGTTGAAAAATTATTTTATTGATTAATCGTAAATTTTAAACAGCCTCTAACAGATTGATTGTTTTTCACGGCCAGCTTTTATTTGCAATAGATCATTTTCTTA
>CAIKNA010000153.1 GCA_903828645.1 uncultured Bacteroidales bacterium
TACTGGTCCCGCTGGACTTCAACAAAAACGAATTACAGAACGCTGTGATTCAAAACCTGGCAACAGCGCCGGCAAGTCCGGTCAAAGGCCAGAAGTATTTCGATACCACCGACAACATTGAGAAATACTGGAATGGTACAGTCTGGGTCAAGTCGGTTGATCCCGCGGCGATTGATCACAATTCGCTGCTCAATCGCGGGACGAATACCCATGCCGCGATTGATACGCACCTGGCATCGACTTCAAACCCGCACTCGACAACCAAATCGCAGGTCGGCCTTGGCAATGTTGACAACATCCAGCAAATGCCCCTGTCGTACCTGGATACCGATGGCACACTTACAGCGAACTCTGATGCTAAGGTTGCCAGCCAAAAGGCGACCAAGACCTATGTTGATGGTCAGATCGCCACCGTCCAGTCCCAAATCGCCTCAGGGATGGTTTACAAGGGAACCTTTGACGGCAGTCAGACCATTGCAGCCCAGGGAATCACGACAATTCAGAAAGGCTGGTTCTGGAAGGTAACAGTGGCCGGAACCACGTCGGGAGTGAACACACCGTCCAATACCGGTGTCAATGTCGGCGATATGGTCATTGCTAATGTTACCAAGAGCTCCGGGATTACTGCCGCTGATTTCGACGGGGTCGATAATACGGAAAGTTCCGACCTGGTGAAACTGGCTGCTACACAAACGCTCACCAACAAGACCATCGATGCAGATCAGAACACCATCACCAACATCGAGACGATGGATTTCAAGTCCGGAGTGATTGATACTGACGGAACGCTTACTGCAAACAGCGACCTGAAGCTTGCTACTCAGAAGGCGACGAAAACTTATGTGGATGGCAAGACGTCTGGCCGTACAAAGAAATATGTCGGGACCATCACTGCAGCGACCACCCAGACGATCACGGCAGCAACCCATGGTTGCGGGACGGATGTTGTGGTTATGATCTACGAAACGATCTCAACGGTCCGCTACGCTGTAGAAGCGGATATTTCAGTCAATGCTACCGGAGATGTTACCTGGACATCGGCAACTTCAATCACCGGGCAGATAGTAATTGTTGGGTAACCCATAAATCTTTAATTCAAACTATGCCGTCATTTAAGTCCGACCTGGACATACAACAAAATCAACTTCTTAATGCTGTCCTGCATAAGCTACGGGATTTACCCCAGAATCCCGTAGCAGGGCAGTTGTATTATAATGAAGGGAAAGGTCTTGCTTACCTCTATGATGGACAGTATTGGATTCCCTGGGGCAGTTCATCCGGAGGGAGTGGGGGAGGGAGTGAAGTAAGGCAGTTCATAACAACCATTCTCAATCCATCCACCAGGTCTGGCGCCATTATCATAAGGCTATACGAGGATCTCTTAGCAGTCAGGGTCGATGCTCATTTCAGCACCGTCAATACTGTTTACTTCAATATTGATATCCGGGGAGATGTAATTCATTCCGGCACCAATATTACTGACAGGCCTATGATGGCGACTTATGAAAGTAATGAGTACACAACGATCGATCACCCATTCTTGAAGAAAGA
>CAIKNA010000154.1 GCA_903828645.1 uncultured Bacteroidales bacterium
CAGGAAGTTACAATGTGAAATTAATGGCAAATCATTACAGGACAAAAATCATCAGTAATGTCGTTGTAAACGCGCAGTCTTCAACCCTCCTGAATGTTCAGCTGCAGCCCTCAACGGGTCACTGCGCAACCAGGCTGGCAGCTGTTTCGATACCGGGCAATAACCCCGCGGATGAAGCCAGGACCCCGGCAGTGATCGGCTCTCCCGACAGCGTTTACTACTCCCTTGGAAAAAATGGCTGGATTATAGTTGATATGCAAGACCCGGTGTTAAACATCCAGGGCGATGATTTCACGGTTTACGAAGGTGATGCGGTTTCCGAAGGATACACATGCCTGGTGGCGAATACGATGGATGGCCCCTGGATATCCCTGGGAACCGCAACCGGAACAACTGCTTTTGACCTGGAATCCACCGGTTTGGAATCGGTAAGGTTCATCCGGATTGTCGATGATGGCGACGGCCTGCAGCAGGTGGCAGGTGCTGGGTTCGACCTCGATGCCATTGAAGCCAGATTACCGGCTACCGGCATCGGGATAACCAGCATACACAATGGTTCTTTGAGGGTTTTCCCGAATCCCGCCAGTGAAACTATCACCATCCTGGTAAATCAAAACCCGGGCAATGGCATGATAACCATTTGCAACATCCAGGGACAGGTACAGAATGTATCACATATATCAGCCGGTAGTTTGAAAATTGATGTCACCAGCCTCTCCACTGGTGTTTATTTTGTAAAATACACAGGTGAAACAACGACAATAGTGGTAAAACTGATTAAAATTCCCGGTAGTCACCCAGGTTAAAACGCTCTCACCGGCCGGATGTTCAGCATATCGTGTTTCATGGTAGTCGTCTGGGTGCCATCGTTGAAATACTGGCACCAGGAAAAGTCAATAAAGTCCTCGGAAGAACTCCAGTATGGGACACTGTCAAACCCGCCAATTTCAGTTTTGAGTAGGTACATCAGGTTCAACTCGTCTTTAGATGGTAAAAACCAGTCATCAAATCCGTTTTTCACCAGGTCGTTGCACATACTGGCTGCGATACCTGAACCGCCACATCCGTTCACGATAGCTATGGTATTGGCTTGTCCCGTGCCAAGGGCTGTGGAGGTTCCACCTATCGGGAACGGTGCATCGCACCATGACCCGGTTGAGCTGAGATCGCTTGTGGCTGAAATAAGTCCATGCTGTCCGGTACTGTCAATATAAAAGATAACCCCACCTCCATAACTTGCACCAACATAGAAGGTGTTGTTATAAACCTGGTCGTTTCCATAGGAAGTACCCACACTGTTTGTTGCATATGCACGGACATGATAAATTGTATACGGGGTGAGGCCGGTAAGGGTGCTGGTAAAAACGCCTGTTCCGTTTCCATCAGTCGTGTGTGTGCTGGCAATGGTTGGGTTCGGGGTCGTACTCCAGCATATCCCCCGATAGACAACCAGCGATCCTCCGTCAGACTGAACATTTCCCCCGCTCGATGCGGTATAAGGTGTAAGCGAGACAGGCGCGATGGTCGCAACGGTTGCCAAAACCGGAACGGAGAGTGTTGTAAAGGTAATGTCAGCCCCGTAAGAAGTTCCGACAATGTTTACAGCATACGCTCTTACATGGTACAGTGTATTTGGTGTCAGACCGGTCAGGTTGCTCGAAAAAGTCCCGGTTCCCGTGCCATCAAGGGTTTTGCTGTCTGCCGTTGTCGGACTGGCACCTGTGCTCCAGCATACACCCCGGGCAGTAACCGCAGCTCCTCCCGCCGGTAAAGCTGTACCGCCGCTTGTTGCCGAAGTTGTTGCGATGAAAGTGACAGCAGTTGTCGTGACAATTAGTGGCGGGGATGTGGTGAAACTGACTTCCGCTCCATAGGAAGTCCCGACGCTGTTGGTCGCATATGATCTCACGTAATATAGTGTGCTGGGACTCAACCCTGAAATGGCACTGGTAAATCCACTGATGCCGGAACCATCTGTGGTATGGTTATCGGAAGTTGCCGGACTGTGGGATGTACTCCAGCAAACCCCTCTGACTGTAACCGTAGCCCCCCCTTCTGATGTTACAGTTCCTCCGCATACAGACCCAATTTGCGTGATATCTGAAACAGGGGCAGTCGTAACCACCGGTAAAACCGCCTGCGACCAGAAGGCCCTGATTGCGCGCACTGCAAATGCCGCCCATTTGGCATGGTTGTCATACCCGTATCCCTGGGAAAAAGCGAAGGACTGTGCAGTCAGCGACCCCGTCTCCGAGGAGGTCCAGTAATAACCACCGGAGAAATTGCCAATAAGCTCCCGCTCCGCATACATCTGGTACACTTCATCTCTCGAAGGCATGAACCAGTCGCTGTAACCGTTCAGCACCAGGTCATCACAGATACGGGCTGCAATGCCCGCAGTACTGCATCCGTTTACAATAGCCGCTGTATTGGCCTGTCCTGTGCCAATGGCGGTGGAAGTGCCCATTACTGCTCCGTCGCACCCCCAGGAAGCACCCGTGCTTTGGTCGCTTGTTGAGGCAATCAATCCATTCAACCCGGTTCCGTCAACATAAAAGATCACTCCGCCTCCGACATTTTCTCCCAACACATAAAATGGTGTAAAAGTCAATTCATTCCCATAAGCTGTTCCAACACTGTTCACCGCATATGCGCGAACATGATAATGAGTGCCGGGATTTAATCCGGTCAGGCTGCTTGCAAACTCGCCCAATCCGCCCCCGTTGGTGGTATGAGTGTCAGAAATTGTCGGATTCGGGTTCGCACCCCAGCAAAGTCCCCTGAAAATGACTGCTGATCCTCCGTCGGACAAAACATTCCCCCCGCTGGTAGCCGTTGTTGACAGAATATTTAAAACCGGGTTCGTCGTAACTGTCGGCAATACCGGGTTGAGTAGTGTGGTAAAGGTGATCTCATTTCCATAGGATGTCCCCAGGCTGTTTATCGCATAAGTCCTTACATAATAAAGCGTATTCGGGGTAAGTCCGGTCAAACTGCTGGTAAAAATTCCGGTACCGGAGCCGTTGAGGGTTTTGTTGTTTGCGGTAGTCGGACCTGTTGAAATATTCCAGCATACCCCTCTTGCTGTTACAGGAGCACCCCCATCGTCGGTGATGTTGCCGCCGCTTGCCGCAGTGGTAAGGGTGATAAGCGTTGCAGGAGTGGTTGTAAGCGTTGTAAGCGAAGAAAAGGTGATTTCGTTGCCATAACCAATTCCATTGGAGTTTACGGCATAGGCCCTGAGATGATAGAGGGTGTTGGCGGTAAGTCCGGTAATGTTGCTTGCAAATGTCCCGATATCACTGCCATCCGTAGTATAACTGTTGGAGAGTGTCGGCACCGGGTTGGTTCCCCAGCATACCCCGCGGAAAGTAACCGCTGATCCCCCGTTGGCAGTAACATTTCCTCCGCTGGCGGCTGTCGTCTGGGTGATATTTGTTACCGGGGTTGTTGTTACGGTTGGCAGCCCGGCGCAGTTCAGCGTGGTTTGATTCAGATTTGTAGAAATTGAATTTCCGCAAATACCATATGCCCATATGAATCTTGAATAGGCGGTGTTGCAGGTAAGACCGGTTTCTGTCTTTGTAAGGCTGGTCCCCAAATCGATTGCCGTCGTATAATTGTCGGAAGCACTCCATTTATAACCTGTGGCACCCGGTACAGCATTCCAGTTCCATACGATCTGTGATGGCGAGGGAACCTGGGCGGCGGCAGCCGGAGCATTGACTGGTGTGGCTGAAGTTGATTGGACCAGGGTTGTCAGGGTTGAATTGCCACAGTTATTGTAGGCCCACAAATATCTTGTATAAAATGTATTGCACGTAAGCCCGTTTTCTACAAGCAAAAGACTTAAATCCAGGTCAACCGCGGTGCCATAGTCGTTGGAAGCACTCCATTTATAACCCGTTGCACCGGCAACCGGATGCCATTTCCACACAATCTGCGTGAGCGATGGCACGTGCGTGCCAGCAGCGGGTGCCGGTGGAAGCGGATTCACCGTCATGTTCAGTGTGTTTGATGTTGCTGGGTTTCCACTGACACAACCGGCGTTGGAAGTCAGGACACAGGTGATGGCATCGCCGTTTGCCGGTAAATAGGTAAAGTTAACGGAATCGCCGGTGTTCATCCCGTTGACCTTCCACTGGTAGGTTGGTGAAGTTCCGCCATTCGTGGGAGAGGCAGAAAAAGTGGCCAGTGTCTGGGCGCAAATGGGATTTTGCGAGACCGATATTGAAACGCTGACTGGTGAATAGGTGGCACAGGCGTTGGTAAAACTCAACTCGTTACCGTAGGCCGTTCCGGTGGCGTTTGTGGCATATGCCCTGATAAAATAGATCGAATTTGGTGCAAGCCCGGTCAGGTTGCTCGTAAACATGCCTGTTCCTGCTCCGTCAGAGGTTTTACTGTCTGCAGTCGTCGGGTGGGGATTCGTGCTCCAGCATACACCGCGGGCAGATATGGTTGCACCGCCATCCGCAGTGATATTTCCGCCGGAGATGGCTGAACCCGAAGTAATGGAATAGGCAGGAACGGTTGTAACCGCGGCAAACGTCGTACCTGTCCAGGTTGGAATATTTTCGGCTGAGAGTCTAAGGAACTGCCCCGGGAGCCCTACGGGAATGCTCACATACTGCGCTCCGTTCCAGAAAAGCATGTCACCCGGATTTGTACCCCGTGGAGGTGAGACCGGCATCCATCGTGTTCCGCTCCAGCAATAATTCCCCGGGACCACGTTGTTCGGTGCAATTCCGTCGGTAGCGGTATTGAAAACGAGCAGGCCGACAGCCACGGGAGGTGCAACCGGCAGGGATACATCGAGGGAGACCAAGGCAACCCTGGGTGGCAGAAAGCCCATGGCAGTTGATTTCACATCCAGCATGGCGGACGGATCGGGCTGACTTCCGTCTGCGTTGATACCAACCTGTGCAATGGCTGCTGAAGCCGAAAGAATTACAAAAATCATCAGAAAATAGAGCTTTTTCATAGTGCTGTAATGTTGAATGAGTATGATCCTATGTTAATTCAAACCGGAAGTCATCCGGCGGATGGCATTGCCCGGCTGTTTTGCAAAAAAATGTTTTCCTTTGATAATAAATGAGAAGCGTTGGCAGTTGTAATGGCATCTACATAACTTTTAGTTCCTGGATGTGAACGAGTTAACGGCTGGGTAAATGTATAAAATAAAAACCGGATAGTACTGTGAATTATTTAACATTTTTGCGGCGATCAATATCTGTTGGGCTCCCTCCCCTCCCCCTTCCTGCGGAAAGCTCATGCGGAATGGGCTTTATTCAAAGTGCGCACCATAACAAAATTTTATTATATAAGGTGAACATGTTGCAGCAGATGGTTTAATTATTAACTTTAGCGCGAAAATAATTGCTCATGACGATAAATCCCGGAAATTTGCCTGACACCCAAAGTCTTGTAAGCTATATGCCGGAGAGCGAATGGCGCTACCGGCTTATTTCCGAAGTGATCGCCGACTATATTTTCGTGTTGGATGTCTCTCCTGATGGCACCTTGCTCTTAAGCTGGGCTTCAGAAAACCTGCTGCTTCAAACGGGGCGCACCCCGGGTGAGGTGATGACACCGGATATGTGGGAAACCATTATTCATCCCGATGATCTGCCAAATATCATGGCGATGATGCAGCAGATGGTTACCACTACCGAAAAAGGAGAATTCGAATGCAGGTCATTTCATAAACTTGGTACCGAACGATGGGTCAGGATATCAGCCCGTCAAAAGAGAGGGGCCGGTGGAGTCCTGACGCATATCGTGGGGGCCGTGCGGGAAATTACCAAACAAAAACAGGCAGAACAACAACTTAAGACCGTTATCCGCGAAAAGGAGACCTTCCTCAGAGAGGTGCATCACCGGGTCAAAAACAACCTTCAAACCGTGATGACCCTGATCCAGATGCGCAGACCCGAAATCCATGACCCGGTTTCGCTGGGAGTGCTCGACGAACTCCGCGAGCAGGTTCGGACAATTTCAGTTATTTACCAGGAGCTTTTCCAGGTGGAAAGATTGTCACAGGTTTCGATGCAGCCCTATCTTGATCTGCTGAGTTCCTACCTTCTGAAAACATTCGTCAATGGCCATGGTGTCGAGTTGGAGATGAAGTGCAACGGGACCGTACTGGATGCAAAATATGCGATGCCCTGCGGGCTGATAGTGAATGAACTGGTAACCAATGCCCTGAAATATGCTTTTCCTGATGGTTTTCAGGGGGCACCGGTGATCACGGTGAAATTGTGGCGGCAGGATGCCCTCCATTACCTGCAGGTTTCCGACAACGGAATCGGTTTTCCGGATTCAATCGACCTGGACAATCCATCATCCATCGGTTTGCAACTGGTTGATATCTGGGCGAAGCACCAGATGAGCGGGACCCTGGAGATGAGTCAGGATAATGGCACAACCTATACCATAACATTTGAAACCCAATAACCCATTCCCATGAAAGACAAAAGGAAAAGAACCCAATTACTGCCTGCATTTGCAATAATAGCCGGCATGTTAATTTTGACCTCCTTCGTGGCTAACGCCCAGAGTGATGCAGAAGGCAGTAAAGATCCTGCGCTGTTTACCAGGATGCCGGGGTATCACATTTACCGGTATGACGACCTCCAGTTCGATCAATACGAATTTAAAACCGGCAGCGACAAGACCCAGGTTGTGGAGGGCCACTCCCTGTTTATTATTTATGATGCCAATGATGGCATCCAGATTCCCAGCCCCTTGCAGATCGGCCGCAACTATATCAATGCGGCAAAATCGGTGGGCGGACAACTCGTATACGAATTTCATGATCCGGGAGAAGATGTGGTGGTCAAAGTGGTCAAGAACAACATGGAAACCTGGGCTTACATCACGGCCAACGGCAATGGTTCTTATTCGATCCGCCTCATTGAAAAGCAGGCGATGAAACAGGATGTGGTGGCCGATGCAAGCACCATGAACAAAAGCATCAAGGAGTCGGGCAAAGCCACGCTTTACGGAATTTATTTCGATACCGGCAAAGCGGATGTGAAGCCGGAATCACAGCCATCGCTCGCGGAAATTGCCAAACTGGTGAAGGAGAATGCCAGCCTCAAACTCTATGTTGTCGGACATACCGACAATACCGGTACCCTGGAAGCAAACATGAAACTTTCGCAGGACCGGGCGGCGGCAGTAGTGAATGCCCTGGTTGGCACCTATCATGTCGACAACAGCCGCCTGAAGGCTTGCGGCGACGGTCCTACAGCACCCGTGGCCAGCAACGACAGCGACGAAGGCCGAAGCCTGAACCGCCGGGTTGAACTGGTGAAGCAGTAGTAATGATACTGAAGGGGCTAATCCATCATCACGCTGCAAAGATTTTGCCCGTGATCAAGCCCCCTGTTGACTGAAACAGCAAAGATATAAACCCCGGCTTTCCAGGTCTGTCCGGCGATGGGAACCACAAAAACCAGGTAGACTCCCGGTAGCCTCCCCACTGTCACACCGGTAACATCCACCAGGGCGCCGCCCGGTCCGACAATCACCGGGTCAATCATGAAATTTGGAATTCCCAGGCCGGTAACCGGAGTTCCAGTGGCATCCGTAACTGAAACAACGATGTAGTTCGCCTGCCTGTTCCCCGGGGCCGCAATCGTGTCTTCGGAAAGTGCATGTACAATTAATCGTGCCATAATGATAAAAATTGAACTTTTTCGCCTACTCTTTTATCGGATTTCCGGCTTTCTCCGTTGTAAGTGCTCCCTGTCAAACTCCTGCAGAACAGCCCGGCTGACGGCTGACAGCCATTTTGCAAGGGTATAACCCTAATGCCAGGTAAAAATACATCATTTCTTGCGTCAAAGCAATAGGCTGCCGGGTTATTTCTATCGCCGGCATTACATGGGCAGATTAAATTTTTCAGCCCCGGTGCAGTTCAATACCACGACTATTGTGACTGGCTTCAAAACAGTCGTTTTAAGTGGCGCCATAACATGATAGGAAGGTGTTACAAATTACCAATGATATATAGATAAGAAAAATTATGTAATATACCCTTGACAAATGCGAATTATGCATTATATTTGAGGTGTTTTTTTCATATTTATGGAATGGTTGTCAATCTCTCCCCTCTGACTTTATTTTTATCCACCTATAAAAACTCCTGCTATGAAAACAAATGCTACACAAGTATTGACAACCTGGATTAAATTATTCGTAACCTTCACCTGTTTCCTGTTGATTTTCTCAAATACCGGGAGATCGCAGGCAGTCGTCAAGGATCCGGTGTGTTATGGAGAACCCATTGAGCTTATATGCAATGCCACATCTGCCTGCAACAACTTTGACGCGACTTTCCATTGGGAAAATTTCAGTGGTTCCTGGACATCAAGTGAGCGAAACCCTGTGATTAATCCGGGTCAACCAGGTTATGCCACTGACTGGTTTTACCTGAATATAGACTACTCTCCTCCACCGGGTGGTTTTTATACGGGGTCCATCCATGTTACCGTGAACCCATTGCAACCTGTCAGCCTCACAATCACTGCCTCTTCAAACCCTGCCATTCTGGGCAGTCCGGTTACTTTCACAGCCCACCCGGTCAACGGCGGTACAACACCGGCTTATCAATGGAAGAAGAATGGCACCAATGTAAGCGGAGCCACCAACAGCACCTACAACTACATTCCGGCCAACAATGATGCTGTTGCCTGTACCCTGACCTCCAATGCCGCATGTGCGACAGGCAATCCTGCCACCTCGAACACCATCACCATGGTGGTACTGCCCGGGATGACGCTCACTTCCGCTGTTAACGGAGCCACTTGCAAAGGCGTTGCCAATGGCAGCATCAACCTTACTGTTTCAGGAGGAACCCCTCCATACGCTTACTTCTGGAGCAACGCAGCTACGACCGAGGACATCATAAATCTCTTTGCAGGGACTTACACGGTAACGGTAACCGACAGCTACAGTTCCGTTAAAACAGGCAGCTGGACGGTGAATGAGCCCGGAGCCTTATCCTGGGCATCCTCCAAAACGAATGTGACCTGCAACGGCCTTTGTGATGGTTCCATTGCAACGTTATATACACTGGGAGGAACCCCGCCATACACTTATCATTGGAGCAATGGCGCCACAACCCAGAACCTGGCGGGATTATGCCCGGGTACTTATTCCGTGACAGTTTCCGATGCCCATCTTTGCGATGTCAGGGGATTCTCAACCATCACCCAGCCTGAGGCAATTTCCATGGGTGCAAACCTTGTGGCGGTCAGCTGCAACGGCATGGGCAATGGGAGTATCGATCTCTCCGTTTCCGGCGGCACCTTCCCCTATTCTTACGTTTGGAGCAACGGGGCAACTACTGGGTATATTGGCAATCTTTTTTCCGGTACGTACAGTGTAACCGTCAGTGACGGGTATAATTGCACTGCGACAGGCAACTGGACAGTGAGTGAACCGGCAGGGTTATCGTGGGACTGCACCAAAACAAATGTTACGTGCAAGGGAGCCTGCGATGGTACCATCAGCACCTCGGTGATGATGGGGGGAACTGCCCCCTATGCTTATCACTGGAGCAATGGTGCCAATACAGACAACCTGACCGGATTGTGCCAGGGAACCTATTCCGTAACGGTGACCGACGCAAATCTCTGTAACATCATCACATACAGGACTATTACAGCACCCGATGCCCTTGCTCTTAGTGCAAGCACGGTGGCTGCCAGCTGCCCGGCTGCCAGTGATGGAAGCATTAACCTTTCCGTCTCAGGGGGAACTTTACCATATTCCTATTTCTGGAGCAACTCGTCTACCACAGAGGATATCAGCGGTCTCGCCGCAGGAAGCTATAGCGTAACGGTAATTGATGCCCATTACTGCCTGAAAACCGGCAGTTTTGCCGTGGGGCAAACTTCGTCTGTATGTGCGCTCACATACCTGCAAAACCAGTTTGTATCAGATTCCAGGTGCTACAATGCCACCCAGACGATCTATGTTGCCGGACCACCACCATCAAACCCGACCTCTTTTTATGTTCTGAGCGGCGGCCATGTAACGTTGATCGCAGGGCAAAACATCCTCTTTTATCCCGGGACCAAAGCCGTGGCAGGAAGTTACCTGCACGGATCCATCAACCCCGGCGGCCCTTGGTGCAGCACGAAGGAGGCGACCATGATTACCGTTCCCGATGGAGAACCTGAAACCCCTGCAGCCGGGGAAAAATCATTCTTTACCGTCTATCCGAACCCGACTTCCGGCCAATTCACACTGGAACTTAAAAATATTGAAGAAAGTGCAACGGTCAGGGTCGAAATATATGGTTTATATGGCGAGCGTTTGCAATCTGCTGATCTTTCTGGCCAAATGAAATATAACCTGTCACTGGCAGGAAAACCCATCGGGGTCTATTTCCTTCGCGTGGTTTCCGGGAACCTTGCCGGCACCGGTAAAATCATCAAACAATAACGGGTTCTGATTTTTTCATATATTTTTTCACCCCTGATCACCCGTAAAATCCGGTTCATGTGGGGTCATGCCATGGCATGACCCCACATGATTTAACGGCATGACCCTGCAGGCAGGATTGTGATTTATCAAAAGAATTAGTATTTTTGTATAGTATAGACACGACAGACATATGAAAAAGCTTCTTCTGATTGCCTGGCTCTCTTCATTTGCATTCTTTCTGAATCCGCTATTCGCCCAGCACTGGGAATGGCTCAACCCGAAACCGGCGGGAAATATCCCTTACAGGGTACTCTTCACGAATGTCTCGACCGGGTTCATTGTCGGCGCCAGCGGAATGATCCTGAAAACCACCGATGGTGGTGCATCCTGGCACCCGCGCTATTCGGGAACCGCCAACGATCTCTACGGCATCTCCTTTCCTGATGCAACGACTGGTTATGTGGTGGGTATGAGCGGGGTCATGCTCAAAACAACCGATGCCGGGGAGACCTGGAACATTCAGCAGGGATATACCTATACCCTTAATGCCGTCTCATTTCCCGATGTCAATACCGGGTATGCTTCGGGTGAGATGATCCTGCTGAAAACAATCGATGGCGGGAATACATGGAATGTGATCTCTTATGGTACTTATGATTACCTGATAGCGATCAGGTTCGTCACCACACAGACTGGTTTCGTAATTGATGATTCATACAATTCAAATTTTCATAAAATTCTCAAAACAACCAACGGAGGCATTACCTGGACTGAAGTCCACAATGAGCCTGTTACAACCCTTGTTGCGCTCTCTTTCACCGACGTTTCAAACGGCTATGCAGCAGGCGACGGGGGCCTCATCCTGAAAACCACCGATGGCGGAACCACCTGGAACGAGGTCTATTCCTCGCCCGGGATCTTCCAGGATGATATCTTCTTTATCGATCCCAGCCACGGAATTGTGATAGGAGACAATTGGGGATGTGAAAGCCAGTTTTTAAAAACATCCAATGCCGGGAATAACTGGAGTTTCAGTTCTGCCATACCCGATGCATGGTTCAGCTCTGCCTGGTTTAGCGATCTGAACACCGGTACAATGGTCGGGCAAGGGCATTGCTCCCTCAATGGCAAGCCTGTCATCATGAGAACAACCAATGGCGGCAGTACTTTTAACAGCATGATTTCGGGAAATTATACCGGGTGGAATGCCATGGCATTTCCTGCGTCATCCACAGGGTATGTGGCGGGAGATTCAGGAACAGTGATGAAAACCACTGATGGAGGAAACAACTGGAGTACCCTTACCACCGGAACCGACCAAACACTCAAATCCCTTGCCTTTACCACTCCTGCAAACGGCTATGGAGCCGGCCTGCTCGGCACGATCATTCACACTTCCAACGGCGGTGCATCCTGGACGTTACAGTCTGCCGGAACAGCACTTTCCCTGAACGGGATCTGTTTTACCGATCAGAACACCGGCTATACGGTTGGTGATTTCGGAACGATACTGAAGACGACTGATGGCGGAAGTAACTGGATTCCTAAGAGTTCCGGCACTTCCCGCTTCCTCAATGCCGTACAGTTTGTCAATTCCGGAACAGGCTATGTAGTGGGATCCTATGGCACCATCCTGAAAACCACCGACGGAGGTACCACCTGGGCGGTGCAGAACCCGGGAATCACCGACGACCTCCTGGCCCTTTTCTTTGTAGATGAACATACCGGTTTTGCTTCCGGAGCAGGACAAAACGTGCTTAAGACCACCAATGGCGGAGCTACGTGGACTACGGTAAACCTGGGTACCTACTACGTATATTCCATCTGGTTCAGGGATGCCAATACAGGGTTTGCAGTGGGTTCAGGTGGAATGATCCTGCTGACAACGGATGGAGGAGCCACCTGGAACAGGCAACTTTCGGGCACCGGGAATGCACTTACCTCCGTTTGCATCACCGGGCTTTATACAGGCTACGCAGTTGGGGGAAATGGCACCATCCTGAGGACAACCGATTTTGGCGTCGGGGTGGCCTCCATGGCTGCCGCAGCAGAACCGGCCCTGCAACTTTATCCCAATCCTGCCACAGACCAACTTACCTTACTCCCCTCCCGGAAACCGGCGATTGGGATGGCGTTCATTTTTGACCCAGCAGGAAGAGAAGTTTGCCGTGCAACTATTTCGGCTGAACATACACAGATTAATACGAGCCATCTGCCGACCGGAATTTATTTCATCCGGTTCATCAGTGAAAACAGCGTAGAAACAGGCAGGTTTTTCAGGAAATAGCTTTACCTTGCAAAAAAGTCAGCACGATGAGATATTCCCTGTTGCGCTTCAGTTTGGTGATTTTTTCAGTCTTGTTTCTATCCTGTGCGATGATGGCCCAATCCTGGGATTTCATCAAGGAAAAAGAGGGCATCAAAATATACACCCGCATGGAGGAGGGCAAATCCCTGAAATCCTACAAAGGGGTTACCGATATCAAGGCTCCCGCAGAAAAAATTTTCAGCCTTCTTGAAAATGTGAACAATACAGACTGGTGGGACAAGAACTTAAACCAGATCAAGGTGCTGCTTTATGAAAAAAACAAACGGGCGCAGTACTACCTTGTATATGATTTGCCATGGCCGGTCACCGATCGTGATCTGTGTGTTTCTGTTACCGTTTCGATCGACCCTGTTACGGGTGTCAGCAGAATCACAGCGGTTCCGCTCCCGGGTGGTGTTCCTGAACACGAGGATATGATCCGTATCAGGGAGTACCGTCAAACCTGGACCGTTACCCCGGCCGGCAAAGATCAGGCTCATGTTGAACTTGAAGGATATGTTGACCCTGCAGGGAATATCCCTGATTGGTTATCCAACATGCTGATCGTCGATTCTCCCTTCAAAGTCATCAGCGGGGTAAAAAAACGGATGGAAAACAACCAGGGCATGACGAACTGAAGAAATCCAGGTAATGCATCACTCTGAAATCATTTTCCTGACTCCCTCCTTAGGCGTAGTTGCAAAGATGCCAAATCTTTTTTCAAATTTGCTGCTGTCAAAAACATAATCCTGTTCGTATTGATACATCATTTCTGGAAATTCCTTCATTATTGGTATGAAAAGTCCTAAAAGATGCAGCATCCATGTAGGAACAGCCTGAATTCTCGGCTCTTTATTCAGCTCCTGTGCAATTAATCCGATCCATTGCCGGGTGGTCAGTTTTTCTTTGGTCGTAGGAACATGCCACACCTGGTTGTAAGCATCGCCTGTGTTTCCTAAAAGTGCCGTAGCCTTTGCCGCATCAGGGGTATACGTAAAGGTGTGAATTTTATTTATATCCCCGAATGCCTGGGCTTTTTTTCCTTTCATTAAATTATCGAGTACCATCATCTTCAATGCACTGTTTTTATTATCAGGCCCATAGAAATCGGCCGACCTTGCTATTAAAGCCGTCAGATTGTTCCGCTCAACTTCGTTCATAATCATCTCATGAAGCCTGGCCCTGATTTTCCCCTTTTCACCGGGGGGCAGAACCGGTGAATTTTCTGTCATAAATGGAATTGCCGATGTTGCGTACATGTAAACATTGTCAAAAAAGACAAGCTTTGCATTGTGTTTTTTACAAGAGTCAATGACTTCCAGTAAAAAAGGAGGCCACACTTTCTGCCAGACTTTGGTATTGTATTCAAAACCGATGGTGACATATACCACTTCGCTGCCGGCTATTGCATCGCCTATTTGGCTAAGATCATTTAAGTCAACCGGAAAAAGTTCATCGGTGTCATTCACTTTTTTAGGGTTCCTGCTGACAAGACGTATATTACCGGTATAATTTTTCAATTCTTTTGCCAGCGGAAGACCAATGCCCCCGCCTGAGCCCAATATAGTCTGTACCATAATTTGCTTTTTTTGAATTTCTGCTAGTACAAATATATGGAGTTCTTTCCACGAAGCGGACAATATATTATCATGAAACAGGAAGATTAAGTCCCTGCCCCCTTATCTTCCTGACCCATTTTAAACAAGGAGGCGCCAGCCTTATTGTTTGATAATTTTCACTGTTCCTGACATGTCATCCGACATCACACGAATAAAATAGACTCCTGCCGGTTTGTTCAATAAGGAGAAGGAATGTTCGCGTTCACCGGATATATTTTCTGAGATCAACAGGTTGCCCCACACTCCATAGATTTCTACGGCAGTGCTTCCGGGCAGTGATTTACCCTTAAACGAGAGCACAAAGCGATCAGTTGTAGGATTCGGATAAATCATGAAAGTGGTCTGCCCGATTTTCAATGGAACTTTGTCTTCTCCCAACACCGTATATCCCATTTGGGGAGCCTGGCAAAACGGACCATCCGGAGCAATATATCCCCACAAATAGCCGCCTGATGCAACTGTTGTTCCCGGAAGAAGGGAGATTTTTTGTCCGGCTGCAAGGATGGCGCTCCCACCGTTCAAAACGGTGAAATTTGCATTGTTCCCGGCTACGGTGATGGTTTGAGTGGCACTGTAACACTTATTTTGTCCTGACAGGACCGTATCATTTGCAACTGAAGCCTGGCAGGGACCCATAACGGCCACACTGCATGTATCCTTTAATCCGCCATCCACGGTTCTGACAATGATATCATTATAACCAGGGGATGCGGCATGGATTCTTCTGTCACTCACATGCGCAACACTGTCGTACAGGCTTGTGATGGTATAACCGCTTTCACTCACCAGCGCTGGGGATACGGTCACGGCTATGCCCGCCGAATCACCAGGGCAAAGAGTAACATGTTGTGGCGTTATCGTAATACCTGTTGGCCTCACCCATTGATAGGCGCCAATGCTGACACTGTCGGCCCTCACCGCGCCCCTTTGATCGGTTGATCCTAAATACACGGAGTTCCCGTTGTTTTTAGCCGGGTTGGCAGACACGTTTTTTAGTTTAGCGGTAGGGGTGATACCGCCGTTGTTGGCAATGGTATCCAGCCAGATGGTTGAATTAGGGAGCGAATTGGAAAGTAAATCATTCTTGTTAACACCAAATAAGGAGCTGCCGAGTATGCAATATTTGACCAAGATGTTCGTGTCAGCCAAACCAGCCGTGTTATAACCGGTAATAATTGAATTGTCAAATGTTGTTTTATGTCCATAAGGAGACTGTACTGCAACATTTCCAATGATGGTGGTCTTTTTTGCAAAAATTGAAGCATTAAAACTAGACAAAGCACCTTTGACCGTAGAGTTGGTGATGTTATTGATGCCACCGTCACGGGAGGTCATATCATAGGCTACTGAGTTATTATAAAAACTGCATCGGTCAATATTTGCAACAGCGCTCAGTGATATATAAATCGTTTCCGTATAGTTCGTATTCGGTCCGGAATTGTTATTGGTGAACAAACAGTCAGAAATGTTTAAATTGCAGGTTCTCACAGCAATGCCGGCACCATTTCCGTTTATCTGAAGGAAGAACATCCCGCCTGTACTAATGAGAACCTGCTGGATTTTATTTTCCTGGAATTTAGTATTTTGCAGCGTAAGTGTTCCTGTTTGGCAATATATTCCCCCCCCGCGGTTCCATGCAGAATTATTGGTTATTTTACAATTTGAAATGAAGGTATTGGTGGAGGCAAGCACGCCCCCGCCATTGTCATCACCTTTGTAGTAGCTCACTCCTGGCGTAGATCCATAAGAAGAACAACTGGCCCTGCCATCCCGTATGGTTACCCCGTCAAGGCTGCCGGATACCGGAACTGTCACAACGTGATAGCTGTTTTCATAACTGTCTCCCGGCACACCAATGTCACCGCTTAAAATGGTTTCATGGTTTGCAAAATCTCTGCTGGTAGTGTCTATACCGGCACTTGCTCCGCTGAATCCTCCAACAAGCCTTGTATTATTCAGGGTAAATGTTTTATTCCGGTCAATGGTCGCTGTGGGCTTATAAGTTCCCTCTGCTGCGTAAATGGTTACTCTCTGTTGAAGCGTTCCCTGGATTAAAAAACCAGTCAAAGTGGCCAGATCAATTGCATTATTCCAGGATTGCCCGTCTCCGTTTCCGGAAACAGCTGGTTTTACAAAGAAGGGCATGTTGTAATTCTCAACGGTCAGCGTCAGGATATCTGCCAACGTTGTGTCGTTAAGTATTTTACCTGTTATCTGGCAGGTCCCCGGGCTTACCGCGTGTATCACCCCCTCTGCATCCACGGCTGCAATGGCATCATTGCTGCTGGTCCATTTTATGTTCTTGTAGCTTGTATTCCAAGGTGTTAAATAATAGTGAATGGGAATGGTCCAATTGGAGAAGGCGAGTATTTTATGCTCGAA
>CAIKNA010000155.1 GCA_903828645.1 uncultured Bacteroidales bacterium
ACTGAGCCTGAACGGATTGCATAAGAATGATCATGATTGGAAGGAGATAGTGTTTTTTCATGTGTGTTTGGGTTTTAATTTTTTCCGCAAAGCTACGACCTGATCAATCCAGGATTGTAACATGAATTTCCGAACAGCAGTTTGGGGTTTCCAAACGGAACAATGACAACAGCGGATGTATCATCAGACCTGTTTAAGTTCCAGAGTGCCGGTCTCAACCTGTTGAATAATTTTCTGGACCTTCAGTCTTGTCATCTCAGGGTTACCTCCCTGCTCACAAAGAAGTTCGACATCAGTTGCAAGATCTTTAGCTTCTTTCATCCCCATCATCAGAAATTTTGTTTTATAACCGTGCATCTGACTGGCAATTTCCTTTAAATCACCGGTGTCTGATGCAAGATGAATCTTGCTGATAAAACCGGGTGTCGATTCTAAAAACAGATCGATGTACTTTTGCATACGTTTTTTGTCTCCTTCGCAAAATTTTTCAAGATAAGCAAGATCGGTTACTCCGGAATTATCTAGTGCTTCACTTTTTACCGGCGGAATTGCCGCTCCGGCCAGCCTGATTTCCCTTCCCGTGGCTTTTGCAATAGCAGTGAAAAGATGAGATGCATTGAACGGCTTTGGAACATAATCATTCATCCCGGCATCCCGGCATTTGTCCAGATCGCTCCGGATAACGCTGGCCGTGAGTGCGATGATCCGTATATCATTTTTCGGGAACGCAAAATTATTGCGTATCTGCCGGGTGGCTTCATAACCGTCCATCAGCGGCATCTGCACGTCCATGAGAATGACATCAAAATCCTGCTGACTTAACAGGTCAACAACTTCCAACCCGTTTATTGCTTCAATAATTTCGACTTTTGCTTTCGATCTCAGGGTATCGCCCGTCACGATGCGGTTGTATTCGTTGTCATCTGCTACGAGAATTTTCAATCCATCAAGGATACTCCCGTCAACCTGTTCCATAGATTTTTGTTCGTTCAGCCGCTCTGCTGAACCTTCTGGACAGTGGATCTCAAATGAAAAAGCAGTTCCCAAACCTTCCTGGCTTTCGATCGAAATTTTTCCATCCATTAGTTCCACCAGTTGCTTGCTGATGGAAAGTCCCAGTCCTGTTCCGCCAAACCTGCGTGTATCCGAAGCATTGGCCTGGGTGAAACTTTCGAACACCGTTTGCAGTTTATCCTGTGGGATGCCGATACCGGTATCAATGATTGAAAATTTCAGGGATGTGTCCGAAACACCTTTTTCCACCCTGATTGTCACACTACCCTTTTCGGTGAATTTTATCGCATTGCCCGTGAGGTTGATCAATACCTGGTTGAGGCGCACCGGGTCGCCCACACACACATCCGGCATGGCACTGTCAATTCCGACCACCAGTTGCAGCCCCTTTTCCTCCGCTTTATGCTGCATGGTTTGTTTCACCTGACCCAGGAGATCGGATAAGGAGAAGTCGATCGATTCCAGGTCCATTTTTCCTGCTTCAATCTTAGACAGGTCGAGAATGTCGTTGATAATATGCAGCAGGGTTTCACTCGATTTCCTGACGCCTTCCAGGTAAAACCGCTGCTTATCATTTAACGGGGAGTCTAAAACGAGGTTGGTCATCCCCATCACGGCATTCATGGGGGTGCGGATCTCGTGGCTCATGTTGGCAAGGAACTGTTGCTTGAAGCGTTCCGATTGTTCGGCCCGCTGACGGGCAATGGCCATCTCAGCTGTTGCTTTTCGCTGGTTCTTGTAATTCCTGTAAACAAAAAAGAGTAACAGGATAACCATTACCAATCCTGCAATGCCCGCCCCGGTATAGGTTTTTTGTTTGCGAAGGTTCAGCAGGTTGATGTTGTTTTCGTGGGCATGTTGAAGACTGTCGGCCTGGTGCTTTTTATCAAAATCAAATTTCATCTGCAGGCCTTTCAGTTTGTTGGTGGTTTCACTGTTATAGATGGAATCATGAAATTTGTTGAAAAGCACCTCGTTTTCATAGGCAGCTTTGTAATTTCCCAGGTGCGCTTGGATCTCCGCAAGAGTTTTATATCCATAATCCATTATTAGCGTGTAGTTTATCATTTGTGCTAATTCAAGCCCTTTGGTTATATGCTTTGAAGCATTGATATAATCACCCTGTTTTTTCAGCACAACCCCTATTGTGTATTCTACAGTTGATATATATGATTTCGAATCTGTTTCCTGAAATTGTGTCAATGCCTCCTTCAGATAACACAGGGCCATTGAATAATTTCCGGTTTCAGAATAGACGTCGCCAATGATGGATTTCACTTTCGCGATGCCGTCCCGATCACTGGTTTTTTCGTATATCCTTAAAGCGCTGAACAAGTATTTCAGTGCTTCAGTGAAATTGCATTGTTGACGGTAATTTAATCCGATGTTGTTGTAATTCAATGCAAGTCCGGCAGAATCGTTCGTGGCCCGTAATATCTTCTGACAGATCAGTAAATATTTCAATGCTTCCGGATACTGTTTTTCCATGCGATAGACGATGGCAATGTTTGTATATGCCCGCGCCACTCCGGCCTGATTGCCCGTCTCCTGGAAGATTGCCAAGCAAGATAAAAGGCACTTTAAGGCCTCTTGGGCCATGGACAAAGGAATATATGCTGCGCCTAAAGAAAGGTACGCCTGGGCGGCATAAGGTTTATTCCCGGCGGACAGGAACATTTTCACTGCCATCAGCCCATTGTTTTTTGCATCGTTGTAATTTCCCTGGGCACTGCAGACATTGGCCATGTTTTGATAAATTTTCCCGGCTCCCTCTTTATCCCCGGTTTTGAGGACAGTTGTCAATGCTTTTCCATAAGCGCTCATGGCCTGATTATAATCATGATTCATGGCGTAAGTCGCCCCGATTCTAAGATTCGCCTTCCATATTCCTTTTTTATAGCCGATCTTTTCAGACAATTCCTCGCTTTGTTTAGAGAATTCCAGTGTTTTGCCTGGAATTCCTGCAGTGAAATAACAGAAGCTGATCTCATTGAGTAAAATTGCCTTTAAGCTATCCGAAAGTGACGAGGTTTTCGATCCCATTCCCGTTTTCCGGATTTCGAATTTCTTCAACTCGATTTGCAGGGAGTCAATTTTGTGCTGGTCCTGCGGCATGGTGGTAATGGTAACCATGGAAAAGAGCAATGTGAAAAGTATCAGTTTATTTACCATGTTGGTAATGTTGTTTCATGTGTTCTGATGGGTTACGATTTTCTGCAAAATTATGACAAGGTTACCCCTTATTGTAACATGAATTTCCGAACAGCAGTTTGGGGTTTCCAAACGGAACAATGACAACAGCGGATGTATCATCAGACCTGTTTAAGTTCCAGAGTGCCGGTCTCAACCTGTTGAATAATTTTCT
>CAIKNA010000156.1 GCA_903828645.1 uncultured Bacteroidales bacterium
CGGTTAAACTGCCAGTACCAGCCCGCAGAAGCCTCGGTACCATCGTCAACAGCGGTTGCCTGGTGGTCAGAGCCCAGGTTACTTGTAATCCAGCATTTGGTAAGTTCACCTGGAATATTGGTAACTGTGCCATATGTTGTAGTTTTCGTAACCGGGGCTACTGCTCCTGCAACATGGTTAATCGTAATCGGATTGGAACAAATCCAGCAGGCCAAAGTAGACTGAGATAAGGCTACTGAGGCAGAATAACCGCAACCATTGTAAGCCCAGGCGTATCGGATATAAGCCGTGCCACAGGTAAGACTGGTTTCGGTTTTAGTGGTGGCCGTTCCCATTTCAATAGTCGATGCGTAATCATCGGTCGTATTCCATTTATATCCGGTTGCACCGGAAACTGTATTCCAGTTCCACACAATGGACGTTTGAGTAGAAACATGCACTGCAGCAACAGGAGTTGCCGGAACCGCAGCAGGAATAGTCGCTGTAAGCGTTGTCATGGCAGATTCACCGCAACTGCTGTAAGTCCAGACGTAACGGTTATAGGTAGTACCGCAAAGTGTCCCTGTTTCGGTTTTGCTAGTAGCAGCAGCCATTTCGGCTGCCGTCTCATAATCCGCCGTCGTGTTCCATTTGTAGCCAGAAGCACCGGAAACTGCCACCCAATTCCAAATAATCTGACCCTGAGACATCACGGGAGAACCTGCTCCGGGTGCAGCAATCGAACAAGGCGAAAAGGTCATCCACGAGCCATTTGTAAAGATACTCAGTGAGCCATTTGAGCCGCACGTTGTGCAATAAACCATTAAACCTTCGGCCGGACTTGCGATCGCATTGCGCTGAACACGGGTCATGCGAGAAAGAAGGACACCACGACTGTTACTGCTAACCTCAAATGCGGCAGAGTTCGCCGGTATTGATGTACCAACCCCTACCTGGCCTTCCACAAGTAAGCCATTGGCTGGTGCAGCGCTGGTTCCGGAGTAAGTTGAACCGATCACAACTTTCCCGGCAACATCAAGTTTATTTTGCGGATTTGAAGTTCCAAGACCAACTTTCCCGGAATTGTAAAAAAGAGTGGTACCATTGGTAGCCCACTGGCTTGAAACTTTATTGTTGAAACTAATCCAGTCTCCGCTGCTCAAGTAACCCGATTGGTTTGTATT
Organism: uncultured Bacteroidales bacterium; assembly: GCA_903828645.1. Lineage (GTDB taxonomy): Bacteria > Bacteroidota > Bacteroidia > Bacteroidales > FEN-979 > CAIVAT01. Next base: position 1,164 of record CAIKNA010000156.1, read on the forward strand.
GGCTTGTTTGACCTGTATTGCTGTACCCGTTCCTACAACCGAATTACCTCCGCCTGTAATTGTCAAAACTGAGGAGCCTGATTCGGAGAGGTCGCCTTTGTTAATGGTCAACGATGTTCCGGTACCAAGAACTGATGAGATGCCTCCCATGATGGTCATATCCGGTGAGGTGATGTTGCCTTTATTTATGGTCAAATCGGTTCCGGTGCCTAATACTGAACCGGAGCCGCCAGTGACCGTAATATCAGCCGAAGTCAGGTTTCCTTTATTAATCGACAGACCGGCGCCGGTACCTTTTATAGCACCAGTGCCGCCAGACACAGTGATATCGTTCGATGTAAGGTTTCCAAAGATCAGCGTGCTTTGTTTGTTGTTGAAAGTGTTCCAGTCGGTATTGCTCAGGTAACCGGATTGGCTGGCGCCAGATTGTTTAACTTGTACCGACACTCCGCTGCCTAAAACGGACCCCGTACCGCCTGAAATGGCAAGAACTGAGGATGTTGCCTCGGTAAGGTTTCCTTTATTAATAGTCATGTTTGTTCCGCTTCCAAGCACTGAGCCTGAACCTCCGCTAATGGCGATATCGGATGAAGTGAGGTTGCCCTTATTGACTGATAGGTTCATTCCATTGCCGATAACTGCACTATTGCCACCGGTAATCGTCATATCACCTGAGGTGGCATTTCCAAGGGTCAAAGCATTTTGTTTATTGTTGAAGGTATTCCAGTCGCTTGAGGTCAAATAACCGCCGGTGGTTGAATTTGCTGTATTGATCGACCCCGACAGTTGATTACCCGATATGGATAAAGTTAACGGCCCTGTCCCGTTTGCAAGCATAATCCGATTGGCGTAAGCCATGTTCCAATTTGTGATATTACCTGCTGTAATTCCACTGGCAGGATGAGCACCGAAAATAGGGTCAGTCTCGGTGAAGCTCGTCAAATAGCCTGCGGTTGCATGGTTACCCCAGCCATAGGCCATATTCCAGTTGCCGATGTTACCTGCAGTAATTCCACTGGCGGGATGGGCAGTGAAAATGGGGTCAGTCTCGGTATAGGGGTCATTAAACCGCATCCAGGTGGTTCCATTAAACCAAAACAGTGAATTTACCGTGACATTGTAAACAATAAGTCCCACAGCGGGCGTCACGATGGCATTCATCTGCTCTGTGGTCATGCATGGAGGTAAGAACCCTTTGCTGGTTGAATTAACATCAAGCATTGCCGACGGGTCCGGTGTAAGGTTGCTGGAATTGATACCAACCTGGGAATAAAGACTCATTCCTGCAAGCAGGAACATGGCTAAAAATGTAAAGATTTTTCTCATGGCTTAATGTTTACTTGTAATTTATTGGGGTGAATCCTCGTGGTTGTACAATGTCAGGCTGCGTAATATACTGATTACGTTGCTTTACGCTTTAAAGATTACCCAAAAGTAATGATTATTGTTAATTTCAAAACAATTGCCAAACTTTTTTACTACAAAATTTTTGAGAGAAAAATGGGCATAAGGGTATCCCATTTTTAAGGACAGCTTACTATTGCTCCCAATGAACGACTTGGTTTGTCGCCAGTAACGGCCAATGATTGTGCCTGTTGCACGTAATAATATTTAGGGGGGAAATACTAATGGCCTTTATAAATAATGGTCCAGAGCTGTACCTGTTTGATTGTAATAGTGGTTGGGTCAAATAGTCACCACCTTTTTGTCCATTCAGGATAGGGCCAATTCAACTGTTTCCTCAAAGAAATCAATGACTTTCGCAAATTTTCAAACTCGAACCGGCTAATTAACTGTTAACGGGATGTTAGTAAATTTACCCTCGGTGAAATGATAAACAGTTCCGGCGAAACTCTGGCCATCAAATGAAAAGGTGCCGGAGACAAGCTTTTTGGAAACATCGTACTGGGTAACAACGATGGAACCAACAGGAGTGTCTGAAAAAAGGGAACTATATGCAACTGAACCAATAACAGCTGATCCCAAATTGCTATTGTTAAAAGTGTAAGTTCCGGTAGCTGCCCCGGTAAAAGCAATGACTACCTGGTCGGAACTGCCACTTTTATAGGCTGTAATCTGGGTTGTGTTGTTGAAGGTTAAATGAGCTGCTACGTAAGTGGAACCTGTCCATGAGGTTCCCTGGATTTTTACTGAAAAACCCGAAGCAGTGGAATCTGTATTGGCATCTGATGAATCTTTTTTGCAACTAAAGAATGTTACCATCATGACGGCCAACAGTAAAACAAATACATTTTTTTTCATGAGGAATTTGCGGTTTTAGTGAATAAATAAGGACAGGAATTTGTGAAAGCAAATATATTTAAATTTGTTTCAGTTTTTTGCAGGAAAAGAAATTATTGCATTATGACAATTATTTGAGTCCCTGAGAGTTTTATGTATCAGAAAATATAAATCCGCAAGCCTTGAAACAGCAGATCATTCAAAGCATCAACGACCCCGAAGCGTTGGAAAAGTTGTTTAGGAAAGATAACAGCGGTTTCAACCTTGATTTTCCCGAAGCTTCAGCAGGAATTGAAAGCGACCTTTTACGGTCGTAACACTCATCATCGATCTTTTTGCCCTTTCCGCCAGTGTTTCCCGGCTATCGGAGGGATTTACCCCGAACCGTACCGTTGTGCTTGTTTCCAACATCCTGGTTTTAGTCAATCTGCTGCTGATTTTACCAAACCTGTTTCTCGCCGGCTTCAAAGGAAAATCGCTCGACCGGGTGGAGAAGATCATTTGCAGGTATCTGCCGGTATATTTCCTATATTGTATTTTAGTGATCTTTGTTTTCCCGTTTATTTTCGGGATGAAATAGACCTAAATCATCATTATCACTATGTTTTTACGCGCACTTCATTTGAGGACAGGTGTAATGTTATAATTTTGTCATAAATTTAAATACAATGACAACAATACTGGTGAATGAGCATACGAAAGCCGGGAGGGCGTTGATTGAAACAGCAAGGGTAATGGCAGAGAAATATAAGGGCATTGAATTTGTGCAGGAAAGCGATGTTGATGACCAGTTATTGTTAAAGAAAATGCTTGATGCACGCAAATCCGGGGAAATGACACGTGGCAAGGTTCTGGAAACACTTAA
>CAIKNA010000157.1 GCA_903828645.1 uncultured Bacteroidales bacterium
AGTTGCACTGAAAACTGCATAAGTATGTGTCGGGGTCGGGGTTCCTGTGGCAGTTCCTCCATCACCAAAATTCCAGTCCCATCCTGTGATCACATCATTGTAAGGCAGTGGAACAAACGATTGGCTGGTAAACTGGATGGCCGTGCCAAAACAGCTTGGGGAGGTATATATGAAATTGGCAATGGGTTTAGGAATGATGCTCACCGTATGCTGCATTGATTTGCTGCACCCGTTTATGTCTGTAAGTGTCAGTGTAACAATATAATTTCCCACTGCTGCATACATGTTGGAAATGCTTCCCGATGCGGTGGAAGTGTTTCCATCTCCGAAATTCCACAGCCAGGTATAATTTGCCGGTGGCAAAACAAGGGGATCAGTGGTAAAGTTCACTGTCTGGTCAAGGCAGACATTGTTGTTAAATGTGAATTCGACAGGGATTGGGGTATTGATCGTAACCAGGATGGGGGTTGCTGCACTTGGACAATTTTCCAGGTTTTCCCACACTTTTAAGGTGACGTTATAAGTTGATGTGCCGCTTAATGCAGCAGTAGTAAAGGTATGCGTAGGGTTCTGGAGGGTGGAGGTGTTGTTGGGAGCCGACAGCGGATCATCGAAATCCCATTCCCACTGGTACATGGTTCCCGGGGGAGTGGCGACCGTGTAGGATTGATCCTCGAAATAAACATCCTGCCCGTCGCAGGCCTGTCCCTGGTGCAGGTGGGCAGGGTCGCTGAACCAAACGAAACTAGCCGTAGGGGCATCAAAAATAGTCACCCACAAAGAGAATGATGCTTCGAGCGGAGTGCCCTGGTTCACGATCCTGACAACCTTGAAGGTTCCGGAGGCAGCATAGGAATGGTTAGGAGATGCCGGTACGTTCGGAAAGGCAAAATGCTGGATGGGTGAGAAGTCGCCAAAATCCCAGTCCTCGGTCGAGATCGGTTCTCCGGGGGGACAGGGTACAAACAACACAGGCACATTCATGCACTGGCTTGGCGGGTTGGCCGTAAAACAGGCGGCAGGGGGTGAACCAAGCGTGACAGTATGTTCCACAAACGAGGAACAGCCTGTTGTCATATCGATGGCCGTGCAGCGGGCTGTATAACTACCCGGGCCCGGGTAGGCATGGGTTATGGGTGATCCATAACCGTTGGTTCCATCGCCAAATTCCCAGAACACGTTGTTCCCGACATTCTGGAGCAGGTTGATCTGGGCTGTGAAAACCTGGATGTATGCGGAGACTCCCTGTACTTCGGTGAAATCAATATCAGGATGCGGACTTACGATGAGCGGGTTCGTTAAAGTTTTCGTATTTGAACAACCGGCTTGATTGGTAACCGTTAAGCTTACAATGTAACTTCCGGCGCCTGAAAACTGATGTGTCGGATTCTTATCGGTGGATGTGTTGCTTGGTGACGCAGGATCGCCAAAGTTCCATGAATAAGAAACGATTGGGGTGCCAGTTAGCGGGGAACTCAGGTCGGAGTTAAACTGCACGGCATCTCCCGCACAAATAACGTTCGGGAAGGAAAAATCTGCCTTTGGAGAGGGCTGGGCAAGAACCGTATATGCAAGGGATGTGTTCTCACAACCATTGCTGTTCATCACTTTGAGCGTTACGTAGTGGGGTGACAGGTCGCTGAATACGTGGGTCACCGGGTTGCCTGGTGGACGTCCGGGAATCCAGAAATGCTCGGTTCCCGAAGCATCACCCCAACTCCACCACCAGTCGGTAATGGTTCCGGTGTTTGCAATCGAGTTGTCGGTAAACGGAGCCGGTTCGTTCACGCAGGTTTGCGGAACGGTAAAAGCTGCATAAGGAACAGTATTACCTACCGTGACTGTTATTCCCGGACTGGTAATGTTGAAACAATTCCAGTTATTGATAACTTTAAGTTCAACCAGATAATTTCCCGGTGCAGGGAAGGTATACATCATGGTGTCGGGACATGGCTGGAAAGAAGGTATGGTAATCGCATTTTTTTGCCGAACTTTTACTCCGTTGACATACCAGTCGCATTCGGCAAGATAAACGCCAGTTGCAGGACTGCCTGGCGGGATGACCAGGCTGTTTGCCGCCGAAAATGTATATTGGTTGTAAAGGCAGTTTGGCGTGGGGAGTGTAACAGGGGAAATGACCGCAGTCGGCTTATATTTATCGGGATCAACAAAGACATAATCGATGATTTCGTCAGTCCATACCCTCCCCGAGATTGTTTGTGATACGACCAGTTTAGTGGCATAGGTCTTACCGGAAGTGGCCGGGAAGAGGATTTTTACAATGCTGTTATTGAGCCCGACAGTTGTAATATTTGTATTTACCCAGGTTACAGCGTTTGGGGGATTGTATTCACCCCAGGACCAGTCATAGAAAATAGATGCATCCGCTGGTGGAAAAACCCCATTGCCCGTCGCTGTAAAACTCACTTCATTGAAGTAGCATCCGTGGGCGGGATCAGGCTCATAATAATAATAGGCAGCTAACATGGGTTTCACTAAAATACTCATGGCCGGGGTCACAGGCACGGGGGTACAGGTATTTCCCAAAATCCATTCACTGAGTTCAATCTGATAATCACCGGGAGTTGACCATACCTGGTTTAAAAAATTGGTTGAAGACGTATTCACTACTGTTCCACCCGGCATTTGTTTGACCACCCAGGAATAGCCATGACCTGAAACATTTGGGGTGCTGTACTGTACCGGATTCGTACTTGCCCCCACCACGTCGGGACCCGTAATTTTTGGATAGGTATCAGGACATTGTGCAAGAACTCCTATCCCGGATGAAAGGAAGAGCACCGCGAGAAAAAAAAGGCGTACAAATCGATGGAACATATAAATAGAATTTGTAGATGATTACGCTCTGTTATGTTATACTTAAATATACGACAAAAGTTTCACTCAAAAGGTTGCCTGCAGGGCAAAAATCCCATAGTAATAATTATCACAGAATCTCTGAATCAACAAAGTTAAGATAATATTTGCAACTTTCAACATTCGGAGACAACCATAACACGATTTATTTTGTCATGTATAGGTGTGTATGTTGCACGACAGAAAATTTCGGGTATGACCGTCAATAATTTTTTGGTCACCCGTTATTACCTGGCAAGGACTACTTATTCGCACATTGCTAAAAGCCAGTATTTTACATCCCCGAAGACATCCTGCAATGGTTCTTGGAAGGTGTAGCAGTCAGGGATCGTGAAAAAATTTGATATTGAATGACTTAAAATTGACCGAAACCTTGTATTTTTGCAACTAACAATCCAGATCTCATGAAAAAGTCAGCCTTTGCCATTTCCATCATTTTCCTCTTCACAGTTCTGATGATGTATTCCTGTACCTCAAAAACTACTGCAGATCCCTGCAACGGAACCGGAGTTTTGAATGTCGAGAATAAACTTGATTCGGCCATCTCGGTAAAAGTCATGGAAACTCATAACACCCAGACCATTAAAAAGGATTTCACCTATCCGTTTTCCCTAACAGGGAACCAACCGTATACACTGACTATTGACGGACCACAGTACCATAAAGATACAACCCTGATGATCCTTTTTTGCGATAATCAGTTGTTTATCGTAAAAAAATAATCCTGTTATTTTTGAAATCTCAGTTTGCTGAAGTAAAAAACAAGTCTCTTGTTGTTTGTTTCCAAGGCAACATTTTTGATATCCTGGTAGCCGTAACTCAGGAAATATTTGCCATACCATTGAACAATGGCCCCCTTGGATTCCGAGAGCAATTTGTCATCCGTGTTTAGTAAATCAATTGTCGAAAAATCAAGCTTTTCCACTACGTTCCCCTCCTGAATAATCTTTGACCCTATCTTTCCATCGCTTACATAACATAACACAAGGTCTTTTCCTGATGGATATGCCATGACTTTCGGGGAGAGTTCGAACGACACCAAATTCCTGATTTCGATATAATTATCCCATAGCAATTTGCCATCCGTATCAAATCCTGCAACAATACCATTGTAAAAGCGATACCCGTCAAACACGGAATAGCTGTTGGTGTAAGGTCGGCCGTAAAAATCAAAATCAGTAAAATTCTCGGTATGGTACTGGGGGGAGAAAAACTCAGCTGTAAGAATGCATTGATCGTTTTTTACAAATATATCGTGCACTAAAACCGGATAATCCAATGAAAATTCGGAGAGTGATTTATTTTTCTTCAATGCTTTCTTCTTGAGGTTCATGATATCGCTTTCACCAACAATTGAAGTTGCATTCGTCAATTCAAGGTAGTTGTAAAAACTGATCTGTTTCTGGTTTCCACCACTGACAGGGCTGGCAAATAGGCCGGTTGACTCGCCGACCGGGAGACTCTTCTGTGCCGAATTTGTTATACCCTGAGCATAGCTGCCAAGCAGCATTTCCTTTCCGTCAATCCCTTCTGCAACTTTCACCTGGGTCAGTGTGCGTTCAGCTGATTGCAAACCGATGAGAACCTCGCGTTTGATCACCCCATTCGTATCGTATCGGACCAGGTAATATTCCGCATTTTTTTTTGTCACCTGCCGGCTGACAACAGCCGATACTGAATTTGCAGCAGTGTCGGGGCGCATCCACAGAAGAGCGATCTGGCTTCCATTTCCTAGCGAGAATGCTTTTGAGAGTCCCTTTTTCAACCCGACATTTACAATTTTCCCTGCCTGCCCTTTAACATTGACCCCTAGCCATGCCAGTCCTTTCTGAACTCCGAATGCATCCACCACAGCACCTGGGTCAAGTGTCCCGGTATTCAGAACCAGGGTACCCTTATGCAGCGCAATCCTAAGTATCTCATAATTGTTTTCAGGATTTTTTGCTTTCCCGGAATGGACAAACAACAAGGCCAGCGTGTCGGCTACATCCAGGCTAAACCGGTAATCAAGGTCGCTAAAAAGTGGAACACTTCTTACCCATACCTGCTGCAGGTTTGTATCATAGCAGGTAAAATACCACTTGGTCCTTGCGTCACCGGTGACTTCCTGGCTTCGGAAAAACATGATCATTCCATTTACCCCGCAAGGGATGATCCTGTATGTCTCATTTACCGAGGCGGATGGAATTTCAACACGAAGGGGTTTGTCAGGATCACTGTTCCCGGAAGGTTTTTGGGACATCAGGGATATTCCCGGGAAACCGGCCAGAATCAATAAAAGGATGGTGAATCGCCACATGCAAACAATACTACTGAGTCACAAAAGTAAAAAAAAAAAGGTTGCCCCGTTTGAGGCAACCTTCCATTCAACAGATAAACTGTTATTGTACGATCAATTTCCTGACCTGTGTTGTTTTTGACGCGGGAGTGTAAACCTGCACAAAATAGATCCCTGCGGAAAGTGAATTAAGATTGAGTGAATAAGTCGCCAGATTGGTAGTAGTTTCCAGCACGTTATTTCCGATCACAGAAATTACCCGGATTTCCTTATTCCCGTCATTGTTGAACTTTAAGGAACATTTTCCTGAAGCGGGATTGGGACTGATTGAAAATACCTCTTCATTCGCAGTCTTGTTGCTGACGCCTTCGAGCAGATCGCCCATGATTACAATATCATCAAGCTCCCAGGTTGAAGAGTTAACGGCATCTGAAGTGTATTTAAACCCGATGTAAACATGTTTTCCGTTTGTTCCGCTAACATTTACAAGTCCTGAAGGGGCCCAGACAAAATTGCCGGCTGACCAGGCAGGATTCAATGGCGTCCATGTAAAATCTCCAGGGTTGGTAACTCCGTCATAATCGTTGGAAATGAGTGCTTGCAGGGGTGCACCCGTATATTTATAAGCAGACACGAAGGTGAGCACTTCATTGTTGTAATTGTCAAAATTCATGGCAGGAGAGATCAGCCAGTCTTCGTTAACATTGGAAGTTACCGCATAGCCGCTCATGCTTGCAAAAGGATTGCCGGATAAATGGATGGAGTCGATACTCCATACCTGGGCGCCGGCAACATTTTTCACAATCCAGTTGGAAAATGTCTTGTTTGTAAAATGGATGCTGTCGATAATTACGGTAGGGGGCGTTTTGGCGCTGGCCGAGGGTGCAGTACCATCAGTTTTATAATTAATCAGGGCACCCGAATTTGTATAGGGGAAGATTTTAAAATAATATGTTTTGTTGGAGGGCAAATTGCCAAAAGAACCAGTCTGAGCTCCCTGGAGTACGTTCAGTGCTCCGTGTCCGTCTGCCAGGTTCAGGTCGGTCGTAACCGGTGTTCCATCTACCGGCGCAACAATATTGTTCTGATCGCTTGCAAGCACAAGATAAGCCCCGGGAAGTTGCGCCCCAATGGCATCATTCCAGGTTAAGGCGATTGTAAACGGTGTGGGTGTCGCGGTAAAATTGGTCGGGTAATTGGTAGGCTCCGGCAATGGTCCGCCGCCGTTGGCCGTCCAGACAACATTGTCAATGGTCACCTGTCCTGATAATAAGCTATCCGCCTGTTTAAACATCAGTATAAAACTACCTGAAGCATTTACGGCAATGGGGCCGGCGTGATGAACGATGGAAGTATCCGCATTGCCACCAGGGGTAGTAACGTTGCTCACCACCAGGTCATTAACGAGTACATTAAGGTTGGCGGCGGAGGAAAACCCCTGCTTATAATCAAAACTGATCGTTCCGCATCCGTTTAAAAGAGTTCCGGAAACAACTTTACCTGTAGGATTCCTGCCTTTTCCCAGACAGGGAGAAGGTGCCGCGATGGGCTTGTCGCTCCTGCACTGGGAATAAGTCCATGTAGAACCATCCTGACCGACAAAAGTACCATTGGAGTATGTGCCTGAAGTTCCTGCATAATTGTTGAAATTCTCCGTCCCCTGTCCGAAAGTTGATGAAACAGCGAAAAAAAGGATCAACATAAAGAATGAAAGTAATTGTTTTTTCATAAGTGTTTAATTTATTTGTGATTATTGAATGATTAATTTCTGCGTGTTCTTAGCACCTGTGTTAATATTATTAACCTGTATGAAATAAAGACCTTTGGGAATTTCAGATAGATTGAAAACAATCTCTTTTGAATCTGTTGTCTGGTTTCTGATCAATGCTCCCACACTTGAGAAAACACTCACTTCATGTGAGGAAACAGTGCTGAAAACGATCGAAAATTTACCATTGAAGGTGGGATTAGGGATAATGGAAAATTCCGTTCTGACGGGAACCTCAGAAATTCCGGTGGGGCCAACCTGGATGAATCCCGGTTTATAACGTTTCCTCTGGCCGGCATTGTTGGAAACGGTAAGAGTTACATCATAGGCACCCAACACATTGTATTGGATCGGCGGAGGTGTTTGGCCATTGTAAGTAGCAGGGACACCTCTCTCAAACTCCCATAACCATGAATTAATGATCCCGGTGGAAGCATCCGTAAAAATAACACTTTGACCGATGCTGATAGTGGAGTCGCTTACCCTGAAATTAGCCACAGGCAGGTCGGAACACCCGGCAAGGGGGGAACCGAAAAGAGTATCACCCGCAGGTGTTTTTCCCTGGTATTCTACAGCATGGCGCCAGTTTGAAGGTAAAAGGTTATTTGAATTCGGATCACAAAGTTCTAGTGATGGTCCACGGCCGTTGGCCAAAGTATCCCATGGCAGGGTAGGCAGGTAGTAGACAGAATCTACCACAAAGCCATACAAGTCTTTCAGCACAACCGCTTCACCACCGTTGCTAAGAGCTGATCCTGCATTCCATTGGAAGGATGGGACTCCATAGGTGGAGGCCAGGAGGGATGAGCTTTTACCCACCATCACATATGCGTGGGGGTTAAGTGTCGTTGCAGGAAAGGTAAATTCGATTCCCCTGCTGAAATAAAAACTGGTCAGGTTTACAGCCAGTGCACCATTGTTGTACAACTCAATATATTCCAACGAATCGGTGCCTCCCAGTGGCGACCTGTAGTTGATCTCCGTCATCACGACAGGTGCATTGGTCGGCCCGGTTACATGAATGTAGGTCGGCTTGCAGGTTGTTTGTTCTCCCCACTGATTGCTGGCAGTAAGGCATACGGTATAGTCACCGGCAAAATTATAAGTAATGCCGGTTGGATTTTTCAAAGTTGAGGAACTTGGGATTCCGCCATTGAAAGACCAACTCCACGAATCGGGGCAGAATTTTGTAGAATCATAGAAATTGATGGATTCTCCAACCGTCAGGTTCACTTTACTGGCTGAAAAATCAGGCAATGGTGCAATTACTTCACAAAGCGTGCTGAAGGTCACCTCGGCCCCATAGGAAGTACCGGTTGTATTTGTCACATAGGCCCTGAGGTAATAGGTAGAACTGGGCAGGAGCCCGGTCATGTTGCTGATGAAGGTACCCAGACCGCCCGGTTCAACTGTATGGGCCCCGGAGATGGTGGGGCCTGAACCTGTACTCCAGCACAACCCGCGGGCAGTAATTGTGCTGCCTCCATTGCTGGTAACATTGCCTCCACCTGTCGCTGTGTTAAAAGAGATGTTGGAAATGACCGGATTGGTTGTAACGGCTGGAAGACCCGGACCGGCCGGTGTAAGCGGAGTATCGGTATTGGTGAAGGTAACCACATCACGTCGCAAGGCAGTAGTGGTATTTGCCCCGCTTGGCCAGGTTCCATTGGCACTGGTATTGAAGGCAAAAACGGTATTGTCGGGGTTGCGTGACTCAACCCGGCGCACTCCGTTGGGATTGTTTGCCCCGATTGGGATCACCCCGACATAATCTCCGGCAATTGCAGTTCCCGTTTGCATGTATACATCGTTAATCGCAGACGGTAGTTCCAGATTGGCTGACTGGGTGGGACCCATCGGCATGATCATATAGGAAAACAGCGGGTCTCCGGTTCCCGCAACATTGTCGAACATGAGCATGTATTTCCCATTTGAGGCCGCAAGAGAACTGCCCTTGATAAAACAGCCATCATCCGTGGTTGCAGTTGTTCTTTCTGTTACAGCAACATCCAGGGCAGTGAGAATCTTGGTTCCGGTGAAAATCGGGGATCCCGGCATCACACCTCCGGCAACCACCCACCCTATCCTGATATTGTGCTGCTGACCTGCATCAAAACGGCTGGCATTCCCGGTTGGCTGATAACAAATCCAAACCGGGCCGGTGCTTCCGGTTGCATCCGTCGAAAAGTAATTTAACAGGCTTGTTGTACCCGTAAAAAGAGTACCGTTCCAGTAGTTGCCGGCACCAAATGTGGTACCGGCCTCCGTAACCAAAGCCAGGCCTGGTTTAAGATCATAAGTTGTATTGGGTGCAAGCCCGTCAATTTTAATGCAGACTGCAAAAGCAGTTCTGGCATTGTTGGCAGCGGCGGCAGTTTTACCTCCAAAGTACTTCGGGACGACCAGCTCAGTAACAGTCTGACCGAAAACCCCGGTAACAGACAATGACATCATCAGGAGGATGCACCCTAAAAATGAATATCGATACTTCATAGATTTAGCCTTTAAAAACCGCAAAGAAATCAAGGTACAAAATTGCTACTTTTTTTTTGATTTTCATACGGTTATTTATTAACAAATCATTAAAAAAGAGGGCCGACCCTCTAGGAGGATCAGCCCTGTGAAAATTACCCTAACAAATTGAACTCTATTTATCTTTGACCTCTTCAAAATCAACATCGGTCACTTCATCATTTCCTGAACCTTTCGGGTTTGGTTCACTTTGTCCGTCATTATGAGGCTGACCTCCCTGTGGCTCGCTTTGCGAAGCGTTTTTATACATCTCTTCGCTGGCGGTTTGCCAGATTGCATTGAGGTTGGCCATTGCGCCATCAATTGCGGCAAAGTCACGGTTTTTATGCGCGTTCTTCAACTCTTCAACAGCTTTCTCAATGGACGCCTTCTTATCTGCAGGAAGTTTTTCTCCAAACTCTTTCAATTGCTTTTCTGTCTGGAATACCAGACTGTCGGCCTGGTTCAGTTTATCAACCTCTTCCTTTACTTTTTTGTCGGCATCGGCATTGACCTGAGCCTCTTCACGCATGCGGCGGATATCTTCATCCGACAGGCCCGAAGATGCTTCAATCCTGATTTGTTGTGATTTCCCGGTAGCTTTATCCTTTGCAGTAACATGCAGGATACCATTCGCATCAATATCAAAAATTACTTCAATCTGGGGAATGCCGCGCTGTGCGGGTGGTATGCCGTCAAGATGGAAACGGCCAAGGCTCTTGTTCTGGTTTGACATCGGACGTTCACCCTGCAGGATATGAATTTCCACCGAAGTCTGACCATCGGCGGCAGTAGAAAACACTTCCGATTTCCTGGTAGGAATGGTCGTATTTGATTCGATGAGCCTGGTCATGACACTTCCAAGGGTTTCGATACCCAGCGACAAGGGGGTTACGTCAAGCAGCAATACATCCTTCACCTCCCCTGTGAGCACGCCGCCCTGTATCGCGGCGCCAATGGCAACCACTTCATCGGGGTTCACCCCTTTTGACGGTTCCTTGCCAAACAATTCGCGAACCAGTTTCTGAACTGCCGGGATCCGGGTTGAACCTCCTACCAGGATCACCTCATCCACTTCAGATGCTTTCAAACCTGCATCCTGTAAAGCTTTCTGACAAGGTGGAATGGTCGATTGCATCAGGCTGTCAACCAACTGTTCAAACTTTGCGCGGGTTAATTTTTTCACAAGATGCTTTGGAACACCGTCTACCGGCATGATGTATGGCAGGTTGATTTCGGTTTCCATGGAACTGGAGAGTTCAATTTTAGCCTTCTCGGCAGCCTCCTTAAGCCGCTGCTGTGCCATGGGATCTTTACGCAGATCAACTCCCTCATCCTTTTGGAATTCATCGGCCAGCCAGTCGATGATTACATGGTCGAAGTCATCTCCGCCAAGGTGTGTGTTTCCGTTGGTCGATTTTACTTCAAAAACGCCTTCTCCCAATTCCAGGATTGAGATGTCGAATGTACCGCCACC
>CAIKNA010000158.1 GCA_903828645.1 uncultured Bacteroidales bacterium
CGGCAGTCATCAGGAGACTTTCGGCGGGGGATATCGAGATGCTTTTTTGGTAAAATTCGACTCGTCAGGTGTTCGTCAATGGGGCACCTATTATGGAGGGACAGACCTTGATGAAGCTCAATCCGTTACTGTAGATATAAAAGGGGATATCCTTATTACAGGCAACACGGCATCGATCAACAGCATTGCGACCCCAGGATCCTATCAGCCAGGACTTTCCGGCGGAACGGACACCTTTCTTGCCAAATTCACTCCCGGAGGGCAACGCTTATGGGGAACGTATTATGGTGGCAGCTTAGAGGATCAGGGATGGGATGTGTGCACAGATCTGAATACAAACATCTATGTTGCAGGTTTAACGCAGTCAACTAACAACATTGCTTCCTCCAACGGAGCCCAAAACACCTATGGAGGTGGACAATATGACGGTTACCTCGTCAAATTTGAGGATTGTCCGATTCCCTCAACTGCCGGAGCGATCAGCGGTCCTGTTAGCATCTGCATTCCACAAATAGGCGTGGTCTATTCGGTTCCGGTTATCAATTATGCAACAGGATATGTCTGGAGTGTTCCTTCGGGAAGTACCATCGTATCGGGTACCAATACGAATTCAATCACAGTAGATTTCGGTCCCTTAACCGCCAACGGAAAAGTCTCCGTTTTCGGGACTAATCCTTGTGGCACAGGTGCATCAACTAAAATCGATATTTTCATCAATCCTGGCAGCACCGTCAGCATTACCATTGCCGAATCCGCTAACCCTGTTTGCGCCGGGACACCAGTCACATTCACTGCAACACCCACCAATCCCGGCACCCTGCCAGTCTACCAATGGAAAGTGAACGGAATCAATGCCGGCCCAAACAATTCAGTCTTTACCTACACTCCATTAAACGGTGATTGTATTGTTTGCAACATGACATCTAATGATGCCTGTGCGATCGGGAACCCGGCTACCTCCAACCAGATCTGCATGACGGTGAATCAGCTTCACCCCGTCAGCCTGAATATTACTTCGACTTCGACTCATACCTGTGCAGGCACGCCCGTGACATTTAACGCCTTTCCGACTAATCCTGGCAACAGTCCGGTCTATCAATGGAAAGTCAACGGGACCAATTCCGGATCGAACAGTCAGGTATTCACATATACTCCAGCCAACGGAGATTGCATCACCTGTCAGCTTACCTCCGATATCAGTTGTCCGATGGGGAACCCTGCTATGTCCAACTCCATCTGCATGACCGTTGATCAGCCGCTGCCGGTCAGCGTTACGGTTACCACTCCGCAAACAACGGTCTGCGCCGGAACAATGGTGGCCTTTACCGCCAATCCGACCCATGGTGGATCCCTGCCAGGATACCAATGGAAAGTGAATGGGGCCAGTATCGTCGGGGCTACCAATTCAACATACGACTACACCCCATTGAACGGCGACATTATAACCTGCGAACTGACCTCTTCTGATAACTGTGTGACCGGTAATCCGGCTCTAAGTCCCCCGGTAACCATGACCGTCACCCCAAACCCTACCGTAACCGTTTCGATTACACCCTCGGCAAATCCTTTCTGCCCGGGAAACCAGTTGACTTTTATTGCAGTTCCCAACCATGGCGGTCTGTTTCCTGTTTACCTATGGAAGGTAAATGGAAGTAATGCCGGTATCAACAGTTCCTCATTCACTTACATACCCATAAATGGAGATGTAGTAACCTGCGAGCTGACTTCCTCTGATAACTGCGTCACCGGCAATCCTGCAACCAGCGCTCCGGTTACCATGACCGCAAGCCCTATCCTTGTAGTCACCGTTGCGATCGCGGCTTCCTCAAATCCTTTCTGTGCCGGCAGCCAGGTAACATTTACGGCAACACCCAGCCATGGCGGACTGGTCCCGGGTTATCAATGGAAAGTCAACGGTGGCAATGCCGGGACGAACAGCCCGTCGTTCTCCTACTCTCCGGCCAATGGCGACCAGGTATCCTGCGTCCTTAATTCATCGGCATCGTGTATAACCGGCAACCCGGCTATGTCAAACATCATCA
This sequence comes from uncultured Bacteroidales bacterium, assembly GCA_903828645.1. Classification (GTDB taxonomy): domain Bacteria; phylum Bacteroidota; class Bacteroidia; order Bacteroidales; family FEN-979; genus CAIVAT01. Next base: position 2,043 of record CAIKNA010000158.1, read on the forward strand.
CGATGATAGTCAACACCAATCTGCCTGCAGGGGTTTCAATTTCAACGCCGACCAACCCGTTCTGTCCGGGAACGGCGGTCACCTTTACTGCCAACCCGACCAATGGAGGAGGGACGCCTTCGTATCAATGGAAATTAAACGGGGTGAATGCCGGTCCCAATTCAACCACATTCACCTGCAACCCGGCCGTGGGCGACAGCATCCGGTGCGTGATCACCTCCAATCTCAATTGTGTCACGGGCAACCCGGCCAGCTCCGGCAAGATCATCATGAGCGGCAACCCCGTTCCGGACGTTACCTTTAACGCGTGTTTCGACACGGTAACCACCGTCAATGCCAAACCATTCAATTTACACGGAGGATTGCCATTGGATGGCCACTACAGTGGTCCGGGAGTTAATTCGATTACCGGAACTTTCACTCCTTCCGTTGCCGGAACCGGGCTGAAAACAATCACCTATGGTTACTCCAACGTTTTTTCCTGCCTTGCGACTAAAACAAAAACCATCCTGGTACAACCCAACCCGTCTTTCACTTGCGGGAATAACCTTGCTGACATCCGGGATAACAAGATATACCCTACCGTTCAAATCGGTTCTCAATGCTGGATGGCTGCCAACCTGAATTACGGTAAAATATTGAACTCCTCACAGGTTCAGTACGACAATTGCATTTCAGAAAAGTATTGCTACAACGACGTAACAGGCAATTGTACCAAATATGGCGGGCTTTACCAGTGGGATGAGGTGATGAAGTACGATGGTACTCCGGCAGGACAG
>CAIKNA010000159.1 GCA_903828645.1 uncultured Bacteroidales bacterium
ACCCAGACCTCAAATTTCACCTTTGCCAATGTGCTCCAAACCCAGATGAATGTTTCCTGGACCAGTGGAAACGGAGGCAACCGCGTTGTCAAGATCAACACAACCAACACGTTCACCGCACCAGCTGATGGTTCGAATCCCACAGCCAACACGGTTTACGGAGGCTCAGGCGAGCAGGTTATTTACAATGGATCGGGAAGCACCGTTCCGATGGTTACCGGTCTTTCGACTGCCACCACCTACTATTTCCAGGCATGGGAATACAATGGAACCGGTACAGGTACCGTATTTTGTACTGCCGTTGGTGCCAACAATCCTTTAAGCCAGGCAACTGCCGCATCGGCTACAGCTCCTGTAATCAGTTCTCCGACTGCAACAACCATCACCGCGACCTCTGCGATACTGGGAGGAAATATTACAGCCGATGGTGGCAGCGCAATTACCGAACGGGGTACGGTCTGGAGCACCACCACCCCGGTTACCATCGCTGATAACAAACTGGCCGAAGGTTTGTTGACAACCGGTATTTTCACACATTTACGCACCGGGCTTCCGGTCAACACATTGATCCACTATGCCGCATATGCAACGAACAGTGTAGGCACAACATTATCTCCCGAGGCAACTTTTACCACCTTGCTGGGCGAACCCACCAACCAGGCCTCCTCCTTTACGGCAACCTCCCCGACATTTTCTTCGGTAGTGAATACCTGGCTTGATAACGATGGCGCGCAACCCGCCACAGGGTTCCTGATCCTGGCCAATACCACCGGCACTTTTACCGACCCGGTTGACGGCGTGCAGCCGACTTCCGATCCAAACCTTGGCGACGGCAGCGGCCTGGTATATGTCCTCCATGGACTACAGACGTTCACATGGAGCGGCCTTGTAAGTTCGACACACTACTATTTTGCCATCTATGCCTATACCAATACAGGGACAAACATCAACTACAAACTCGTAGGAGCGCCTGCAGCCGATGTGATCACAGCTCCGTTTGTAAACCCGGTTGCCGCATGGACATTTGATGCCACACCGGTCGCCCCGGGCACACCGACTTCGGTTGCAGCCAATTTCGGTGACCAGTCAGGTACAGCGATGGTCTATGCTGATGGAACCAATGGCTCCTCCACCTGGATAACCACCGTAGCTAATAATGAACTTACTTCCTTTTCCGGAACCATAATCAATGATCCAAGGGAAGGGCCCTCGACACTGGCGGGATTCTCTTATTCTGCTGTTGCCGGCAGTGCTCTTTCAGCAAATGGCAAATGCATGGTGTTCAAATTCTCCATGTCGGCATTGCAGGATGCAGTATTATCCTTTGCCACCAGGGGTACCGCTACAGGTTTTACTTCGCAGCAATGGGCGTGGAGTACTGATAATGTTACCTATACAAACTTCGGAGGCAACACGGCAGAGAATACCGGTAACTTTGTGTTGAGAACCCTTGATCTTACTGCCATTACCCAATTGAACGGCGCACCATCGGTCTATCTTAGGATTACCTTCAACGGGGCTACCACTGCTTCCGGAAACAACCGTCTTGACAACGTTGTGATCCATGCTTCCGCAGCCACCAGCCTGCCTCCTTCTGTTACGACAACTGCAGCCACGCTGGTTCAGTCCACCAGCGCCACTCTTAACGGTACGGTTAATGCAAACAACCAGTCCACCGCCGTCAGTTTTGAATACGGAATCGACAACCTTTATGGCACGACTGTTGCCGGAGTTCCGGTAACGGTTACGGGTGGCTCAATCACCTCTGTTTCGGCTGCATTGACCGGCCTGGCATTCAACACTACTTATCACTTCAGGGTCAACGGTACAAACGGTTCCGGTACTTCCCACGGTGCCGACGAGGCATTCACCACTACTTGCCCAACACCGGATGATGCCGGCCAGATCTCAGGACCTGCTACCGTATGCGCAAATGGCACCCAGTACCAGTATTCAGTTCCCGCCATTACCAATGCTACATCCTATACATGGTCATTTCCCACAGGTGCAGCAATTGTTGCCGGAGATGGTACCTATGCTGTGACGGTAACATTTGCTCCCGGAACTTTATCCGGAGATGTGAGTGTGTTCGGAAGCAACATATGCGGCGATGGCAATGCATCCAACCCTTATGCAGTGACTGTTTCACAGCCTTTTGCAGTGAGTGTTTCGATCGATGCATCTGCAAACCCCGTAACTGCCGGTTCAACGGTTACCTTCACCGCAACTCCGACAAACGGGGGCGTGACGCCACAATACCAGTGGAATGTCAATTCCAGTAATGTAACAGGAGCAACAAATCCGACTTACGCCTATATCCCTGTTAATAATGATGCAGTATACTGCGTTTTAACATCAAGCGAAACCTGCACAACCGGCAATCCTGCGACATCAGCTACTATCACAATGGTGGTCAACAGCGGAGTTCCAGCGGATCTTTCGGTGACCGGAACCGTTTCATCGTTGATGTGTTACAATGCCACCAGCACCATCACGGTAGCTGGCAACAGCACCTCCTTTGAAGTTCTTTCCGGAGGCAGCGCAACCATGATTGCAGGAGTGAACATCAAATACGAACCGGGAACCATCGTTCATGCCGGAGGTTACATGCGCGGATACATCGCTCTTAACGGTCCATACTGCACACCGGGTAAATCTGTTGAAATACCTTCAGGCAAAGATGAAGCCGGGTTGAGCCTGATGGATAATGCCTTCAAGATCTATCCAAACCCGACCAGCGGGATATTTACCATTGAACAGCGCAGTGCACTTGCAACAGGCCAGGTTAAAGTTGAAGTTCTCGGAACCCTCGGAGGAAAAATCCTAAGTACCGAATTTCAAGGCTTGCGCAAGCAGGAACTCTCAATCAAAGGCAACCCTCCGGGGATCTATTTTGTGAAAGTTTCGGCCGGTGAAAAGGTTCAAACGGTTAAAATCATCCTGACCAACTAATTCGCTCATCTGTAACTCAAAGAGGCTGTTCCGGATTCTGGAACAGCCTCTTTTATTTTATACGAATTCTTAACAAAATATAGGCATTGTAAGAGTTAGTTCATACTTTTGTACCAGGTTCTCTTATGAAAAAAATCAAGGTTATGAAAAAGAATACGTTTTTGACAATAATTGTTTCGGTGGCTATTTCACTGGGGTTTCACGGATTTGGATACGGGCAGCTGCTGTTTAACGAGAACTTCGCATATACCGCTGCAACCCCTTTAACTTCCAACGGTTGGACCCAGACAGGGACCACCACCGCCAATCCCATTTTGGTTTCGACCGGTGGTCTCACCTATGCAGGATACCTCTCCTCCGGGATCGGAAATGCCGCAGACATGCTCACCAGCGGACAGGATGTCAACAACACATTTGCCACCCAGTCAACCGGTGCCGTATATGCCGGTTTCCTGGTTTCAATAACCTCGGCGCAAACCACCGGTGACTATTTCTTCCACCTTATTGAGTCGCCTGTCACCGGAAATGTATTCAAAGGCAGGGTATGGGTGAAAAAAGATGCCTCAACAAGCAGCATTGCCTTCGGAATTTCAAAATCATCCACCACTGCTGCAACCATTGCCTACACCGGCTTTACCTATGCGTTGAGTACAACCTATCTCATCGTGGTAAAATACCAGTTCAGTACCGGCACCACCACGGACGACGATGTATCAATATTCATCAACCCGGTCATCGGGGCTTCCGAACCGGCAACTCCCACCCTCGACTATATCGACAACACCCAGACTGATGCATTGAACATTGGACTGGTTGGGTTAAGACAAGGTTCTGCCACCAGTGCAGCAGCACTTCAAATTGACGGAATACGCATTGGCAGCACCTGGGCTGATGTTACCGGAGGCAGCGGCGTTGTTACCCCCACTATCCAGGCTCATAACATCGGCTTCACCGGCATATCTTCAACGGGCATCACTGCCAGCTGGACCAATGGCGACGGTGCAAAACGAATCACGAAAATTAATACGATCAACAGTTTCACTACTCCCGTAGACGGTACCGATCCGCTGGCAAATCCTGTTTACGGCGGAACCGGCGAGCAGGTGGTCTCCAACGGGAATGTAAATTCCATCGCCGTGACCGGACTTTCAGGAAATACAACATACTGGTTCAGGGTTTATGAATGTAACGGGACAGGCAGCGGAACGAAATACCTGGCCTCCACCGCTACGCTGAACCCCAACAGCCAGTCAACCCCTGTTTTAGCAACGGCACCGGTCATCGTGCTGCCTGCTGTTTCGGTCATCGGCAATAATTCAGCCATGCTCGGGGGGACCATTTCGAGCGACGGAGGGATGTCAATTACTGAAAGGGGGACCGTATGGAATACTGCACCCGGAGTTGCCATTACTGACAATAAACTGGCGGAAGGAGGCACATCAACCGGACTCTTCTCGCAACTGCGAAATACGCTTCCGGTGCAAACACACCTGTATTTCAAGGCATACGCAACCAACAGCCTGGGAACAAGCCTCACTTCTGAAGCATCCTTCTACACCCTTTCAACTGAACCCACTTCACATGTTTCGGGATTTACGGCTGTCGCCGCCGGAAATACAAGCATAAACCTTACATGGAGTGCGGCAGCCTCAGGGGCGAATGGCTATATCATCCTGCAAAAAAACGGAGCGATAGCACCCACAGGTATTCCCATTGACGGAACCGGTTACAGCGTTGGGGACCCATTGGGAGACGGCATTGTAGCAGCGTTGGTTTTGCCTGGTTCCTCCCTTAACAAAACAATTACCGGATTATCTTCAGGTACTCAATACTCATATACCATATTCCCTTTTGCCTGGGACGGCAGCAACAGCCCGACTTATAACTACCGCACCACTCCGGTTGTCCCGGCAGCAAGTGCCACAACCACTGGATCAGTATCGATAGTTTACACCTGGCAGGGGGCCGACAACGGCACCTGGGCTACACCCGGCAACTGGAATCCTTCCCGCACAACTCCTGCACCTGCTGATATCCTGCAGTTCAACGATGCGACAACCAAAACAATCACCGGGGTTCCGACACAGTCAATTGCCAGGCTTATCATGGCAAACAATACGACCATTAACCTTCAAAGTTCAGCAGCTGTCACCCTCACCATCACCGGTTCTGCCGGAGCCGACCTTGAGATACCTGCCGGTTGTGCCCTGAACCTGAATGCAACCAACGTTATTACCATTGTCATTGCCACTACCTCCACCGCAAGTATCAGCGGGAACATGAAATTCTCAGCAACAGCGTCCACTGCGCATCGGCTTACCGCAGCAGATCCCGGAGCCATAGTTTTCAATAGTGGTTCAGTCTTCACTGCAGGTACTTTCTTTTCGGGAAATCCATTTGGCACTTCATCGCTGGGTTCTGTCGTGTTTGCCGGGGGTTCAACCTACCTGCAACTGGCAGGCAGCAATCCCTTCGGCGCGGGCCAGCCTAACAGTGTCGTGATCTTCCAGGCAGGAAGTCTTTTCAAGGTGATGGCCAATCTTTCCCCGCAGTTTTCAGGAAGAACCTATGCCAATTTCGAGATGGACGCAACAGGCGTAACGCTGAGTGCTACTGGAACAAGCCCTGTCTCCATCGACAACCTGACCATAACCAATGGCACTTTCAACTTCAACCTGACCGGGCCTGCATCGGGCCTGCACCAGATAAAGGGTAACATCCAGGTGCAAACGGGTGCGATTCTCAATTTTTCACCCGCCACGGCTTGTACCGTAACTTTTTCTGGAACCAGCGCCCAGTCGGTCACACTCAACGGAACCATGACATCGACCAGCAACCTGACACTTGAATTGGCTAACAGCGCCGGGCTTAGTCTGAATTCCCCGCTTTCGCTGAATGGAAACCTTGAACTGACCAACGGGTTCCTCACACTCGGATCAAACAACCTGCTTTTAAGCACAACCTCAGCCATTACAGGCACACCTTCGCCATCTGCCATGATTGTCGCTACAGGCACAGGCAAGTTACAGAAGGGGTTTGCAACCGGATTTACAGGAAGTTTCCTTTTCCCGGTTGGCGATAACACAGGTACCCCGGAGTATGCACCCGTCACCCTTAATTTCAGTACAGGTACCTTCGCAACCGGGAACTATGCCGCTGTCAACCTTGTAAATGCAAAGTTTGCGGGCGATCCGAATACTTCAAGCTACCTGAACCGTTATTGGAATGTATCATCATCTGCCATCACTGCTTTTAATTGCTCGGCATTGTTCCAGTATGTTCCAGCAGATGTGACCGGCAATGAGCTTCAGCTCTTTTCCATGCAGGTTGTTCCAATCCCGTTTACCGATTTTGGCCTTGTCAACAGCGCCCTCCACCAGGTGAACGCCCCTGGCCTGACTGCTTTCGGGACCTTCACCGGATCCCAGCCAAAGCCTGTTGTCCAGACAACGGCAGCCAACCCGATAGGCGCTACCACGGCAACCCTTAATGGCAATGTAATCGCCAACTACAACAGTACTGCCATCGCATTTGAGTACGGACTGACAAACGCTTATGGAACCGTGGTCCCCGGAATCCCTGCATCAGTCACAGGCGGTGGCACGAATACCGCTTTGGCCAACATCACCGGACTCACCCAAAACACCACCTACCATTTCAGGATCAATGGAACCAACGTGCAGGGAACAATGAACGGTAATGATCTGACCTTTACCACCACATGTCCCGCTCCATCCACTGCCGGGACCATCAGCGGACCTGTTAATGTATGTAAAAACGGGACTGGATATGTCTATACCGTTCCTGCCATCACCTATGCGACCTCCTATACCTGGACTCTGCCTCCGGGAGCAGCAGTTATCTCGGGTGGAAGCACCAACTCGATCACGGTAAGCTTTTCCGCTTCAGCGGTTTCGGGGAATATCACTGTTTACGGCACCAGCATTTGCGGCACAGGGAGCGCATCTCCCCCGTTTGCAATAACACTGGTTCCTCAACCGGTGCCAACAATCACAGGCCCGGTGAATGCTTGTATCGGCTCCACAGGGAACGTTTATACAACGGAAGCCGGAATGACCGGGTACATCTGGACCGTTTCGCCCGGGGGAACCATCTCAGGGGGAACCACAACAAACGCCATCACGGTAAACTGGACTGCAGCAGGAGCACAAACATTAACTGCCAGTTATACAAATGCGTCCGGTTGTACCGCCGCTGCTCCTGCCTCCTATCCTGTTGCCGTTATCCCGTTGCCGGTCCCGACCATCTCCGGGCCCAATGTTGTTTGTGCCAATGCCGCAAACATCGTTTATACGACCGAAGCCGGGATGACCAGTTACAATTGGGCAGTCTCCATCGGAGGGACGATCATTGCAGGGGCAGGCACCAATGCAATTACCGTTTTGTGGCCTTATGCTGGAAGCAGAACTGTGAGTGTGACCTACACCAATCCGACAGGATGTGTTGCAGTGACACCGACAATTTACAATGTGACAATAAATCCGGCCGCAGTGCCTACGATTGGCACCAGCAGCAGCCCGTGCATAAATTCCACCAACAATCAGTACATTACCAACAGCGGGATGTCAAACTACCTGTGGAACGTCAGTCCGGGCGGCACTCTTGTTTCAGGACAAGGGACCAATGCCATAATGGTTACCTGGAATGGCGTCGGCGCCCAATGGGTGAACGTAAGTTACACCAACAATTACGGCTGCGCTGCAGTCACACCGACTGTTTATAACCTGTTCGTGAATCCCTACCCCAATGCAGCAGGGCCCGTTACAGGAACGGCTTCGGTGTGTGCCGGGACAAATGGTGTCTCATATTCCTGTGATGAAATTCTCAACGCCGACACCTATACCTGGAACCTCCCTTCGGGCGCAACAATTGCTTCTGGCGCGGGAACCAGGAGTATCACCGTAAACTTCGCGGTCGCTGCCGTTTCCGGCAACATTACTGTTACAGGCAAAAACAGCTGCGGCAATGGAACACCTTCACCCAATTTCAATGTTGCCGTCAAT
>CAIKNA010000160.1 GCA_903828645.1 uncultured Bacteroidales bacterium
AAAGAGATCGCCAAGGCAGCAATGTCACTTCTGGAATTCCCTCCGATGCAAAAAGGAGCCAGTTTTACCTTAAGTCAGCTAAAAGCAGAACTGGAATCAAAAATGCAGGCTGCTGAAAAAGCTGCAAACGGTGGAAAATAATCCTGTTTTATTAAACAGAGCAGGAATTAACTAAATTCAACCAACGGTCGTCAGTTTTGATGGCCGTTGGTTTTATCCCGGCACGATAAAATTAATTGTACCATTAATAATATTATAATAATCAGTTAATCAGGATTCCTTATTGCATTCCTTATGAATTTTCGTAAAATACTTATAGCTTTTGTATTGCTTTTCCTGACCGCAACCATGGTTGCGCAGGAAAAGGAGAAATCGTATGATATCACCCCGCATACAATGTGGTATCCTCATACCTATACCACCTGGCATGTGCAGACTGCGCTCGGTTTTTCAATGGTAAAACCTCCGATGGTATGGGTGTATACTTCCCTCACGGCTCCGACGATCAATTTGCACATGACCATGGGGTTGCCGAAGAATTTTGCCATTATCGCCGATCTCAGCACCATTTTTGTTTCAAACCAGCTTACACTTGGCCCAAACTGGAATTTTCATCACGATAACTTTTCCTTCAACCTGGGGTATAATGTTGGTTTTTTATTCGGGCAAATGAAGGTGAAAGAGTTTAAAAACCAGGCAGCTGCAATTATTCTTTATCCGAATGTATCCGTTGGCTATAAATTGAAGAAAGTTGCTTTCACACTTAGAGGAGAGTTGTCCAACGTGGTCTATTCACGTGTAACTGCAGGTGAAGCAGAGGTGTTTCACGACCAGCGTTATTTTAACGGGGGCGCCTGCGCCTTGTATATCGAACAAAGGCTCTGGAAAGAGCATGTAATGGTTTTCGGTCTGAAGGACAATATCAACAAGCTCTACTGGCCTGTCTGGCTTCTATTTCCCACCTATAACCGTTTTTATAACATTCCCGAACTTTATTTCAGCTTCATACTATGAAAATCAGACTGTTTCAACTGATAATATTGACAGTTGCCCTTGGGGCATGTGTCAAATACCCTGTGGTGCCCATTCCTACGGATGATCAGTATACGATCATGCCCGACACCCATCCGCTGAGCGATGCGTCAAAAGGGCGCATTGAGGGTCTTTATGCCGTTTCCGACGGATCTGCAAAATTCGGAGACCAGGTGGTTCTTAAGTTTAACAAGGCCGGTCTGGCTATAGATTGCAGCAATGGCGATTATTGTTGCCTGGAAGCGGGGTCCCTCGATTCGGTCATCTTACTCCAGGGATACTGGAGATATGCCATGGGTACTGAAAGCGGCCTGGTTACCATGAGGATAAAACCCAATGAAGGCGGAAGTGACATCCTGGCAGGCAGAATTCCGGGAAAGATCGTTATCCGGGGAGCCTTTGGGGATAAACCCGGCATCATCGATCAATCGATGACCCTTCAGTTCATCCGGCCCATTTCTGAAGCTGCGAAGAAAAGTAAATTCATCATCCTGGCCAACTATGGCGGAGGCAGGAATACAGACGGGTTGCCGGTTTCTGAGAATAGCATTGAAATGCTGAATTTTACCCAGCGTTTCGGCACCATGGGCGTTGAGATCGACATTCATGTAAGCGCAGACGGTGTGCCGTTTCTTTACCATGATGATGACATCAACATCCGCCTATGCCAGAAAGGGCCTATCCAGGGGCCGATTGATAATTATACCTGGGAAGAACTGTCTGCTTACGTTCGGCTGGTTCATGGCGAACAAATTCCCAGCCTGGAAAATGCATTGAATTTCATCCTCGACAGCACCGACATGAAATTCGTGTGGCTCGATCTGAAAGTCAGCAACAATGCAGCGGCTAAAGTTATCCCCATCCAGATGGCAATCCTGGCCAGGGCTAAACAGATGGGGAGAGATTTGCAAATCGTTTATGGTTGTCCTTCCGAGGAGGTGATAACTGATTTCATGTCCTATCCCGGTTACCAGGATATTCCTTCCCTGTGTGAACTCAGCATTGACGATGTACATAAGATCAACGCACACGCCTGGGGCCCGCGCTGGACAGAGGGAGAACAGCAGGCAGGACTCCAGGAAATCCACAACCAGGGCAGGATCGGGATCACCTGGACGCTGGATGACATGTCCTACATTCAAAAATACATCGCGGAGGCCGATTTTGATGGTTTCCTGACCAATTACCCCTGCCTGGTTGCCTATTATCATTACATAAGATAGACGAAATATGAAAACAACTATAATTATTGGTTTGCTGGTTCTTATCATATACTCAGGAACCGTATCGGCACAGGATTCATTGCCGCAAACCCACCGGAATCATTATTCTTTAGCCGTGGGGCTCGGTTTCAGCCATTATTTCAACACCCTGCAGATCGCTAAGGATTTTGCCAACCCGAACTCAGGTACGGTCTCTTTCCGCTTTTTCTGGGAACCTGAACATCTGCTGAGCCTTGGGCTTGAAACAGGTTATTTCAGGCTGTTCAAGGTCGAGAAACAAATTTCTTCCGAATCGACAAGTACGGCAACAATGGATATCGTTCCCCTGTTTTTGCTTGTCAGGATGAGGGTCGTTGATTATTTCTATGTGACTGCAGGCATGGGGCTGGCCATGATGATCAACAAAGTAAGCCTTGACAGGGACATAAACAGTACATTTTTCTCCTTGTCCAATTTTAAGTTCGGGGCATCATACCTGCATCCGGTGGGAAAGAAGTTCTTTGCCGGTGTTGAACTGGAGACCGATAATATCGGAAAAACCAACGACTGGACCTTTGCTGCACAGTTTGTGGGAGGTATCAGGCTCCCTTAATTTACATTAACATCAAGTAATAAACCAATCTTAATTGAGATTGGCCATATATATCAAACATAAATCCTAAAAAACAGAACTAATGAAAAAAGTAAAGTTATTGCTCATGCTTGTATTGATAGCCGGATTTACCGGATTGTACGCCCAGGCAGATATGAAGGAAACCATTGGAATAATCAAGAAAAACCTGACAGACAGTAAGGAGAAAATAAAAAAGTATGAGTGGATAGAAACCACTACAACCTTTTTGAATGGGGAAAAAAAATCGGTGAAGCAAAATCAATGTTATTACGGAGTGGATGGAACACTCACAAAGGTTGCTACCGGCAATACCACACCTGCAAATACTCCGGGCGGTTTGCGCGGAAAGATTATCGCCAACAAGAAAGAGGAAATGGGGGATTATATCAAAGCTGCCATTGCCAAAGTTCAGACATATCTGCCACCAAATGCCGGGAAACTTGATCAGATCTATGGTGCCGGAAAAACTTCTATCCAGGTGCTTGACCCGGGAAAGAAGTTCAAACTCAGTTTCCCCGGCTACAATGAACCGGGCGACCTGCTTGCCATTTCAATCGACAAGGCAAATCAGAAGATCATAGACGTGGATGTCACCACGTCAGTCGACGATCCTTCACAAAAAGTGATCTTTAATATCACTTACGGCAATCTTCCAGATGGTACACAATATGCCGGCAGCACAACGCTTGATGCAACTGCTAAAAACCTGAAGATCGTCATTGAGAATTCCGGTTTTAAAAATGCAGCAGTGAAATAACCATCCTGGCCCCCTTCCGCTTTTCCATACATTCTCATCCTTAGCATATACCTGGCAGTAAGGTTTGTCCCTTCCCGCACCATGGTTCGGCCAGGGTGTCTTAAATAAGACAGATAATGATGCTTTTCGATGGCATCGGGAAATTTCGTTATTTTGTATCTTATTTGAATGCACAGCAATTAATGTCATTTTAATTGGAAAAGCAACCTTAAATCAAACAGGAGAGATATGGATAAACTGGTTATCAATAGTTTTAAGGATTTTGAACAATACATTGGAAAAGAACTTGGTATTTCGGGTTATTTAAAGATTACGCAGGAGCAGATCAACAAATTTGCAGAGGCTACGCAGGATTTTCAGTGGATTCATGTGGATGTTGAAAGGGCAAAGAGGGAAAGTCCATATAAGACGACCATTGCACACGGGTATTTGAACCTCGCTGTTCTACCTTCGCTCTGGGACCAGATCATTGAGGTAAACAACATCAGGATGCTTGTAAACTATGGCATCGAAAAACTCAGGTTCAACCAGCCTGTTTTGGTTGACAGTGAAGTCAGGATCCGGGCGAAACTGGCTTCCCTGGTAAACCTCAGGGGAATAGCCAAAGCGGAAGTCAATGTTTCACTGGAGATAAAAGATAATAAGAAAACCGCTTTTGATGCAACAGTGGTCTTCCTGTATCATTTTATTCCCGTAGAATAACAAGATGAAATCCTCCTTGTAACATGGACCGGGATAACCAGGGTATCAATGAGCAGGTTGACAGGATGGTTGCCCGGCATGGTACAGCTATAGACGCTGTTATCCCGATATTACAGGATATCCAGCAAGAATTCAACTTTCTCCCCGAACCGGCCCTGAAGAGGGTGTGTGAAACTACTGACATCACTCCTGCCGCGATCTCAGGGATATCGACTTTTTACACCCAGTTCAGGCACAAACCCGCCGGGCAGCACAGGATCATGGTATGCACCGGCACCGCATGTCATGTGAAAGGGGCCCTGTTTGTGTACGAGGCCTTCAGACGTGAACTGAAACTGCAGGAGGAGGATGACACCGACGCCTCCATGATCTTCACCATTGAGAAAGTTGCCTGTCTTGGCTGCTGCACCCTTGCCCCGGTTGTGAGGGTCGACGAGGTTACCTATGGCCATGTGGTACCGGAAAATGTGGGTGAACTGCTGCGCGATTTTCTTGCGAAAAAAAAGAGAGTTGCCTCATTGACCCTGTCAAATAAGTCCTTTCAATCAAAAATACAAGGAGAAATCCGGATCGGGCTGGGATCATGCTGTGTGGCCAGCGGAAGTGCCGAAGTCAAAATGGAACTGGAGAAAACCCTGGCCCGGACAAATATCAACGTGAATGTGCAACAGGTGGGTTGTGTCGGTATCTGCAACCAGGTTCCTATCCTTGAGATCCTTAAGCCCGGTGAAAACCCGGCCTACTATGCCAGGATCAAACCCGAAGAGGTGAGGGAGATTCTGCTGAACCATTTCAGCCCCGAGGGATATTTCAACCGCTTCAGGAACGGATTTTACAATCTTTTTGAGAACATGCTTGCAGACGGAGCGCCAAAGTCATTCCGTAAATATCCTGTGGAACAGCGCGATACGCCTTTGTCAAGGTTTCTTGGCCCGCAGGTCAACATCGCCACTGAAAACAGGGGGGCTACCAACCCCGTCGATTTTGAAGGTTATAAAAGATCGGGCGGATTTGAGTCTTTGCGAAAATGCCTGGAAAAGATGACTCCCGGGCAGGTGATCGATGAAATCATCGCCAGCGGGTTGCGCGGCCGAGGCGGGGCTGGTTTCCCGACAGGCAGGAAATGGCAGCTGGTGAAGCAACAGGATGCATCTGAAAAAATTGTGATCTGCAACGGGGATGAAGGCGACCCCGGCGCCTTTATGGACCGGATGCTGCTTGAATCTTACCCGTTCAGGATCATCGAAGGGATGCTCATCGCAGGATATGCCACCGGTGCTTCTTCCGGGGTCTTTTACATCCGCGCCGAATACCCGCTGGCGGTGATGCGCATCAGCGAAGCACTCAGGATTTGCAGGGAAAACGGGATCATCGGGTCAGCGACGCCGGCTTCCGGTTTCTCTTTTGATATCCGCATTTTCGGAGGAGCCGGCGCCTTTGTCTGCGGGGAGGAGACGGCCCTCATCGCTTCCGTTGAAGGCAGGAGGGGACTTCCGCGAATGCGCCCACCCTACCCGGTTGAAAAAGGATTGTGGGGCAAACCCACCCTGATCAACAACACCGAGACCCTTTCGCTGGTACCCTGGATCATTCACCACGGGGCGCAGGCTTTCTCAAAGATCGGGACTCCGGGAAGCAAAGGCACGAAGGTGTTTGCCCTCGCGGGCAAGGTTAAACGAGGCGGGTTGATCGAAGTTCCGATGGGGATCACTATCCGGCAGATCGTGGAGGAGATCGGGGGAGGCATTGCCGGCGACAGGAAATTCAAGGCAGTCCAGATCGGAGGACCGTCGGGCGGTTGTTTGCCTGCTTCTGTGGCAGATATGCCCATCGATTTTGAGGCGCTGAAGGAGGCCGGGACCATGATGGGTTCGGGCGGACTGATCGTTCTGGACGAAACCGATTGCATGGTTGATATCGCCCACTATTTCCTCTCGTTCACCCAGAACCAGTCGTGCGGCAGATGCACCTTCTGCAGGATCGGTACGCGCCGCATGCTGGAAATCCTCGAAAAAATCCGCTGCGGAACCGGGAAACAGGAGGATCTTGGCAAACTTGAAAAACTGGCAGTCAGCACTTCCCGCGGCAGTCTTTGCGGCCTGGGAAAAACTGCTCCGAACCCGGTCCTCACCACCCTGCACTATTTCCGGGATGAATATGAAGCCCATCTTCACGGGCATTGCCCTTCGGGGAAGTGCCTCCCGCTGATCCTGTATGAGGTGACCGACGACTGCATCGGCTGTACCAAATGTGCCCAGCGTTGTCCTTCTGAGGCCATCGCCTTCAAACCTTATGAAAAACACATGATAGATCCTGAGAAATGCATAAAATGCGACATCTGCAGGCAGATCTGTCCGGCAGATGCCATCCTGATTCATTGACATGGTAGAACTGAAGATCGATCAAATCCCCGTTAAAGTGAAGGAAGGGCTCTCTGTGATGGAGGCTGCCGCAATCCTTGGCATTGAAATTCCATCGATGTGCTACCGGCCGGGATTTTCAAACCATCCATCGTGCATGGTTTGCCTGGTAAAGGATATTGACCATGACAGGCTTGTTCCCTCCTGCGCGATGCCGGTTGCTGCAAGGATGAACATCCTGACCAATTCCGCTGAGGTCAGGGAAGCCAGGAAAGAAGCGCTTGAATTGCTGCTAAGCGACCACACCGGCGATTGCGAAGCTCCCTGCCGGGCCTCCTGTCCGGCTTTCATGGACATCCCCCTGATGAACCGGCTGATTGCTTCAGGTGATTTCGACCATGCCTTGCATGTTGTACATTCAGAGATCGCCATACCGCACATCCTGGGTTATATCTGCCCGGCTCCCTGCGAAAAGGCATGTAAAAGGAAGCCTATGGACCAGGCGGTTTCCATATGCCTCCTGAAGAGGTCGGCTGCCCGGTATGGCACGACTGGAACTTCGAGGCTTCCCGAACTGCCCAAGCTTAACGGAAAAAAAATTGCCATCCTCGGAACGGGGCCGGCGGGGTTATCTGCTGCATTTTACCTGCTCAGGTCGGGCTTTTCGTGCGTTTTGTACGATCGGAATGAAAAAGCCGGCGGAGCGATGCGATATGACATTCCCGATGATCATCTTCCAAAAGAGGTGCTCGATGCCGAGATAGGGATGATCAGTGAAATGGGCGCTGAATTCCGGCTTGGGGCCAACATCACAAGGGAGATCTTTCAACAATCCATCCTCCGCGAATTTGATGCGGTCATCCTGGCGACGGGTACCCTGAAATCGGATCCTTCCGGTTTATTCGGCATTCAACCGGATGAACATGGGGTGTTTGTTAACAAAGAAAACTTCAACACCAGCATTCCCGGGGTTTTCGCCTGTGGAAACATTGTCAGGGAACAAAAACTGGCTGTCCAATCTGCAGCCCAGGGCAAAATGGCGGCGAAACAGGTGGAAAACTATCTTAAAGTCAGCGGCGAAGAGACCATACATAAATCCATCTCGGTAATTGGTCATTTGTTTGAGCCTGAATGGAAGGAGTACCTGAAGGAAAGCATCCCCGATCCCCGCGTGGAGCCCTCCGCGGGAATCCTGGCAGGGTTTACCCGCGAAGAGGCGATGCATGAAGCAAAACGTTGTCTCCATTGCGATTGCAGGAAACCAGTCAGCTGTAAACTCAGGATGCATGCGGAAACGTATGATGCCAACCGGAAGCGGTTTGCCGGACCAGGCCGCAAACTACTCACAAAATCGCTCCAGCATGAGCTGGTGGTTTATGAAACCGGGAAATGCATCCGGTGCGGGTTGTGTGTGGAAATTACGGAGCGGCACGGTGAATCCATCGGGCTTACTTTTGCAGGCAGGGGGTTTGACGTGTGCATCTCTGTTCCGTTCCATGAAACCGTGAGGGAAGCGCTCACCCTCACTGCAGGGGAGTGTGTTGCAGCCTGTCCCACCGGGGCGCTTGCCTTTAAAAATCAGGAAGAGAGGAGTTCATGGTGAGACGACTTTCCTGTTTCCGGGTAATAATCCTGCTGTTCATATTCACTGGCATGATTTCCGGCCTGCTGGCCCAGGTGAAAGGCGCCGACTGCTGGCCCTCTTTCCGCGGGGATGCCCAGCTCACAGGCAACACACCCGTGGTGTTGAAACCGCCCTTCAGGCTTCTCTGGACCTTTAAAACCGGTGATGCCATCAAATCCTCCGCCGTTGTCTGGGACGAAACTGTATATATCGGATCCAACGACGGCTATATTTATGCCATCAACACCAACGGAACGCTGAAATGGAAATTCAATGCAGGCACCTCGGTGGAGGCTCCTCCTTTGATTCTCAGGAACACCCTCTATGCGGGATCGATGGAAGGAATCCTCTACGCCCTGGATGCAAAAACGGGCGCCCTGAGATGGAAATACACTACGGATGGCCAGATTTCGGGTTCGGCAAACTTTGTGGCAGGCGCGGATGGTAAAAAGAACTCCATCATGGTTGGAAGTTATGATTTCAACCTCCATTGTGTGGATGGTGCCACAGGAAAAGCATTGTGGAAATATGAATCGGGAAATTTTATCAACGGAGCGCCCGCTGTCAGCGGGAAACTTGCCATTTTTGGAGGGTGTGACGGGTTTTTGCACCTCGTGAAAACAACTGACGGGAAGGAGCCCGATAAGATTGCGCTCGGAACCTATATTCCTGCGTCAGCAGCCGTGCTTGGCGACAAGGTGTTTTTTGGAAATTATGACGGCGTGTTTTATTGTTTTGATACCCGTCTGAAGAAAATCCTTTGGAAAACCGAAGGCGGGGGGCCCTTCCTGGCATCGCCGGCCATCGGATCAGGCAAGGTAATAACCGGTTCGCAGAACCGTTATGTCTATTGTTTTGATGTGGCAACCGGGAAACAGCTATGGAAATTCAAAGCGCTGGGGAAAGTGGATGCCTCGCCGGTGATTGCCGGAACCCTTGTCTTCGCAGCCTCGGCTGATGGCAGGCTTCATGTGCTGGATATTAATACCGGCCTTGAATCCTGGGTTTATGAAACCGGAAGCGCCATCTTCAGCACGCCGGCAGTTACTTCGGTTATGATTGTGGTAGGAGCGCAGGACGGGAAGGTGTATTGTTTTGGGAAATAACCTCTGATATGAAAATTGTCAATATTGTTCCTGGTTTTGGCGGCACGTTTTACTGTGGGAACTGCCTGCGCGACAGCGCATACGTGAATTCCCTGAGGGAGATGGGACATGATGCCATCACCCTGCCGATGTACATGCCGCTGACCCTGAACGGAGAAATTACGGACGAGGCGGCTCCTGTGTTTTACGGGGCGGTCAACATTTATCTCAAGCAGCAGTTCCCGCTTTTCCGGCACATGCCGGGATGGATGGAAAATCTTTTCGATTCAAAACCGATGTTGAAATTCGCTGCCAGGAAATCAGGCTCCACCCGGGCTCACGGGCTGGAACAACTCACAGAATCGATGCTTCTCGGGCAAAAGGGAAATCAGAGCCAGGAACTTGAACACCTGGTCGATTTTCTCAAAAACCAGGTGAAACCCGATGTGGTCCACTTTTCCAATGTCCTGCTCCTTGGGATGGCGAAGCAGATCAGGGAGGAGGTGAAGGTTCCTGTAGTGTTTTCGATGCAGGACGAGGATGTCTGGGTTGATGCGATGGAACCATCCTGGCAGGAAAAAATATGGGAACTGATTTCTGAGAAAAGCCGTGATGCCGATGCCTTCGTTGCCGTAAGTTCCTATTTTGCCGGGGTCATGCAGAAAAAGATGAAAATTCCCTCCGAAAAAATGAACGTGGTCCATATCGGGATAAAACCAGGCAATTACACCTTTTCCCTTCCGGCAGATTCACCGCCTGCCATCGGATACCTGTCAAGGATCTGCGAAGAGAATGGTTTCGAAATACTGGTGGATGCTTTTATCCTGCTGAAAAGGGAATCGCGCTTCGATCCTCTGAAATTGAAAGTCACGGGTGGAATGACCGGGGATGATCAGCCATTTATAAAGAGGCAGTTTAAAAAACTGGAGCAGGCAGGCATCCTTGGGGATGTTGAAATCCATCCTGATTTCACGCCTCTTGCGCTGAAAGGTTTTTTCAACTCCCTCACGGTACTCTCTGTGCCCGTTTTGAAGGGAGAGGCTTTCGGGCTTTACCAGGTTGAAGCGCTGGCTTCGGGAGTTCCGCTGGTCCAGCCTGATCTCGGGGCATTCCCGGAGATCATCCGTTCGTCAGGTGGAGGCGTTTTATATCATCCTAACAAACCGGATGCACTGGCATCGCGGCTGGCGGAGGTCCTGCCGGATCGTACCCTGTTGGAACGGATGAGCAGGGCCGGACGAAAATCGGTGGAAGATGACTTCGATTGCAGCAAACTTACGAGGAAAATGGTGGAGATTTACGAAAAATTAACCCGGTGACCGATGCTTGCAGAACTCCAGGAGATATCAAAATATTATGAACAGCCCGGCCAGGAAAGACGCTTTATCATTTTAAGCCAGGTATCATTATCCATAGGCGGGCAGGATTCAATTGCCATTGTAGGTCCGTCGGGTTCCGGGAAAAGCACGTTGCTCAATATCCTTGGAACCCTTGACCGGCCATCTTCCGGGAAGGTGATCCTGGATGGCACCAGGGTGGATGCATTTGATGAAAACCAGCTCTCAACCATCCGTAACCAGTTCATCGGCTTTGTGTTCCAGCTGCATCATTTGTTGCCTCAATTAACCCTGATCGAAAACATCCTGCTCCCGGTTCTGCCGGTGGCTGACAAACTGAAACAGAAAATGGCAGTGGAAAGGGCTCATCACCTTGTTGAACGCCTGGGGCTGCAAAATCAAATTCACCGGCGTCCGGGAAAACTGTCGGTGGGCGAATGCCAGCGGGCTGCAGTGGCGAGGGCCCTGGTCAACCGGCCACGCCTGTTGCTTGCAGATGAGCCAACCGGATCGCTGGACGCGGAGAATGCTGGCCAGCTCGGACAACTCCTGGGCGAATTGAACCGTGAACAGGGGATGGCGGTGGTTGTTGTGACACATTCCCCGGACCTTGCTTCCCGCATGGGAAAAATTTACCGGCTTACGTCAGGGGAACTCCAACTGATTCCGCCATCATGAACTGGATCAGGCTGATCTCCGGGAACCTGTGGTTTCACCGAAAACCATATCTTGCCGTCCTCACCGGTGTGGCGATCAGCACCGCTGTTTTAACCGGAGCACTCATCGCAGGCGATTCGGTCCGCTTCAGCCTGCAGCGGCTGGCAGACATGCGTCTCGGAAAAATCAGGAACGCACTTCAATCAAACGAGCGTTTTTTCGGGCAGGAGCTGGCCGATGCTGTTTCGCGTAGTTCACACATGCAGGTGGTTCCCATACTTCACGCAGGGGGAATTGCCATTAACAGCGATCGGAACCTGAGAATAAACAGGGTTGAGGTTTACGGGGTGAATGATCTGTTCAGACATTTCTGGGATTGCACTCTCCCATTGCCGGGTGCCGATGAAGCCATTGTCAGCAGGAATGTTGCGGAAAAATTAAACCTGAAACCGGGAGACGACCTGCTACTTCGGGTTCAGAACCAGGGAAAAGCCCCGTCGGGCGCACCATTCGTCTCAGAAAAAACGCCCTCAGTCTCCATCCGGGTAAAGATTGCCTCGATTGCCGGTGATGCCGGCATGGGCCGGTTCAGCCTGAAAAGCAATCAAACTGCCCCGTTCAACATTTTTCTTCCTTTGAAGCAGATGGCCTCCCTGTTGAAACTGCCCGGATGCGCAAATATGCTTCTTGCTGCAGACAACCCAAGCCCCGGAACAGGGGTTGCGGCACTGGACAGCCTCCTGGGGGTTTGCTGGAATCCGGCCGATGCCGGACTAGTCCTTAAGAAATTATCGGACAAAGGAGATTACCAAATCACCACCGACCGGATTTTTTTCGATGATTCCACCGCCGCAGCCATTTTAGCGGTCATACCCGGTTGTGAATCAATCCTAACCTACCTGGTAAATTCGATCTCTTCCGCCAAGGGATCGACCCCCTATTCATTTGTAACGGCTGCCAATGAATCCTTCCTGAAACAACCCCTCGGAAAAAGGCAGATCATCCTTACCGACTGGCTGGCGAAAGACCTGGGTGCCGGACCGGGTGATTCTGTCATGCTTCGCTATTTCCTGATGGGGCCTTTGCGTTCGCTTCGCGAAGACAGCACGCGGTTCATGGTAACAGCGGTGCTCGCGCCGGACAATGGGCTGGCCGATCCGCGACTGATGCCCGATTTCCCCGGGATGTCCGATGCCGGGAATTGCCGCGACTGGGAAACCGGTGCGCCGGTAGATCTGAAAAAAATCCGTGACAAGGATGAATTGTACTGGAGAAATTTCCGGGGAACTCCCAAAGCTTTTATTGCAGCGGGCGATGGCAGGCAGATCTGGGGAAACAGGCTCGGCAGCTATACTTCATTCCGGTTCAATGCCCGGGAAAGCGATCTCCCGGCGATCGAAAAGTCGCTGATGCTGAAAATCAAACCAGCCCGGTCGGGGTTGTTTTTCCGGCCGGTTTATGCTGAGGGGCAGCTTGCGGCAAGCAATTCAACCGATTTTGGCGAATTATTTCTCAGCCTCAGCTTTTTCATCCTGCTCAGTGCCTTGTTGCTCACGGCGATGCTTTTTTCCCTCCTTGCCCGGATGCGCAGGGCTGAAAGCGGTACCCTGGCTGCCCTCGGATTCAGGAAACGGCACATTTTCGGAATCCTTTCCGGTGAAGCTCTCCTCGTTGCTGTTGCAGGGGTCGTTGCGGGTACTTTCGGGGGTGTTTTGTACAACTACTTCCTGATCCTTGGATTGAATACGATCTGGCAGGATGCCGTGAATACTTCGCTTCTGGTGATGGAGGTCAGAACATCAACGCTCCTTGCCGGCGCAGCCGCCGGTGTCATCCTCTCCCTGGGCGTGCTGCTTTTCATGGTGTGGAAAAATCTGCGGGAACCCATCCCGGCACTGGTAAAAGAGACTTCCGGGATGCAGGAAACTCGAAATGGAAAAAGAGACAAAATAGTCTCCACTGTTGTGGCGGTCATATCCATTGCAGGTTCGGCGACTCTGCTGGCATGGCCGCTCACCGGGGGCAAAGCCATAGATGGTTCCTGGTCGCTGGTTGCAGGTGGTCTGCTGCTTCCCGGGGGATGGGCTCTGATGAATCTCCTTCTTACCCTCCAACCCGGGGATTTTATCCCCGGGCTTGGTCACCTGGCGCTGAAAAACCTCTCATTGCGCCACAGCCGGACCATCACTGCTGTGGCATTGCTGTCGCTGGGAACGTTCACCATCATCATTACCGGTGCGAACCGGAAAACATTTTACGGCCAGGAAACCTCCAGCCATTCCGGCACGGGAGGATTCCTGCTGTGGACCGAGTCCGTGCTTCCGGTCATGAACGATTTAAACTCATCCCGGGGTGCCGGCTTTTTTGGACTGCAGGATGAGGAGGTGCTGAAACAGGTCCGCTATATTCAGCTGCCCGGCCTGGATGGCGATGATGCCAGTTGCCTGAACCTTAACCAGGTATCC
>CAIKNA010000161.1 GCA_903828645.1 uncultured Bacteroidales bacterium
GTCTTGTTTTGATAAGGATATCAAACATTTTGGTATTTTTGGCAGATTCTAAAAAACTATCTTATGAAAGCAAAACTTTTACTCTTTACATTGTTCATCGCGCTTGCTCCTGCACTTTTCAGCCAGACCTATTTCTGGGAATCCTTTGATGCCGGTGTGATGCCACCTGCCGGGTGGTCAATTGACGGGCTTCCGGCACAATGGTCGATCGGTACAAGCAGCAACGCCGGCGGTGCCTCACCCGAAGGTAAATTCACCTACCTCCAGCAGACAACCACAACCCGGTTCATATCTCCCATGGTGGATTTGACCGGAGTTACCACAGTCAAGTTTTCATTCAAGTATTATTATGACTGGTATGCAAACCCGGCTCCTAAAATAGGTGTCGCCACCCGTTCTAATTCCGGAACCTGGACTTCGGTCTGGGAATCAACACCAACCGCAACTGTCAATGCAACTCAAAAGGATATCGATATTACAAATGCCGATGTTGGACAGTCAAATTTCCAGGTCTGCGTTTACCTGAATGGAAACATGTACAACCTCAACTACGTGTATGTGGATAATTTTTTACTTTACAATCCCTTAAACCTGGATGGTGCCTTGATCTCCCTAACGGCTACCCCTTCTTACTTTGATGTTCCCATGCAGGTAAAAGGGACGATACTTAATGCCGGTACTACCACGATCAATGCTGCTGAAGTCAACTGGCAGATGGATGGCGGTTCAATTCATACATCCACGGTTTCTGGATTGAATGTCGCTACACAAAGCATGTTTGATTTTACCTGCGATGACCTGCTTGCTGCCGCAATCGGCCAGCACGACCTTAAAGTCTGGATCAGTAAGATCAATGGCGACATTGATGACTTCCACGGCAATGATACACTAAGTAAGCCCATTACCCGGGTTTGTCTTACTGTACCCAAGAAACCCCTGTTTGAAGAATTTACGAGTTCAACCTGCAGCCCCTGTGCACAGTTCAACACAAACTTCGTTCCCTGGTGCAACACGCATGATAATGACATCACCCTGGTTAAATACCAGATGAACTGGCCTTCACCCGGTGATCCTTATTATACGCTTGAAGGCGGCGTGAGAAGAGACTTTTATGGTGTCGGGGCAGTTCCTGACCTTTACTGCAATGGCGGTGAAGTTGCAACAGACATAGCCGATGTTAATAGTGCCTATGCCAATGCACAGACACAGATCGGTATGATGGACCTGGTGGCAACGCATACCCTCACGGGACATGTGATTAATATTACAGCAACCATTCTTCCCTATGCCAATTTCACAAATTGCAACCTGTATATTGTTGTAATGGAAAAAGTCACGCACAACAATACCGGAACCAACGGAGAGACAAGTTTTGAGCACGTCATGATGAAGATGATGCCTGATGCATCGGGCACTGCACTGAATCTTGTTGACCGTGTTCCATATACAACAACGCTATCTGTTGACCTTACCGGCACCCATGTTGAAGTGTGGACTGATCTCATCGTCGGTGTTTTTGTCCAGGACCAGACGCTGAAAATGGTTTACCAGTCGGCATATTCCCAGGAAGCCGCTGTCTTTGCAACTGAAGCCAGATTAGCTACGCTTAAACTGGACGGA
>CAIKNA010000162.1 GCA_903828645.1 uncultured Bacteroidales bacterium
ATCCAGTACCAGCTGTTGACCTGCGATCCGGCAGGAGTGGAATGGTCGGTAAAGGTTACCTGGCCAGCCGGGCAGTTGGGGCTGAAATAACTGAATTTAGCTGTCGGCCGCTGCATAATTGCCACGGGGATGGAAACAGAATCCTTGCATCCGTTCGTATTGGAGGCAACCAGTTTGACGTTGTAGCTTCCCGCGCCGGCATATATGTGGGCCGGGTTCTGGAGGGTGGATGAAAAACCATCCCCAAAATCCCATTTCCATGCCGAGACGGAGCCTGTTGGCGTGGTTGAATGATCTGTAAAATGGGTGAGGGTTCCCTTGCAGTGATCCGTGGAGCTGAACATGGCCACCGGGGGTGCCTTGACCAGGACCTGGTGTGACACAGAGTGCTGGCAACCCAGACTGGTGACTACATTCAAGGTAACGGTGAACAAGCCTGGGGCTGCATACAGGTGAGCGGGGTTTTGGACGGTACTCGTGCCACCGTCGCCAAAATTCCACAACCAGCCGGCAATCGTTCCCACCGGAGTCGAATGATCGGTAAACTGCATCTGGATTCCCCGGCAAACAGTGTCTGCTGTGAATGCAGCAACAGGGTTGACATTGATGGTCAGCGGTTTTATTATGGTATCGGAACACTGGTAGGCATTCCTGATGATCAGTTGTACGCTATAAGGACCAGCGTTCATATAGGTATGAACCGGATTCTGCAGGGTGGAGTTATTCAGGATTCCTGATGCGGGATCCCCGAAATTCCACAGCCAGAAAGTAATAGACCCGCTTCCGTTCGGTTGCGACAAATCCGTAAACTGCACTGTTGCACCCGCACAGTTCGCATTGGAAATGGAGAAATTGGCCAGCGGCTTATTGTAGACGGTCACCGTATTGCTGGCAGAAGCGGTGCAGCTGTCGGAAGTTTTTACCGTCAGGGTTGCATTGAAAGTACCCCCGGTTGAATAGATATGATTCACCGGTGAAATTCCCGGTGAGTGAACGATGGTGTCGTGCCCGTCACCGAAAATCCAGTGCCATTCTACAATATAGCCATGCGTGGCGGCAGACTGATCGAAAAACGACACGGCAGACCCGCTGCAGTTCACGCTGCTATTCGTAAATGCAGCTACCGGAAGCGGATTGACATGCACCACCCTGGTTTTTGAATTGGTACAGTGGTTTGAGTTCATCACGGTGAGGGTCACATTGAATGTACCTGCCGTTGCAAAGAGATGCGAGGGGCTGGGTACGATGGCATGTGGCTGGCCGTCGCCGAAGTCCCAATCCCAGTTTTGAAGGGTGCCCGGGTTTGACGTGGAGAGATCTGTAAAATGGGTAACCATACCCTTGCACACCGTATCGAATTTAAAACCAGCCAGGGGCAGGGCATTGATCGTAAGCGGTTTTGTGAGAGAATCCTTACAACTTCCGCCATTGCTTATGACCATTTTAACATTGAACGGGCCCGGTCCGGTAAAAGCATGTACCGGGTTTTGGAGGAAGGAAATATTCTCTGTTCCCGAGGTCGGGTCGTTGAAATTCCAATGCCAGCTGGTAATCGGTCCTCCGCCATTGAGCTGGCTCAGATCGGTAAACTGCACATTTTCCATGACACACAGAACGGCTGAATTGTCAAAACTGGCCACTGGTCCGGAGACGCTCTGGATGACACGCTCAACATAGGAAATACAACTGTCACTTGTCTTCACAGTAAGCCTCACAAGATGCTGCAATGCGGTGCCTGCAAATGTATGGACTACATTGGGTATAGCCGGTGCATAAATCGTATCGCCGGTTCCATCGCCAAAATCCCAGGCCCACCGGACAATATGGCCATGCAGGGTCGTGGAGGTATTGGTGAAAGTTACCGGGGCGCTGTGGCATAACGGGGCATTCGTCTGGAAATCGGCAACAGGCAATGCGATGACCGAAACATCCAGTGTGGTATCGTGGCTGCAGAAATTTGAATTTTTCACAGTGAGGGTTACAGCGTATACACCAGCATTGGCATAAATATGGGAGGGGTTTTGCGATGCTGAACCGGGGCTTCCGTCGCCAAAATTCCAATGCCATTCGATTTTGGAGGCGGCATTGGCCGTAGAGATATCAGAAAACTGGGTAATGGTTCCCAGGCATGCGGTATTGAAGGTAAACAACGCTTTTGGTCCCCGGTGGATGGTGACCGTTTTTTGAATGGTATCAGTACATCCGCCGGAATTCATCACGATCAGCCGGACTTTATAAACTCCGACCGTATCAAACAGGTGAACCGGTGAAGGTGCCGCAGAGGTGTTGTTCACCCCTGACAGAGGATCTCCGAAATTCCAATGCCATTCAACGATCGATCCCCCGCCCTGCAACTGGGAGATGTCCGTAAAGTGAACATTCTCATTTTCGCAGCCATTGGTGAAATCAAAATTTGCAAGCGGTGCAGGAGAAATTTCAACGTTCCTGATTTTCACGGCAAAACATCCGCGACTTGTGGTCACGGTAAGGCTCACCGGGTAGGTTCCCGGCAGGGCGTATATGTGAGAAACATCCGGCAGGTCGGGCCATGAAATTGTCGTGTCCCGGCCGTCACCGAACTCCCAGTGCCATTGCCGCAGGAAATTATTACCCGGTACATAGGAATAATCGGTGAACATCACCGTGTAGCCTGAACACATGGGGGCATTGTGCGAGAACATGGCGACGGGCACTTCATTTACCGAAACCGGGTGTACAAAAGTTTTCATACAACCATTTGTATCGGTAACAGCAAGTGAAACCAGGTAGTTCCCGGTGGCAGGATAGAGATGGGAAGGTTCAATAGGGGCGGTATAAATGGCAGTGGTGCCATCGCCAAAATTCCAATGCCAGCTTGCAATCCTGCTGATATCCTGCCCTGTGAGGTGAAACTGAGTTGGCTGGCCCAGGCAGGCAGAATCGCTGGTAAAGTCAACACGCGGGGTCGGGAAGACAAGCACCACAACGCTGTCGCTGTAACGCACTTCGCATAACGTTTGCGGATGCCAGGCCTTTACCTGGTAAACACCCGGAATGGTCTTCCAGCCAAAAGTGATTGGAGAACCGGTGCCTGGCATTGGGAACCCGCTGGGCAGCCCTCCGAAAAGAAGCTGGTAAAAAATTCCCGGTTGAGATCCGTCGATGCCAACCTGGACACCGATTCCCCCTGCGCAGTATCCTCCTCCATTGGTGGCTGTCATCGCGTAGGTGTTTGGCTGAGGGTTGACAGTAACAGTGAAAGCCGGACCTGTATGACTGACCAGGCAGTTCGCATCAGACACCGACAGGATCGTGTAGGTTGTTGTGACGACGGGATTGACACTCAGGTTATAGGGGCTGGAGGGAATGTTGGTGACCGTGAAATTGTTCTGGCCATCGGTATACACAACCGTCCATGGTCCCACGCCTGCGAGGGTTAGAATGACAAATCCCGTGGAATCCTCGCAGATCATGTTTGTACCACTTAAACTTACCGTTGGCAGCGGTTTGAAATCAATCCGCACGGTATCCTTGTCAACCTGGGGAGCGCACTGCTGTTCACCGTTCACGGTCAGGACCAGTTTTACATGTCCGAGCAGGTTGTCGGCCACTCCCGGCGTATAACTTGCAAGAAGCAGCGAAGGGTTGTCAAAGGTACCGTCGCCCGTGGTATTCCAGAGGGCCGACATGTAGTGTAGCGCTGAACCGTGCAGGGGAATGGCCAGGTTGGGGCACGAAAGGGTATCACTTCCGGCATGGGCAACCGGCATGGGATAAAACGCAAGGATCAGACTGTCGGCAACTTTTTCGGTGATGCAACTCGACAAACCGTGGACAGTGAGTTTAAGCAGGACAGATCCGGTGAGGATATCGGAAGCACCCGGAGTATAAACTGGATTGAGGGCATGGATGTTGTTAAAAACACCGTCGCCGGCCGAAGTCCACTGAAGATCGGAATTCCTTTGCACCGAAGCACTGGCATGATAGACCTGGTTTGCACATATGGTCACATCCGGGCCGACATCCACCAGAGGCAGTTTATTCAGGATCAGTTTCATGGTATCCCGGGACACCTCCATGGAACAATGAGACAATCCATTGGCCGTTAGTACAAGCCTGACACTTCCGGCTACCCGGTCATTTGAGCCAGGTGTATAGGTTGCATCGACCCTTGAAGGATCGTCAAAGGAGCCATTGCCAAGAGTCGTCCAGGTTACCGATGACTGATGCTGTGGCGCACCCGAAAGGCGGTATACCGAATTCTCGCAGATGGTATCGTCCGGTCCTGCATAGGAAACGGGCAAAGGGTCAATGGATAAGGTCATAAAATCAGATGTGGTATCTGCCAGGCAACTCATTGTTCCATGGACGATCAGCCGCAACACTGCATGACCCGCTATTTTATCCAGGACACCCGGTGTATAAACCGGGTTGAGCACATTTGCATTGTCAAAAGTACCATCACCGCCTGATGTCCAGTGCATGGAAGAGACATGCTGGACGTTCCCGTTCAGCGCAGCAGTCTGGGTAGAACAGATGGTCACATCCGCCCCCGCATCCACCACAGGGAAGGGATTGATGGTAACCAGCACGGCATCACTGACGATCACAGACAGACAGGCCGGGGATCCGTGAACCGTGAGAGACAGCGTTACCTGGCCGGAAGTGATATCCCCGGCACCCGGAGTGTAGACCGGGTTGAGAATGGCGGGGTTGGAAAAAATCCCATCGCCCGAAGTTGACCAAAGGACAGTGCTGAAGTTTGTAGCATTACCCGACAATTGAATGGTATGAGTTGCACAGATAACAGCATCGTTTCCAGCAAGAACTATGGGGCCATTGGTTATGACCACATTGCCCGGCATGGTGTCGGAACATGAGGTAGCCGTATTCCGGGCAATCACCAGGTAGTTTCCTGCCGGTTGCAATCCGAACGACAGGGCCGATCCGGTCCCAGGAACCTGGCCCCCGGTTGCAAACCCATTCCAGTAGAGCTGGTAGTTCACCCCAACCTGCGAACCGGACAATCCAACCTCCGCCGGCGAACAATTGGCGCCGGCCGGGGTGATGTCAAAGGCAAGTGGCGCTGCCAGGATCGCTGTGATGCCTGTCATCAGCGTATCGCATTTTGACGCCTGGTTTTCAGCCCTGACAGTGTAATTTCCTACAAGGTACTGCAATCCGAAATGAATCAGCAGACCTGTGCCAGGCATAGACTTTACCAAAATATTATCGCGGAGCAGCTGATAGTCAACTCCCATTTCTGATCCGTTCAGATAGAGGTCGGTCCCGGCACACTGGCTGCCCGGCGGCTGCAATAAAAAGGAGTTTGGACCCGGGTTAAGGTGAGCCGCGCCAAGCATCTGTGATTCGCAGGTTGTAGAAACCGAGACCCCTATCACCGTGTATGTTCCTGGATAAACCTGGTTGCCAAAGGATATGGCATTTCCCGTACCCGCAAGGGGGCCTGCAGTGATGGTCGCGCCATCGCGGATCAGGGTGTAATCAACCCCGATTTCAGAATCATCCAGCCCGATCGCCATGTTCGGGCAGGCAATGCCATTGGGCACTACATTGAATTTTTCGGGGGAGGGGAAGATCCGCAAACTATCAGCCATGGCCTGCCGGCAATGGGTGGCGGTATCGATGGCAATGATCCTGTAAACACCACTGGTGACAAAGGTTCCAAACAGCAGTGGCGACCCGTTGCCCATCAGGCTGTCGAGTTGGATGGTCCTGTTCAGCATCAGTCGGTATCTCTTCCCGATCTGGGAACCGTTTAAACGCACCTGTGCCGGAGAACAGGTGTCTCCTGAAGGCAAAATGTTGTAAACTACTGCGGGAGGTTGTATAGTTGCCCTGCCTGTCATCCAGAAATAACAATTGGTCAATGAATTATAAGCTACCACCCGGTAAGTGCCCGGTAAATTCTGGAGTCCGAAGTCGAGCGCCAGCCCGGTTCCTGACAGGGGGGGCCCGACATTGATCAGGCTGTCGCGCCTGAGTTGATAGGTGATTCCAACTTCTGAACTGGCCAGGCCAATGATGGCCGGAGAACAGTTTATCCCGTTCGGGGTGATCATAAATGCCAGCGGACCAGGCAGTATGGTGGTGTTTCCATCCATCATCGTATCACAGTTGCTGCTCATATTCAAAGCCTCTACTGTGTATATACCGGTGAGAAACTGCTGCCCGAAATGCAGCATGAGGCCGGTTCCGTCTTTGGATGACTGGAAAACCTGGTCCCTGAGCAACCGGTACTTGATACCAACCTGGGAACCATTCAGATAGATATCCGTTCCTGCACACTGGTTTCCCTGCGGCTGGACCAGGTAAACCGCGGGAAGCGGCTGCAGGACTGAACTTCCATTCATCACTGCATGGCATAATGTTGTTCCGATCACACCTTCGATGGTGTAGGTTCCCGGGTTCGGCTGCACACCAAATGAAATGGCATTACCGGTGCCGGGAATGGGGCTGCCGACAAAAAGCCATCCATCCCGGATCAGCTGGTAATTTACCCCTATCTCTGAACCATCCAGGCGAACAATCGAATTAGCGCAAGCAATTCCCTGGGGATAGATGTTGAACAATGTTGGCGCTGCGAAGATCCTCAGGCTGTCGGCCATCCAGTATTCGCAATGGGTAAGGGTATCGATGGCAAGGATTTTGTAAACGCCCGCGGTGGTATATAAGCCAAACTGGAGCGGCAACCCGGTGCCGTAAAGGCTGTCGGGGATCTGCGTATTGTTGAATATCAACCGGTAATTAATTCCGATCTGGGAACCGTTGAGCCTTACCCTGGCCGGAGAACAGGTATCCCCTGAAGGAAGAATGTTAAACACCACCGGGGGCGGCTGGATGGTGGCATCCAGGTCCATCCAGGAATAACAATGCGTTAATGGATTAGTACCAATAACCCGGTATTTTCCCGGCAGATACTGCGGTCCGAAATTCAGCGCCAGTCCCGTTCCGGCGACGGGCGGGCCAACATTGACCAGGCTGTCGCGGCGCAGCTGGTAATTGATCCCTATTTCCGACCCCGAAAGGAGCACGGATTCGCCAGGACACAAAATACCCGGGGGCAGTACGTTAAAGACCAGCGGAGCCGGGTGGAGGGTGACTGTGCCGATCATATCCATCTTGCATTTGGTGATGCGGTTGATCCCAATCGCCCTGAATGTCCCAAGGTCGAAAATATGGCCAAAAGTGAGGAGCCCAAAAAGACCCGTTCCCGGAACCTTGGTAATCGTATCGTTTCCTTTCAGCAGATAATAGTCGATTCCTGCCTGTGAACCATTGATCAGTACCTCTGTTCCATAGCATGTATCACCCTGGGGAACCATCAGGTAGGCCAGTGGCAACGGGTTGACGATGATGATCGCCTGCCCGGTCATCATGAGGGTTAGTCCGGTTGCAATATTCACGCCTTCAACCGTATAAGTGCCGGCAGTCGTGAACAAACCGAAATTGATCGCAGCTCCGGTGCCCAGTGTATCCAGAACGTTGTTAAGGTCCCTGCGCAAAAAATATTTGATACCGATCTCAGACCCGTCAATGCCAACTTCCTTACCCGGATCACCCAGGCACAGCTGGCCTCCGCCATAAACGTTGAAATTACTCGGGTAAGGGTTGATAATCACATTTACATTCCCGCTCATTTCTGAAAAACAGCCCGTTACAGCATTTTTTGCTATAACAGTATAGCTGCCGGCAAGTTTTTGAAAACCAAACGTGATTGCACCGCCTGTGCCGGCAATGCCTGGTAATAGTGTAACAGGATTGGTTCCCTGAAAAAGCATGTAATTGACCCCGATTTCCGAACCAGACAATCCGACCGGAACACCTGTTCCTCCTGCTGGATATGATCCCCCTCCGGTCACAGTAAAGACTGCAGGCAATGGAAGAATCGTCACCGTAGCACTGCCGGTCATCAGACTCTGGCAACCGGTGACAGTGCGGGTGGCACGGATGGTATAAACGCCTTCTATGGTCTGATATCCGAACGTAACAGGCGAACCGGTTGTTCCGTTAACAGTTGGCGTAAGTGGCGAGGAACCCCTGAAAAGCTGGTAGGTTACTCCTGTTTCGGAATTAGCCAGACCAATCTGCACACCATTCAAACCAAAACAATAGGAGCCGCCCCCGGTTACATTATAGGTTATTGGCAGCGGGTTTACAATCAGGGATACAGAGGCGGTGGCCGTATTGTACCCATCATTGGCGATCACCATGTAGTTGGTAGTAACTGAAGGGGAGACCAGGGGATTTTGCAAGGTCGACGTCCATGGGGGTGAATTAGGGGAACACGTCCAGGAATAGGTATAATTCCCACTTCCTCCGGATGCGGTTGCGCCGAGTTGTGCCGATTCCCCATCGCAGATTTCATTCGGGATAATTGTGGCAGTCACTGCCAAGGGATTACCCGAAAGGATGACCTGCATGTCGTCTGTATTTATACAGCCTTTGCTGTCGGAAACAGAAAGGGTAAAGGTGGTCGTGGCATAAATGTTCGTGGTTACCGGCGACAACGTGCCTCCTCCTGAAGCAATTTTAAGAGAAGGAGCCCAAGAATAGATCAGGGTCCCTGTTCCCCCACTGGCGGCGCCACCCAGCGTGGTACTTGTTCCATTGGGGATGATCTTGTCGATGCCTGCATTCACCACTGGCAACGGATTGATGGTAACGATGGCGTTCCCTGTCATATCCTGCCAGCAGGTGGTTATTGCGTTGGTGGCCCTCACCGTATAGGTTCCGGCTGCAGTTTTGTTTCCGAATGGCAGCGCCGATCCGGTTCCCGGAACAGGAGGCCCGTCGGTTGCCGTTCCCAGGTATAACTGGTAGATGATACCCGTTACTGAGCCGCTCAGCCCGACTGGCACACCGGCACCGCCGCTGCAGTATTCACCGCCACCGGTCATGGAAAACACGGCTGGCAATGGATTTACGGTAACGGTGACATTTGTGTTGACTGTATTAAATCCATCACTTGCTGTCACTGTATAAATGGTGGTTATTGCAGGTGTTACATTTATATTCTGCCCGGCTACTGACCATGGAGGTGAGCCCGGGTTTGCAGTCCATGTATAAGTGTAGTTACCGCTTCCACCAGCGCCTACAGCATTGAGATTCACGATTGCACCATTATTGCAGATTACAGCAGGAAGAGCCGTACAAGTTACGCTCAATGGATTCCCGTTCAGAGAAATGACCACATTGTCGCTGGCCGTGCAACCCTTTGCATCGGTGACCAGCAATGTGAATGTGGTTGTTGAATAAAGATTGGTGGTTTGGGGAGTAAGCGTAGCTCCTCCACCCCCGATGCTGGTCGTCGGTGACCAGGAATAAGTAAACGGGAGCGTTCCTGCTCCTGCGGAACCTGCGAGTTGAACACTGGTTCCATAAGGTATCCCATTGTCAGGCCCGGCATTGGCTGTAGGTAATGGATTGATCACAACAGGCACATTCCCGGTCATGTTCATTGTGCAGTTTGTTACGGTATTTGTCGCAACCACACTATATATGCCTGCTGTGGTTTTATTGCCAAAAGAAACTGCGCCACCGGTGCCAATCACGGGAATACCATTGGCAACTCCATCTTTAAATAGTTGGTAACTGAAACCGTTTTGAGATCCGTCAAGGCCAACGGGCACTCCGGTCCCTCCGCTGCAATATTCCCCACCGCCGGTTATATTGAAAACTGCAGGCAAAGGAGTTACTGTAACCGTTGCCTGGGCATTATCTGTGTTAAAACCATCATGAACTGTTACGGTGTAGGTGGTAGTTACAGTTGGATTGACAAGGGGATTCGATACCGTTGAAGACCATGCGGGAGAACCGACAGGATTGGAAACCCAGGTAAAAGTATAGATGCCACTGCCACCCATTCCGGTTGCATTTAACTGGGAAGTCGCACCATTATTGCATATGCTGCCGGGAATTGCTGTACATGCCACACTCAGCGGATTGCCGCTCATGGTTACAGTCATGTTATCGCTCGCAGTGCAATTCTTACTGTCTGACACCAACAAAGTGAAAACAGTCGTGGAATACAGATTCGTCGTTTGAGGAGTGAGGGTATTTATTCCACTGGCAATGTTTGATGCGGGCGTCCAGGAGTAATTACGCGGCGGGGTTCCGCCCACGGATATTCCGGCCAATGCAGTGCTTGTTCCATAAGGAATCGGTTGATCAATTCCTGCATTAGCCGTTGGCAATGGATTAACGGTTACCGGTAAACTGATGATGTTGCCGGTACATCCATTGGATATCGGTGTAATGGTATAAGTTACCACTGCGGGAATGGTATTCGAAGAATTCACAAGTATTTGAGAAATCGGTGACCCCGAACTGGCGGAAAATCCGCTGGCCGAACCACTGGTCAGGGCAGGAAGCCAGGTGATCGATGCGCTGGAGATATTTGAGGACAAGGCAATATTGGTGCTGGTCCCTGAACATATCTCCTGGCCAGGTGATGGAACGGTGGTCAAAACAGGCCGTGGATTTACCGTTACAACCATCGTCTTAGTCGAACTGCACCCACTGGCTGTGCAGGTAATCGTATATGTAACCGTGCCGGGGATGAGGCCGTTGTTTATCAATGTCTGGCTGATCGGAGATGCATTTCCGCCAGACATGCCGGAAACCGTTCCGCTTGTGAGATTCGCAGTGTATGAAATTGCCGCCCCTGTTACATTCGAAAGGATCTGAATGGCGGTTTGATCGCCAGAACATATGGTCGGATCA
The DNA here is from genome assembly GCA_903828645.1 of uncultured Bacteroidales bacterium. Classification (GTDB taxonomy): domain Bacteria; phylum Bacteroidota; class Bacteroidia; order Bacteroidales; family FEN-979; genus CAIVAT01. Next base: position 10,726 of record CAIKNA010000162.1, read on the forward strand.
GTTGCCGGAACCGTGGTGATTACAGGTACCGGGTTGACTGTAACAACATTTTGTATCTGGTTGCCGTTACAACCTCCTGCGGCGGGTGTAATATAGAAGGTTACCGTGCCTGAAGTGGTTGAAGGGTTTATCAAAGTCATCACGGGAATGGGGTTGGTTGTTCCGCTTGCCTGTGCGCCTGAAATTCCATTGGTCGCGGAGGATGTCCAGGTATAGGTTGTTCCGGAAACAATCGAAGAAGTCAATGCGATGGATTGTGTCGGGATTCCGGAACATAAAGATTGATTTGCAGGAGTTGAGGAGGCTGCAGGGATTGGCTTCACTGTTACAACATAGTCAAGAGGCACGCCTGGACAGTTTAACCCGGTACCTCCGCCAAAATTAGGCAGGATATGATAGGTAACGGTTTCAGTGGATGAGCCGGAATTGTTAAGATTTTCAACAGGAATATTTCCCGAACCACTGGCGGTATAACCGTTTACATTCCCGGATGATCCGGTAGCGGTCCAGGAATAAGTCACACCGCTGCCCACATTGGAACTCAACGTGACTGCCTGGGTCGGCACTCCGGAACAAATTGATTGGGGAGAAGGAGTAGTTATTACCGATGGTGCGGGATTGACCGTGATGGTATGTGTGTTTGCCGTTCCACTGCATCCTCCAACCGAGGGTGTAATCGTATAAGTTACCGTCCCGGGATTTACCAGTGTGCTGTTTATCGTCATTACCGGGATGATGTTTCCCGTGCCGGTTGCAGCAAATCCACTTATTCCTGTCGTTGGGTTCGCAACCGGAGTCCATGAATAGACTGTACCGGCCACATTCGAAGTGAGGGTAACGGCAGATGTCGCGGCACCTGCACAAATCGCCTGGGCAGCCTGGGATGGCGTAACATTTGCAACAGGCTGAACACTTACACTATAGTTTGATACCGGTCCCTGGCAGCCGTTTGCAGTGGGCGTGATTGAATATTGAACTGTACCCAGGATAATCCCCGAGTTGGTGAGGTTATCCAGGATATTTCCTGATCCACTGGGTGTATTGCCTGAGACTGTGCCTGCCGTAACCGCAGACGACCACGTATAAGTTGCCCCGTTTACACCCGAGGTCAGCGTTACACTGGTATTTGCAGCGGAACAGATTGTTTTATCCAGGGGTGTATTGCTCACACCGGGCAAAGGTCTGACTGTGATTATATAATTGGCCACAGTCCCTGTACACGTATTGGCGGTTGGTGTAATGGAATAAGTTACCGTACCATTGGAGGTGGTCGGGTTTGTAATGGTCTGCACAGGGATTGTACCCGATCCGCTGGCCGAATAACCGGTTAAGGTAACCGGTAAGGGTGTTGCAGTCCAGGTAAAGGTGGTTCCCGACACCAGCGATGTTAATGTAACTGCAGTGGTCGGACTTCCCGAACATACCGTTTCAGCAAGTGGTGTATTTGACACCAATGGCTTCGGATTGACCGTGATTACATGCGTGATGGGGGTACCCGCACATCCGTTGGCTGTCGGTGTAATCGTAATTGAGACTGTACCGGCCGTATTATTTGCATTCGTCAATGTCCATGAAGGAATTGGATTTGTTATTCCACCGAGTGCAGCACCCGTTATGGCTGGTGATGAAACGGTTGACCATGAATAGCTGTTGCCGGTGGCAATGGACGAACTTAAGTTAACTACCTGTGAAGTCAAACCGGAACATATCGTCTGATTGGCCGGGGTGGCTGTGACAACCGGTAATGGTTTGACTGTTATTGCGTAATCTAGAGGGACGCCAGGGCAGTTCAAACCGGTGCCTCCCCCAAAGTTGGGGAGGATGTGATAGGTCACGGTCTCATTGACGGCTCCTGAGTTGCTCAGATTTTCAACAGGGATATCGCCTGATCCACCCGCTGTGAATCCCGTCACATTCCCCGACGATCCCGTGGCTGTCCAGGTATAGGTGACTCCGCTGCCGACATTTGATGTCAGCACAACTGCCTGGGTAGCAACACCGGAACAAACTGTTTGAGGTGATGGTGTGGTAATCACGGAGGGTGCCGGATTGACTGTAATGGTATGGGTGTTTGTTGTTCCGCTGCATCCACCGATAGATGGCGTAATTGTATAAGTCACCGTTCCGGGATTTACCAGTGTGCTGTTGATTGTCATCACCGGGATGGAGTTTCCTGAGTTTGCAGCGGCGAATCCACTCATGCCGCTGGTTGGATTTGCAACCGGAGTCCAGGAATAAACAGTACCTGAAACATTCGAAGTAAGGGTCACTGCTGTCGTTGCCGCACCGGCACAAATCGCCTGAGTGGTAAGTGAGGGCGTAACATTGGCTACAGGCTGGACATTGACAATGTAAATTGCCACAGGTCCTTCACAGTTGCTGGCTGTCGGGGTTATGGAATATTGCACCGTGCCCAGGGTAATTCCTGAATTGGTAAGGTTATCGGTAATGTTCCCTGATCCATTGGCTGTATTGCCAGTGATGTTGCCTGCAGTAACCGCGGATGACCATGCGTATGTTGCTCCGGTCACACCCGAAGTGAGGGCAACACCAGCATTTGTTCCTGAACAAATGGTTTTGTTCATCGGCGTATTGCTTACATTGGGTAATGGTTTGACAGTGATTACGTAATTCGTTATCGTTCCGACACATCCGCTGGCTGTCGGAGTGATGGCATAGGTCACCGTGCCGTTGGCAGTGGTCGGGTTCGTGATGGTCTGCACAGGGATCGTAGCTGAACCGCTGGCCGAATAACCGGTTAAGGTAACCGGCAAGGGTGTTGCTGTCCATGCATAGGTAGTTCCAGACACAAGTGATGTTAATGTGACTGACGTCGAGGGGTTTCCTGAACACACTGATTCTGCAAGCGGTGTATTTGACACTGCTGGTTTTGGATTGACTGTGATCACGTGCGTGATTGGGGCTCCCCCACATCCGTTATTCGCAGGAATGATGGTAATGGTAACCGTTCCGGCAGTATTGGTTGAATTGGTCAGTGGCCAGGCAGGAATGGGGTTCGCTGTACCGTTTGCGGAAGCACCGGATATTCCTGGTGTGGAAACTGTCGACCACGAATAACTGTTGCCGCCGGCAATGGTGGAACTTAAGGCGATTGCCTGTGATGTCAACCCTGAACAGACTATTTGATTTGCAGGTGTTGCAGATGCAGAAGGAAGGGGTTTCACGGTTATTGCATAATCCAAAGGCACGCCGGGGCAGTTTAATCCTGTGCCTCCGCCAAAGTTGGGGATAATATGATACGTAACTGTTTCATTGATGATACCGGAGTTGGCCAGGTTTTCCACAGGGATATTTCCTGAACCGCCGGGTGTAAACCCTGTTACATTTCCGGATGATCCGGTAGCTGTCCAGGTATAGGTGACTCCGCTGCCGACATTTGACGTCAGCACGACTGCCTGGGTTGCAACTCCCGAACAGACCGATTGCGGCGCAGGTGTTGTGATCACGGATGGAGCAGGATTGACGGTAATTACATGTGTGTTCGCGGTTCCGTTGCATCCACCGATGGAAGGGGTGATCGTATAGGTCACCGTTCCGGGGTTCACCAGCGTGCTGTTGATCGTCATCACCGGGATTACGTTTCCTGAGTTTGCCGCGGCAAATCCACTCATGCCGGTGGTAGGGTTTGCCACCGGGGTCCAGGAATAAACAGTACCTGAAACATTTGACGTTAGGGTCACAGCCGTTGTAGCAGTACCGGCACAGATCGCCTGAGTGGTAAGAGAAGGCGTAACATTGGCTACCGGCTGAACATTGACACTGTAAGTTGCCACTGGTCCAGCACATCCGGCTGCTGTCGGGGTGATCGAATATTGCACTGTTCCCAGGGTGATTCCTGAATTGACCAGGAAATCGCTGATGTTCCCCGATCCGCTGGCCGTATTGCCAGCAACACTCCCCGCTGTGACCGCTGAGGACCATGCATAGGTCGTACCAGCCACTCCGGATGTCAGGATGACACTGGCGCTTGTACCCGAACAGATGGTTTTGATTAACGGCGTATTGGTTACACTGGGTAGTGGTTTGACAGTGATGACGTAGTTCGCTATCGTTCCTGCACATCCGTTGGCCGTGGGGGTAATGGCATAAGTTACTGTTCCGTTGGACGTGGTCGGGTTTACAATGGTCTGTACAGGGATCGTACCTGATCCGCTGGCCGAATAACCGGTCAGGGTAACCGGCAATGGGGTTGCCGTCCAGACAAAGGTTGTGCCCGACACAAGCGATGTCAGAGTAACTGATGTAGTCGGACTTCCTGAACAAACTGATTCTGCCAGTGGTGTGTTTGACACCAATGGTTTCGGGTTGACCGTGATCACATGTGTGATGGGTGCACCCGCGCATCCGTTGGTCGTTGGGATGATAGTGATGGTAACTGTTCCGGCGGTATTGGTCGAATTAATCAGTGTCCAGGCAGGGATGGGATTCGCCGTGCCGTTTGCCGCGGCGCCGGTGGTTCCCGTGGTGGAAAGCGTGGTCCAGGCATAAGTTGTACCGGTCAGGGTTGAAGTCAGCGCAATTGCCTGTGAACTGGCACCGGAACATATAGTCTGGTTCGCCGGAGCAGCAGTAGCAACCGGCAGGGGTTTTACAACCAGGTTTGTTGAATTGGTCCCCGTTCCGCATTCATTTGTCGCGTTCAGGGTGATGGTATAGGTATTTGGGGTTGAATAGGATACATTGCCTGGGTCAAGTGCATTTGAATTCGTGGGATTGCCCCCGGGAAATAACCAGGAAAAGGTCGGAGTGTTCCCATAACACAGTTCATAACTGCCAACCGGATGAACCGTACCTGTTGCACATATCGCCGTGATCGGTGCCACGGTTACCTTTGGAACGGTTTTTACTGTTATTGTTTTTGGTGCATTCACCGTGGTACATGCATTCTGGACCGCCAGGTTGATGGTATAGGTTCCCTGGTCAGTGAAAATAAAGGAAGCGTGCTGAGAATGCTGATCCGAACCGGCGGCAAATGACCAGGTGCCGGCCGATGGGGTACAGGTTCCGGCACCATTGAAGACCACGCTCCAGGTATAAACCAGGTCGCCGCAGGTGTTCAGGGTCGTGGACGTATTTGTTGCACTGACGTTGAGGGGTTTGCAGCCGATGTCGTTGTTTACCGTGAAACTCGAATTAGGCGAAGGATCAATGCAAATTGTTTTGGTATAAGTAGTACCTGTCGGGCAAGGGGGATTGCTTGCCGTGAGGGTGATGGTATAATTCCCCGGATTTGCATAGGTATGACAGGGATTTACCAAAGTGGATGTATTGCTCCCTGAGGAAGGATCACCAAAATTCCAGGAATAGGTGGTGGTTGGTGTACAGTTGAAGCCATAACCATTGGTTGTGGTGTTGATAAAACATACCGGGGTGCTGATACAGCCTATATTTGCCGGGTTTGATGTAAAACCCGCGGTCGGTGGCTGGTACACTTTTACATTGCTGACGAGGGCATAGGTTGA
>CAIKNA010000163.1 GCA_903828645.1 uncultured Bacteroidales bacterium
CCTGCCAGGCTTCCAGCGACAGGTCGGTTGGTTTGCGATGATATGGGACGGTTTCGGGATTTTTTTCGGTCTTCTTTTTAACAGTAATTGGTTTTGTTTTCCTGGTTTGCATGATACATTCATTATTTCACGAAGATCCACGAAGGTAGCCACGAAGATCCGCGAAGGGTTAAAAATCAATTTTTTCTGTTGAAAGATTATTTTACAAACTCCCTAAATCCTTCGGCAAAGCTCCTCACCTCGAATTCGATTACCGAATATTCCGCCACCCCATGGATGGCGTACGGATCCATTTTCATGATCTCCAGCGCTTCCGGTTTGCTTGCCGCATTCATCAGGATAAACCCGCCGGTGCGTGGCACTTGTGGGCCTGAGCAGACGGTAATACCCTTGTCGTAAAGGGTTTTCAGAAACGCCCGATGCGCTTCAAGGTGTTTGTCGACCTCGTCGAGGGGCTTCAGATAAACGGAATGGATAGCGAACATGTTGAAAAATTTGAGGCAAATATATTGGAATTATCTTTGAGGTCTCTAATAATCAGTAAATTTGTGATATGAAAAATTATCCCGCCAATATTCTGGGTTGCCTGGCAATCCTCCTTGTTTGCCCTGCTGTTTCTTTTTGCCAGGGCCTTCGCATTCCCGTAACTGAAAAGGCACGGATGCATCATGAAGTGGCAGATCAAAAATACCTGTCACCTCCTACCGGCAACATTAAAACCTCACCGGCTCATAACGTAACCGGCTCCGGTTTTTTCACGCGGCAGGCCAATGTCGATGCAAATGGCAACAACATTTTAGGGGATGCGGCCAACGAGCCATCCATCGCTGTTGACCCGACCAATCCCGACCATATTGTCATTGGCTGGAGGCAATTTGACAACGTGAACAGTAATTTCCGACAGGCAGGATACGGCTATTCATCCGATGGCGGACAAAACTGGACTTTCCCGGGAGTGCTTCAACCCACTGTATTCAGGTCAGACCCGGTACTGGATTTCGACGCGGCAGGAAATTTTTATTACAACAGTTTGACAACCGTAACAGGCGATTACACCTGCAATGTTTTTAAAAGCATCAACGGGGGCGCAGCCTGGGATGCGGGTACGGATGCCCACGGAGGCGACAAGCAATGGATGGCCATTGATCGCACCCAGGGACCCGGCAGCGGGAATATCTATTCTGCCTGGAACTCCGCTTACAGTTCATGTTCGCCCGGGTTCTTCACACGGTCGGCCAATGCCGGCACAAGCTATGAAGATTGCGTGGAAGTTGACGGGAACCCTTACTGGGGAACGATGACGGTTGGCCCGGCAGGAGAACTGTACGTTTCCGGTTCAGGGTCTTCCGACGGGGTCACGGTGGCCAAATCGACCGGTGCACAAATTCCGGGTTCCGCAATTACATGGAATTTTGCAACGTATGTCAACCTGGATGGGTATGTAACCGGGAATTCGCCGATCAACCCATTAGGCATCCTTGGACAGGTAAGCATCGGTGTTGACCATTCCAACGGCCCGGGGAGGGGCAATGTATACGTATTGGCTTCCGTTGCCCGGATGTCGGTGTCCGATCCTGCCGATGTGATGTATGCAAAAAGCACAGACGGGGGGGCCACTTTTGGCCCGCCGAAACGGATCAATACCGATATAAGCATTGATAATTACCAGTGGTTTGGAACCATGTCGGTCGCCCCAAACGGGCGCATCGATGTGATCTGGCTGGATACCCGTGATTTCCCAGGCTCTTACCTGTCATCCCTCTATTATTGCTACTCCGATGACCAGGGTGAAACATGGTCGATCAATAAAAAGCTTTCCGATTCGTTCGATCCGTCGGTGGGGTATCCGCAACAGGATAAAATGGGAGATTATTTCGACATGGTTTCAGACAACGAAGGGGCGCATCTCGCATGGGCCAATACGCTGAACGGAGAAGAGGATGTTTATTACACCCACATTATTCCCACGATTGTCGGGATCGATCCATCTCCTGAACATCATGATTTTCTTTCATTGACCGCCTCTCCCAATCCTTTCCGCAATCGCACCGCGATCAGCTATCATATCCCGGGCGATTGCATGGTGAAGGTTTCAATCTGCAACCTTTTCGGGAAAGAGATCCGGACCCTTGTTGAAAAAGTCCAGCCGGCAGGAACCTATGCCCTGGAATTTTCGGGAGGACTCCTGCCTGCTGGATTTTATATCTGCCGTTTAAAAGCCGGGGCTCAAACAGAGACCGCCAGGCTGGTTAAATTGAAATAAAGGTTATTATAAAGCTTGCCTGCCGCAAAGCAGGCAAGCTATCATTTAACCGATTAAAATGCACGGATGGCGCGCACATAGTAGGTGGAGCTTTTTAAATTAGTGTATTGGCCATTATTGCCGAAATTCTGGAGCCAGGCGTTGGCGGGATCGGCTTCAGAGGAACTCCAGTAGAGGGCACTGAGACCGGTGGCAAAACCGCCAACCAGATCTTTTTGAAGACACAACAGATTCAATTCATATTTTGAAGGTAAATACCAGTCGCCAAAATAGCCGCCCTTAAAATTGGCGCAAATTTGAGCAGCATAGCTTCCCGTGCCCTGGTTGATGATTATGCGCTCTGTATTGTAGAGGCCGGCAAAAACATCATCCCTGGCAGAATTTGTTGTCGTATTGCTGCCATTAAACCACTGTATGGCTGTGCTTTGGTCGGCAACGGCTGCAACCAGTCCGTGCTGTCCGCCCGAAGATACATAAAACACAATACCACCTCCGTAGCTTTCACCAATGACATGTGCATTTGCAGCTGTGGTTTGAGTCGTACCATCGGGAAACATCACTCCACCTGAAGTTGTTTGAATGGTGCCGGCAACAGTAAGCAACTGGGTTGGTGCGGTCGTGCCTATGCCAACGCTTCCCCCTGTAAACGCGGTACGTCCGTTGGCATGAATCAATAAATTGTCATCAACATCTTCAGAAAAATAGACGTAGTTTCCATCTCCAAAATTCAGCTGGGCAGTGCTGCCGAAACTTCCCGGGCCAATCAGCCTGAGCGTCTGTTCAGATCCGGCAATGGTTAATTTATGCGTTGGATTGATCATTCCGATGCCAACATTCGTTCCGTCGTTGTACAAAACACTGTTTGCAATCCATTGGTTTCCGTCATTTCGCAGGGTCTGACCGTCTGTTCCCGGCGATACGACAAAAGGATTCCACATGTTGCCATTCCAGTAATAATAGCCTGGAACGACATTGTCGGGAGGATTACCGGCCGTTGCAGTATTATAAACCAGCAGGCCAATGGCGGGTGAAACAACAGGGGCAGCCACATACGGGGCTGTGAGTTCCACACGGGGAGGCAGCAACCCCTTGTTGCTGAATTTCACATCCAGTCCGGCCGACGGATCAGGGGGGAGATTGTCGGTATTGATAGCTACCTGGGCAAACAGTGTGCTGCTGAAAAGCAGCAGGGACACGATAAAAATAGATATGTTTTTCATACTTCAAAGTTTTTAATTGGTATAATAAATGTTTTTGAATTAGTTTTTGACAACTTTTGCAATTTCCGATCGGTCGCCCGATTGCACATGCACCAGGTATACTCCGACTGGTTTTCCCGACAGGGAGAACCGGAATCCCGGTTCGCCATGAATCGTTTTCTGAAAGAGCACGCTCCCCCGGATGCTGTAAACGGTTATATTGGCCATGGTGGACGGGCCACTACCCGGCAATTCAATCATGACCATATCTTCTGTGGGATTGGGATAAACTTTTATAAACTGGTTTTTGACTGCCGGCTCAACCCCAAGGGTTTCCTCGTTTTCAAGTGAGGCAACCAACGGGTTTTTCGAAGAACCACAGTAAATTCCGCCGGTGGCGATATAACCATTCAGGTAACCGCCAGGATAAACCTTCGCGCCCGGAAGAATGGAAATTTTATATCCGGCCACCAGGGTGACACTCCCGTTGTTCCCGACGATAAAAGTATTGCCATTCCCGGCCACCGTTATTACCTGCGTGGCATCATAACAATTGGTAACACCGTCTGGAATGGTGATGTTGGCCAGATCCTGGTTCGGGGGTGGTGTTGTACTCTTTAACCCGGTAAAGGAACTGAATGTTGTGATCCCGTTGGCTGTAAGTTGATGGAATGTTGCGTTGGCCAGGTCATATGTCACCCAGGGAACGGGGTTCACTTTGGTGCAGGAGATCGCGTTTTCATTTCCGGTCACATCCGCTGCAAGGTACTGGAAGGTGGCATTACAGGTGAACCCGGCAATTCCCCACTGGGTGAGGGTCCAGTACCTGTTCAGGTAGTTACCCGTGATGTTTGGGTCGGGATATTTACTGTTCACGAGGGAAACACCAGCATAATTACCAGTTGGAAACGTCCCGCCGGAAAAATTAAGCATAACCGGTGAATACCCGGGACTACCGTCGTCATCCCCCACAGGGAAGGTGAAATTTCCCGTAAATCCTTCAGGAAATTCTTTGCGCAGTTCACCCGAACCGGTAACGATGATCATTAAAGAGGCTGATGGCGTGCCTGAAATGGATGCAGATGGTCCCAAAAGCATGTTATTGCTGCCAAGGGTAACTTTTCCGCTGATCAGGCCAAGAACGCCGTTAACAACCGTATTTCCACCAATGGTCATTCCTGTGGCGTTGTTGAGCGTCAGGTTCCCGAGGATGTTTTGCCCGGCAATTGTTTGCGAGGTGGTTCCGGAACATTCCAACGTGCCGCTTCCCAGGGAGTTGGGGGTGCTGTTTTCATTGGTCAGCCCTTTTTTCAGGGTCACCGTTCCCGCGTTGCTGAGGGTCGCCCCGCTTTTTATCACGAGGTTTTCAGAAGATACAACTGTGGTCCCCGGTAATACTTTAAAGGTGGTGCCACTGGTTATCACATTATCAGCCATGGCTGATGGAAACCCCAAAAAAAAGAACAAGAGGGGTACAAGTTCGGGGTGATCGAAGAAATTTAAATTTGGGCGCAGGAATCCCGTAAAACCGGTAACCCGGAATAGAGTGAGTTTTTTCATGGCATGAGTGTTTAATGAATGTCGGGTCAAAATTAGGAAGGAGCAAGGGGGAGCGCAACCGGATAAAGGACTTGGTTTTTATCTCACCAACCGTTCCTTCAAGGCCTTGATCACAGCTTCAGACTTGGAATTGACGTGAAGTTTCTTGTAGATGTTGTTGATGTGGAAACGTACGGTACCCATGGAGATGGAACAGGCATCGGCAATCATTTTATAACTGTCGCCTTCAACAATGCATTTCAGAATGTCGAACTCCCTTGCCGACAGTGAATAGTCATTGTTTTTTATCATGGAGGGAGTGGAAAAAAATTCGAAGACTTTCCGGGCGATTTCACCGGTCATGGGAGAGCCTCCATGGTGAAGCTCGGCAATGGCTTCTATGATTTCAACGGCGGAGGATTTCTTCAGCAGATAACCGGTAGCTCCGGCACACAGCGCGTCGAAAACTTTATTTTTATCTTCAAAAATAGTGAGGATCATGATGTTGATCTCGGGGAATGTCGCCTTGATCATGGCTGTGGCCTCAATACCCGAGATGCCGGGCATGTCTATGTCCATCAGGATGACGTCTGGCTTTGCCACAACACAGTTTTCCATTACCTGCGAACAGTCGGGATAGGCACCGCAAAGTTGAAGGGTTCCCGTTCCCAATACCAGGTATGAGAGACTTTCGCGCAGGGCGTCATTGTCTTCGTATATAGAAACCCTGATGTTCATCTTCCCGCCGTCATGTTTAATATGCAATATTACGATGGAAAAGCCCGGATCACAACTGAATAATTATATGGGGAAAGGGAATTTAGGGACATGCAACATCAGTGTTATCTCATATTCACGGTCAGGGTAATTTGCGTTCCCATACCGGGTGCCGATTTAATTTCAATCAGGGAGTTGACCTGGGATGCTCTCAATTTCATGTTTTTGATTCCATTTCTCGAGGTGGGTGCTTCCGGATTAAACCCATTACCGTCGTCGCTGATTTCCATGATGAGACCCGGAAATTCCTGACGGAAGAAGATTTTTACTGATTTGCATCCGGAGTATTTGATCGCATTGTTGATGGCCTCCTTGGCGATCAGGTAAATGTTTCTTCTAACCTCCATCGGCAATTGCAGGGTGTTCATCTGCTTATCAAAGTGTATCTCAGGTTTGATGTTTTTAGATTCAAACAGGGGGATTGCATATTCGCGGATACGCAGCCCGAGGTTCTGAAATTTATCATTTGTAGGGTTGACCACCCAAACGATGTCATCGATCTTTTCCAGCATTTTATGGGCGTTGGTGCCTATGGAGCCCAGCATCCTGGCTGATTGAGGGTTTTCAACCTGCTGTGCCAGGATATCGCTGAGGATGGAGATGCTGCTCAGGGTGGATCCCACATCATCATGCAGATCGGTGGCGATCCTGGTTCTCAGCCGTTCGAGTCTCAGGAGTTCCTTCACCCTGTAACGGTATATGATGAAAAGAATGAAGCCGGCAACAAGCATGACAAGTAAAATGAACCACCATGTTTTCCAGAAAAACGGATGGATGATGAGGCAGGTTGAAGATTCCTGGTCAAGCCAGATGCCCCGGTTTGATACCTGGAAAACAAACCGGTATTTTCCCGGAGGCAGGTTGGTGTACCTTGCTTCCCTTCCCGTTCCTGCCATGATCCAGTCTTTATCGTAACCCTCCAGCTTATACCTGAACAGGAGCTGTTCGATGTCCTGGAAACAGATGCCGGTGTAACGGAATAATGCATTATTCTGATCTGCGCCCAGGATGAGCGGATACGCGGTACCTGCAATTTTCCCCAACGGAACACTCTTACCGTTGATTTCAATCGATTCAAGCACCAGCTTGATGGTCAACGGTGATAAATCGAGATCCCTGATATTTTTTGTTTCAAACATTCCATGGCGGCCAATTGAAATATTCCCCGTAGGATCAATATAAGGGCTTTCATCAAAACCCAGTGGTTGGTTGAGCCCATTGTGTTCATTATACATATGGAATGATTCATCATATGGATTGAAGTAGAGAAGCCCGTAATTGATTAACCATATTCCGCCACGGGCATCGCTTGCCACTCTTCCGATTATTGGATCATTCAGCCCGTTTGAAGTGTTAAACAACTTGAAACGGAAGTGCCTTGAATCAGGTTCATCGACCCTGAGCAGGCCCTCTAAATCTATGATCACCCACATCCTTCCAAGTGTGTCGTGCATGATGTTATTGATCCAGCGTTTGGTTACCCCGAATTTCAAAAGGGAATCCATGATGTCGTTGCTGAAACGATTGGTTACCGGGTCATAAATGCTTACACCATTGTCGGTGCCGATCCATATCCTGTTGAATTTATCGGGGCAGATTGCATGGATACGGCCTCCTTCAACCAGGCTCGAAGAATCGTGAGGATTGTGCTGAAAATGGTTGATCCTGGTTCGCGTTGAATCAATTTTAATAACGCCTTCGCTCCTTGTCCCGATCCACAGGTTGTGTACACCGTCTTCCACGATTGAATAAATCCAAGGTTCTTTCAAAGGCAGACTGTTGCCGTCAGGTTGCCTGAAAACCAGCAATTTCCTGCATCCCGGGTCATAATACTGAAGCCCCGACCGTGTACCAAGCCATAGCACGGAACGCGAATCTTTACAGATGGTCAGAACACTCAAACCATATTTTCCGGGATTGCTGGCAGGTGGTATGATGTCCCATCTGTTTTTCTTTTCATCCAGGTCGAAAAGCCCTTTACAATCTATTGCACCTACATACAGATGTCCTGTTTCATGATCCATGAAAAAGGAGCTGATCCATTTATTTTCAAAAGGAATGAGAACATTGCTGAATGATCCGAATTGCTGGTTCAGGATGTTGATACCGTCATCACCAATGATCCAGAGGTCCCTTTTGTTATTCATGTATTTTATCCTGGTAACCGTGTTGGATAATAATGATTTTTCATCTCCGGCGATTTTTTGATGAAACCGGAAAGTATGGTCGGTTTTATTAAAAATCCCCAGCCCGTTTTCGATGGTCGCCAGCCAGAACTCATTCTGGTTTTTTTTCGTGATCCCAACGATGTCGATCGGCTTCTGCGCATCACAGGGAAATTCCTGCCACAGCCCGGTTTTCAGGTCCAGACAATTCAATCCCTTTGCCCATCCGCAGCTCCAAAGATAGCGTCCGGCATCCAGGTTGAGATCGATGATGTCGTACATGTTGTTGATGTTTTTTTTATAATCGCAGGAGATGGTGTTGGTTATCTTGTCAAACTGCAACAATCCGCCCAGGGTTGAAATGAGCAGCTTGTCATTGTCCCTGGGATCCTGTATAATGCAGGTAATATGGTTAAAAGCGTATTCCCTGTCGGTTCGCCGTTCACTTTTTTTGAGCGGATAACATCTGAAACCGACAGGATTCCGTGACATATGTACCAGTCCGTATTCGGTACCGATCCAAATGCTCCCGTCCCTTTCTTCATAGAAGCAGACGATGTTTTTTACAGGAAACCAGCCTTTCCCCCTGTTGTAAATCGAATATCCGGTAAATGTTTTTGCAGCGGGATCATACACGGAGAGGCCGTCGACGGTCCCTATCAGCAGCAACGAATCGCGGGTTTCATACAATGCATTGATGCAGATATCGATCACCGAAGAAGGATCATTCCGGTTGTGCCTGAATACGGTGATGTTGTGCCCGTCGAACCTGACCAGTCCGTTATCCGTTCCAATCCAGATATAACCCTGGAAATCCTGAAGAATACAACGGGTTCGGTTTGAGGGCAAGCCATTTGTACGTGTCAGATGCGTGAAATGCATCACCTCATCCTGGGCGGGAAGCAAAAACGGCGCAAATGTCAAAACCAGGAGGATAACCAACCGGTAAAAAAACTGAGGTGACATAGATTTTAAATCTCTCCCGGGGCCTTTCGCACAAAAAAATGCGATCAGGGAAGTATGCAGATTAATTTGTTTCGTCTACGAACTTAGCGTATTATTCAATACGAATCCGGAACAACCTTATTTTTCCTGAATGTAAGGTTGTTTAATGTCTCATTTCGGGGCATATTGAATTTTATTGTAATTTTGTATGTTATGTTTCACGAATTCATCACCTTTTAAAATCCCACTTCTATGCGTTATTTTACCCTTACCCTGTTTTTCACCGTGTTTTTTCTGGGTTTAAACAAAACCGGATCAGCCCAGGCTGATGTTGCAGTTCATCCAAGCCTCATTGGAAAAGGAGTATTCCTTGGAATCTCCCCCCCGCTTCGCGATCTTCCGGCCCTCACCGCAGAGCAGATCGCGGCAATGAAGCAGGCTGCCATGAAAAAAGCGGCACGAAAAGAGGAAAACGAGCCCCGGCTTTATCCTTTTGCTAAAACAGCATTCCCCAAAGGGCCCGATGAAGCATGGCAGCAAATGATGGGTAAATCACCGGCATCGGCAGCGCCGATTCAGAATTTTGAAGGTCAAACAACCGGCTCATATCCTCCCGACTGCAACGGAACGGCAGGCCCTAACCATTATATGCAGGTGGTCAATGTGACCTATTCCATTTATAACAAGACCGGAACCCTTCTGGCAGGCCCGACCGCCTTGAACACCCTGTTTACCGGCGTCCCCGGTGCCACCTATAATGACGGCGACCCGACCATCCTCTATGATAAACAGGCCGACCGCTGGATTGTTGGGGAGTTCACCTTTGGTCATACAAATGACTACATGCTGGTGGCTGTTTCCACGACCAATGACCCCACCGGAACCTGGTACAAGTACTCTTTCGATATTGTAGAACAACCCGATTATCCAAAACTGGGTGTCTGGCAGGACGGGTATTACCTGGGGATCAATAATGGTAGCGGTAACGATACCTATGTTTTCGAACGTTCGAAAATGCTGCTTGGGCAAACGGCACAAAT
Source organism: uncultured Bacteroidales bacterium (assembly GCA_903828645.1). Lineage (GTDB taxonomy): Bacteria > Bacteroidota > Bacteroidia > Bacteroidales > FEN-979 > CAIVAT01. The sequence goes on from CAIKNA010000163.1 coordinate 9,929, forward strand.
GGTGGCCTTTGACAATCCATGGAGGCCTGCGGCCACTACCGGCAGTTTTCTTTGCGTTCCTCCACTGGATTGCGATGGTCCGGCAGCCCCGGCCGGATCTCCTGGCATGTTTATCGCTTTCAACGATGACGCCGTATCCGGGGGAACCGACCAGCTCTGGCTCTATGAACTGGCCGTAAACTGGACCACTCCCGCCTCTTCGACATTTACCCGTCCGTATCAGCTCAATGTCACCGCTTTCGACAGCCAGTTTACATCCACCTGGGACGATATCACCCAGCCGACTTCACAAAAACTTGATGCGGTGCCTCAGGTCATCATGAACGCGCCGCAGTATCGCAATTTCGGCACCTACCAGACCATCGTATGCTGCCACACCGTCGACGTCGATGCTACCAACCACGGTGGAATCCGCTGGTATGAATTAAGGAAAACGCCCCCGGCAACAACCTGGGTTGTCCGTCAGCAGGGCACCTATGCGCCCGATGCAAATTCACGCTGGATGGGCAGCATCAGGTTGAACGGCAGCGGAAAGATTGCCCTGGGGTACTCTGTTTCGGGTTCGTCGGTTTATCCCGGGATCCGGTATTGCGGACAATCGGCCAGCGCATATGTTGCTGGATCAGGGGTAATGGATATCGCTGAACAAACCATTTTAGCGGGAACGGTTGCACAATCCGGATATAACCGGTGGGGAGACTATTCGGGCATATCAGTTGATCCCGCCGATGACCAGACTTTCTGGTATACCACGGAATATGTCAAGACCGGGGGAACTACGAAAGGTTCAAGAATCGCCTCCTTCAAGTTCGGCAATGACCCTACGGTGACAACCCTTGCGGCAACTTCCGTCACCGGGACAACCGCCACCATCAACGGAAGCGTGAACCCCAACGGACTTGCCACGACATACTATTTTCAATGGGGAACGACCGTCAGTTACGGGAACACCACCACCAGTACCTCTGCCGGTTCGGGAACGACAGCCCTTGCCGTCAGTGCAAACCTGACCGGGTTAACAGCAGGTACTACCTATCACTTCCGGCTGTCAGCAACCAACAGCGATGGAACAGTTTATGGCAGTGACCTTTCGTTCACTCCGGGGGCTGCTTCAGTAACCACGACGGCTGCCTCGTCCCTTACCATGAATTCCGCCGCGTCCGGCGGGAACGTCATCACGGATGGAGGCTCTGCCGTTACAGCCCGCGGGGTTTGCTGGGCGACCACCGCCACTCCGACGATTTCGGGAAGTCACACCACAGATGGTTCCGGTACTGGCGTTTTCACTAGTTCGATCACGGGATTATCGGCCAGTACCCTCTATCATGTCAGGGCTTACGCTACAAATGCCGGTGGCACCTATTACGGAGATGATCTTACATTCACCACCCTTTGCGGTATCGTGACGACCTTTCCCTGGAATGAAGGCTTTGAAAACGGCGGATTGATTCCCAATTGCTGGTCGCAGGAGCAGGTTGCCAGTTCCGGGATCAACTGGACATTTATCGCCGGGAGCGGCAACAGTCATCCCGCCGCCGCACACGGAGGGTCATACAATGCCACATTGATTGACGTTACTTCGGCAGACAATAAAACGAAACTGATCACTCCCACCCTTAACCTGACCTCGGTGAGTACTCCGCAGCTTAAATTCTGGCATACCCAGGCTTACTGGACCCCCGACCAGGACCAGTTGACCGTTTTTTATAAGACTTCTGCTGCCGGTACCTGGACGCAACTGGCTGCCTATACCGCCAGCATCACCGCATGGACCCAGGAGACGATCACTTTGCCCAGCCCGACAGCCGATTATTATATCGCTTTTGAAGGGAATGCCAAGTATGGTTATGGCGTTTGCCTGGACGATGTGCAGGTTGCGAGTTCCTGTACTTCAACCGTCCCGGTGAGCATTTCGATCGCCGCCTCGGCCAACCCGGTATGCCAGGGCACAAGCGTCACTTTTACGGCAACACCGACAAACGGAGGCACCACCCCTGCGTACCAGTGGAAGGTGAACGGAACCAGTGTGTCCGCTGCCACTGCCGTTACCTATACCTATATCCCGGTCAACAATGATGCAGTGACCTGCGTGCTGACTTCAAACGCCACCTGCATCACCGGCAATCCGGCCACATCCAATAGTCTGACCATGGTTGTAAATGTACCGCTGTCAGTCGGCTCGGTTAGTGCAAACCAGTCGATCTGTGCAAATGCGACACCGGTCCAGCTGACCGGCATTCCTCCATCGAATGGCACATTGCCCACCTACCAGTGGCAGAGCTCATTGAATAACACGACATTCAGCAATATCAGCGGGGCTACCCTGGTGAATTACCAGCCCGGGCTTCTTACGGCCACCACCTATTACAAGCAACTTCAAAATGCCACCGGCACCTGCGGAGGACCCCTGCCCACCAATACCGTGACCATTACGGTTAATCCGCTGCTGCCGGTCAACGTATCGATTGGTTCTTCAGCAAACCCTGTCTGCGCTGGCACCCAGGTTACCTTTACCGCTACTCCGGTCAATGGGGGAACTCCCCCGGTCTATCAATGGAAGGTGAATGGTGTCAGCGCAGGAACCAACAATGCCCTGTTTTCATATATCCCTGCATCCGGCGACCAGGTATCCTGCACGCTTACTTCCAATGCCACTTGTGCGACAGGGAGCCCGGCCACGTCAAATGTGCTGACCATGACCGTCAATCCTCTGTTGCCGGTCAGTGTTTCAATATCGCCCTCTGCGAACCAGGTTTGTGCAGGAACTTCGGTTACCTTTACGCCTGCCCCAATCAATGGAGGAACACCAGCTTACCAGTGGTTTAAAAATACCGTTGCTGTTGGCACCGGCGCAACCTATTCCTATGTTCCGGTTAACGGAGACCAGGTCTATGTGATCATGACATCGAGCCTGACCTGCAAGTCAGGCAGTCCGGCCACCTCGAATACAGTGACCATGACGGTAAATCCAAATCTGCCTGTCAGCGTATCGGTTGGCGCATCGGCCAATCCTGTCTGTGCTGGAACAATGGTCATGTATACCGCCACACCAGTCAACGGAGGAAATCCTTCCTATCAATGGTTTAAGAACAACATTGCTGTCGGAACGGGAGCCTCCTATTCATGTGTTCCTGCCGACGGCGACCATGTTTATGTGATCCTTACCTCCGATCTTCCCTGCAAGTCAGGCAACCCGGCCACCTCGAATACGGTGACCATGACGGTAAATCCAAATCTGCCTGTCAGCGTATCGGTTGGCGCATCGGCCAATCCTGTCTGTGCAGGAACATCTGTGCTATTTAGCGCCACACCAGTCAACGGAGGAAATCCTTCCTATCAATGGTTTAAGAACAACATTGCTGTCGGAACGGGAGCCTCCTATTCGTGTGTTCCTGCCAATGGCGACCAGGTTTATGTGACCCTGACCTCCGACCTTCCCTGCAAGTCAGGCAGTCCGGCCACCTCGAATATGGTGACCATGACGGTGAATCCAAATCTCCCGGTGAGTGTCTCGGCCGGGGCATCAGCCAACCCTGTTTGTGCTTCTTCCGTTGTGACTTTTACGGCTGTTCCGGTCAACGGGGGAACCACACCTGCCTACCAGTGGCAGGTCAACGGATCCAATGCAGGAACCAATGGTTCATCTTTTACATATGCACCTGCAAACAATGACCAGGTAAGTTGTGTACTCACCTCCAGTGAAACCTGTACGGCAGGCAACCCGGCATCTTCCAATATTGTCTCCATGACCGTGAACCCGCTTTTACCGGTGAGTGTTTCAATCGTGGCTTCTGCAAACCCGGTTGATAAAAAGATACCGGTAACTTTTACGGCCACGCCTGTCAACGGAGGTGCATCCCCCGCTTATCAGTGGATGGTGAATGGGATCAATGCAGGAACAAACAGCAATGCCTATACCTATTTGCCCGTTGACGGCGATGCGGTTTCCTGCATCCTGACCTCGGGAGAAACATGTACTTCAACAAATCCGGCAAATTCCAACATCATCATCATGGTTGTGAACCCCGTTTCCCAGTTTGAAACGGTACAGGATGTTACGGTATCCGGAACGGCATGTTACGACGCTATCCAAACGATCACCGTTGCCGGCAATGCCACTAATTTTATTGTAATAACCGGTGGTTCCGCAACAATGATCGCAGGCCATAATATCCTTTACTATCCCGGGACTTTTGTTGAACCGGGTGGATATATGCACGGTTATATCGCGGATGGCGGTCCATGGTGTGTTGCTCCTTCGATTGTTACTGCCGCTGCCGGAACAGGCGCAGCCCTGGTCCTGGAACAGTCATTCTACAAGGTTTACCCAAATCCGACATCCGGTGCGTTCACGCTTGAATTGAATGCCATTGATGCCGTGGGAAAATGCCAGGTTGAAATCTATGACATGAACGGACTGAGGATGCTGACGGCTGAAATATCGGGAGAACGGAAACATGAATTTTCATTGTCAGACAAGCCGGCAGGAATATACCTGATCAGGGTGATCACAGGACAAAATTCAGGAACAACCAGGATTTTAAAACAGATGTAAGTTGATCCGGAGCTGCCTTTAAAACATGATTTGCTGTTTAGCATAAACGGGATAAATCTTACCTGCTGGTAACATTTTATCCCGTTTATGTATAAATATTTGATGCTGTTACAAGATAAGTTGGTTTTCATATGGAATTACAAATCATGTGAATCAGTTAAAATCATCACCATGAAAAATTTTTTACAATTTGTTGCAATTGCCCTCTTTTCGGGAATTGCTGCTGCAGGTTTTTCGCAAGTGAGCCGCGGCGGGTCGCCCATAAGTTTTCAGAACAGTGACCTGGTAAAAACCAGACCTGTTGTCATGACCCTGCGGGCAGTTGATGTTGACAGGCTGCGGGCCGAAGATGTCATCAATGACCAGAACAAGGATATTCCATGGCGGTTTGGGGAAAATATCGATGTGGATTATACCCTCTTAAATTCAGGTTCCTGGGATCTGTTACCGGGAGGAGACAGGATCTGGCGTCTTGGGATCAGGTCGGAAGGCGCCTTGACCATCAATCTCACCTTCAGCGACTATCATATGCCCCCGGGAGCCACTTTGTTTGTATATAACGTTAATAAAACAGAGGTAATCGGTGCATTTACCGATTTCAACAACCAGGAAAACGGTGTATTTGCCACAACCCTGGTCAGTGGCGACCAGGTTGTCATGGAGTATTACGAACCTGCCAAACCTGACTTTCCGGGTGTGCTGAACCTTACCCGTGTGACGCATGGTTACCGGAATGCATTCGAGTATGCCAGGTCCTTCGGGAATTCAGGTTCATGCAACAACAATGTAAATTGCCCGGAAGCTGCAGGATGGGAAAACCAGGTGCGGTCGGTGTGCATGCTGGTCTCAGGAGGCAATGGTTTCTGCACCGGTGCTGTTGTGAATAACACCAGCTGGAACGGGGTTCCCTATGTTTTAACTGCCAACCATTGTTACAGCGACCCCTCATCATGGGTTTTCTGGTTCAACTGGCAGAGCCCCACCTGTGCCAACCCGGGCACCTCTCCTTCCTATAATTCTCTTTCAGGAGCCACCCTGAGATCACGCAATTCCGATTCTGATTTTTGCCTTGTCGAGATGAGCAGCACCCCTCCCTCATCTTACAATGTCTATTATGCCGGGTGGAACCGCGAAAATGTTGGTGCCAGTTCCGGGGCAGGGATTCACCACCCTTCGGGCGATATCAAAAAGATATCCTATTCAATCACTCCCTTTACATCAGACACCTGGAGCGGAACGCCGGCCGATTCTCACTGGAAAGTCATCTGGAACGACGGGGTTACTGAACCGGGATCGTCGGGTTCTCCCATGTTTGACCAGAACCACCGGGTCATCGGGCAGTTGCACGGAGGACCATCCGCATGCAGTGCAACCCAACTATGGGATTTCTACGGTAAATTTTCCATGTCGTGGGCACAGGGAACCACTGCAGCCACCAGACTGCAGGAGTGGCTGGACCCTGTAAACACCTCCGTAATTACCCTGGAGGGTTTCGATCCGAATGCCGGGATCCATGCTGTTTTTATTGCAAACAGCACCGCCGTGTGTTCGGGTGGCAGTGCCACTTTCACAGATCTATCCACCGGCTCCCCGACTTCCTGGGCATGGAGTTTCCCCGGGGGGACGCCTGCCTCCTATAACGGACAGAATCCGCCGCCGGTTTCATATGCTTCGGCTGGTACTTATGATGTTTCCCTCACTGTATCCGATGGAACAAACACGGATACACAGACCAAACCGGGATATATCCTTGTAAAAACCGTGGCTGCTGATTTTACAGGGACACCGGCAACAGTGGTTATCGGTAATTCAGTGACCTTCACCGATAACTCTTCCTGCGGTCCGGCAACGTGGGTCTGGTCATTTCCGGGGGGTACTCCTTCATCCTGGAACGGGCAAACACCCCCGGCGATCGTTTACAATACCCTCGGAACCTATGATGTCATTCTTACAGTGACAAAACCTGGAGGATCCGATACCAAAACCAGGACAGGTTACATTACCGTGACACCTCCGGTATTCAATATCGCCAATGGAACAGTTACCACCTGCACGGGTGATTTTTATGATTCGGGAGGCCTTTCGGGCAGTTACCAGAACAATGAAACATATGTGGAGACATTTTATCCCTCCACAACCGGGTCGATGTTGCGGTTTGCCTTTACTTCGTTCAGTACGGAACCGGGTTACGACACGCTGACGATCTACAATGGAATTAATTCTTCC
>CAIKNA010000164.1 GCA_903828645.1 uncultured Bacteroidales bacterium
ACACGCAGCAATACACACTTCGCAACCTTTGCAACGCTCCACGTTAATTACAATGTCACCTTTAATTTTAGCCATAAATAATAGGATTAAGGATACTATTCGGATAATGAGTGACGAAGGTAAAGAAAAATAATTGAACCGGAAGGTATCCGCAATGGCTTTTTGGATGAAATGGCGGCAATTTAGAATAAGTTTAATTTGTAAGTCTCTACGTGTAACGCGTAACGTGTAACCAATACCTATAAGTGTTATAAAACAAAATAGTTATTTATCTGTTAGTATATTTTTTGGCTTATATGAAGGTTTACAGGTTTGATGGCGGAATAACGGAAATATCCTTACTTTTGTCCGATTAGGACCTGCTTATGGCTTGAAATTCATCTTGCCAGAACTGTTTTGATCAATTCTTTAACTCTTATGAAAATGAAATTTTCTTTTTTTGCAGCCTTACTGGTTATCCTGTTAATAGTGGTGGTTTCATGCCATCACAAAGCAGATCTATCCATTGCCCCGCCCAAACCTGCACCACCCGGCCCGGAGTTTAAATGTTCGCACGACACGATCTACTTTCAGAATTTCGTATTGCCTGTGATCCTTACAGGCTGTGCCAAGTCGGGATGTCATGATGCTGCAACCCGCAAGGGAGGACGAGTTTTTGACAGCTATGAAGCCATCTACAAAATGGTGGTCCCCTTTGATCCCCAGGCAAGTAAACTCTACACCATTCTTTTCAGCGGATCCAGTCAAAGAATGCCTCCTGATACACCGTTTAACGCTGATCAGAAGAGTATCATCTATTGGTGGATCGCCCAGGGTGCTTACAACAACAAGTGTGATTCGGCAGGCTGTGACTCAACGAATGTGACGTACACCGGATCGATCAGCCCGATCGTTCAGTCCTGGTGTTTATCCTGTCATAGCGGATCTTCACCACAGCACGGACTCTCACTGGAAACTTATGCAGATGTTGTGGCTTGTGCCAATAGTAACCGGCTGATGGGGTCAATCAGGCATGAATCCGGCTATTCGGCAATGCCGCAAGGAGCAACACTTTCACCCTGTGACATTGCATTATTCCAAAAATGGATAAATCTTGGTAAACCACAAAAATAAAGTCAGACAAAACAAATGAGAAAAATTTTAAGCAGTATTTTCATACTGGGATCATTCCTGTTGTTATTTCCTTCATGTTATAATGACAACGAATATGACCTGTATCCCTTTCCGGGGACCAAGTGCGACAGCACGAATGTGACCTATTCACAAACCATTGCCCCGATCATGTCAGCCAATTGCAATGTTTGCCATTCTTCTGCCATTGCTTCGGGTGGGGTGGTCACTGAAACCTATAACGGGATGCTGGTCATTTCAAACAACGGCCGCCTCTGGCTCGATGTGAGCTGGGCATCTTCAGGCGACCCGATGCCCAAAGGCGGCAGTAAGTTATCTGCCTGCGACCAGGGTAAAATAAAGAAATGGATCAATCTTGGATCTCCCAACAACTAAACTTATGACCATGAAAATACAACTACCATTATTTATTGTGATCCTCCTGGTGCTTCTTTCAAGCCGGGTAAATGCCCAGGATGATATGATGGCACTGCTGAATAAGGATGAAAAGCCAACCATCGACTATACTTCGGCAACCTTCAAAACGACCAAAGTAGTCATTGGACAATCATCAGAAAATTCACCCACAGGAAACCTGTTGTTTATGATCACGCATCATTTTGGCGCCTTAAACTCAGGCTATGAGAATCTGTTCGGTTTGAAACAGGCCACGGTCCGGCTGGGACTTGAATATGGAGCCACAGACTGGCTGGGATTTGGCGTCGGACTGAATACGCTGAAAAACACCTGGGATGGATCCGTCAAAGTGAAAGCACTCCGCCAGAGCACCGGGGCAAAGAGAATGCCGATTACCATGACAATTTTTGGGAGCACTTCAATTTATACGACCAAATGGGAGGATCCGACCCGGAACAATTATTTCACTTCAAGAATCTCTTATGCCTCACAGGTAATCGTAGCCAGGAAATTCGGAGACCGGTTGTCTTTGCAACTTGCACCAACTTATGTTCATCTGAACCTTGTTCCATCCTATAACGATCACAACAATATCTTTTCGATGGGAGCAGGCGGACGATTTAAAGTTAGCGAACGCGTATCAGTAAACG
>CAIKNA010000165.1 GCA_903828645.1 uncultured Bacteroidales bacterium
GCCATGATGACCTTTGCACCACGCTTTGCACAATCAACGGCAATGGCAAATCCAAGCCCTGAGCTCGATCCGTCGACCAATACAGTTTTTCCGTCCAAACGATCGGTGGTTTTCAATGTTCCGGCAGGTACCTGTTTCCTGAAGAGGTCACTGATACCGGTCAGGGTTGCGGAAACCGGGTTGTTATATTTTTTATGCCTCTTTTCGGTCATAATGTTCAGAAATAAAGTGTCCGTAACGTTTGGTATGAGTGTCAATTTCGGTCGCTGTCAGCCCAAAATCTGCCATGGAATATTGGTGCACGCCATGTTTAAGATGCCGATGTTCGAGTTCATGGCGCTTAAACCGGCCGGTAAGTGAAGGTGTAAGACCCCCGTTGAGACGGTATATTTTTTCCAGCTCGCCGATTGAATCGGTTATCAGGTCTTTATAATAGATGTCGGTAAATTTTGCGGCATTGTTGCCCTGGATCCTGTAATCGATCGCTTTGTCGAGCATGTAGCCTATTTTGCGGACCCAATGATCCGCAACCTGCCGTTCATCAGCCCCATTACTGAAAATCATCCTGTTGTACATCACCATGCTTAAAAACGAAGGGATGGATTCCTGCAAATTACGATGAGGCCAAAGAAAATGAACCTCCCCGAAATGCTTTTCAATCAGGTTGGTAAATTCCAGGTGATGCGGTGTTTTCAGCACCCAGCGTTTTGCCGGTCTGATCCATTGCAGGAATTTAAGCAATTTCACAGCATAGGCATAAGCATCAGACTGGTCAGTGTTTTCAAGCCATTGAGCATAAGTGGGCACATGCATCATTGCCTCCGGGGTCGTGCTCATGAAACTTACATCGAGCATCAGAATATCCTCTTCAGGCTGCATGGCATCGATCGGGTGGATGGCGAAAAACCCCGGCGACATGAACTTCAGTGCTTTTACAGAGGTGTTGGCGACGGAGATGCGTTTATCCCCGGGATTCGGGTACACAGATAAACCGTTGAGCCTGGAGACAGGTGAGAGGTCATAAAGCTCCGGATCAATCGGAACCGGGTTGATCACCTCCCAGCTGGGGATGACCCGGTGGTCAATATCCTCGGCGAGCAGGCGCTGCAGTTTAGTGGTGCCTGTGCGTTGCAACCCTACGATGATCCACGCAGGATAGAGCTCCTGTTCGAGGATCTGCGGATGTTTGTTAAAGAAATATTCCGCACGGAGCCGGATGCTGAGCAAACTCACAAACCGTTCCCGGGTGATGAAACGGCCGATGGGGTGAAGGTTTGCCTCTTCATTTGCCGACTTTAAAAGCCGTTCCAGCGGCTCCTCATTAAAATCTTTTCCAAAATCCCGAAAACCAGTCACTTTCCTTGCAGACCTTATGAGATCATCCTTGTCCAGCCGGATCCTGGTTCCCATGAAATAGGTCCCCTCCCAGCATTTGTTCGCCCCCCTGAACCAAAATGGACTTTGACGAAAGTTTTCAAACTTCATAATTCTTTATTCAATATTCGATATTCGATATTCGATATTCTATTTTTATTTGGCTTCCACCATGCATTCCGGCTCGATCGCCTCAGCCCCTTCAGCAAGCCTGTACCACCTCCACAACATGGTCCCCTCCTTATGTCCGCAGGTATTGATCCAGTTGGGCTTTCCCGGATCCTTATGAGCAACGATAACAGACACGGAGCCATCAGCATCGTATTGCGCCGATGCCTTATTGATACAGATGGTAAAATACCGGTAATCAAGAGATTCCATCCAGTAATTGTTGAGTTGGAAGTTCCATGAATCGCAATCGGGCGGCTTTACCCTGATTAACAGTGATTCATTCTCTGCCAGTTTCCAATGGCTGTGATAATAGATAATGCTGGCATCTCCCCCGGCAGCATTGGAGACTGCAGGGTCAAAAAGGGGAAGTTTGTTAGTGTGCTTTTGAAATCCACCGGCCCATCTTGCAAACATCATGGATGCTCCGGCAACAAACAGGGAAGCGGTTTGAAGGCCTTCGTCGATCATGGCCGGGGTGACCGGATCTGGAGCGGTGCCGCCATCAAGATTTTCAATGATGACTTCAGCCGGAGTTTCAGCAAACCGGTTTAAAAAAGTCTGTCGCACCATTACCATCGTTGTTTCAGCTTCGATCTTCAGCCAGTTTTTACCGGTGGGCGTTTTGCTCAGGATGATCTCAAAGGTGCCATCGTCTTCCACTACCAGGTCGCTGTGTTCGAGCGTCCCGCATGAAGCCATTCCCCCTGTAGTACCATAATTTCCGTTCTGAGTGAAAAACCCGATGTAATGAACCGAATTCCGCTTCCCATGGAGACGATAGGTGTATTTTCCATTGATCTGTGCATTGAAATAATAATTATCCGGGTTATCTGCGCCAAGTTTCACTGTTTCATGAGCCATGCGGCGCAATACAGGGAAGGCGGGGTCGCAATATTCAACAAATGCCTCCAGCCCGCCACGGGTAAGCCGGGATAAATAGCGCATCCCTTCAGCCTGATTGAAGGCATCGCGGGGGGCGCCCGGGTACATCAGGGAGGCACCAGCCGTTTTGAGGTTGCCGCAGAACTCGTCCCATGCTTTTCCCGAAATAACACGCCGGGCATGAACATCAGCCTCAGTTTTACCCTGCAGCTTCAAACCGGCGAGGCGAAAGGCCTTCAGCAACCTTAAAAAAAGAAACAACAGCTTCCTCATGTTGAAAATTATTACCTATAATTGCAGAATCGGCAAAGATAGATAAATCATGGCTTCACCCGGGGAACGTTATGGCAATTGGGCGCTGGTAGCCGGTGCCGCAGAAGGCATAGGCGAAGGATTTTGCAAGGTCCTGGCAGCGAATGGGTTCAACCTTATTCTCGTAGATGTGAACGCAGGCGCCATGCACGACCTTGCTTCAAAAATCGCACATGATTACGGGGTGCGATTGCTGGAGTTGCCCCTCGACCTGGCCGACCCCGATGCCCCGCGACAATGCATGACAGCAGTAACAGCAAATGATTGCCGGCTGATGGTTTATGTTGCCGCCTACAGCAGGGTTTGTCGTTTTACTGAGCTTGAACCAGCGGATCTGGATGGATTTCTTGCCGTCAACACACACACACCACTGCACCTGGTTCATGGTTTTTCGAACAGGTTGATGAAAGCAGGCAAAACCGGCGGCATCATCCTGGTATCCTCCCTTGCCGGGTTGATAGGGCCACAATACGTAGCAACTTATGCAGCAACGAAATCCTTCGCCATCCGGCTCACGGAGGCACTCCATGGCGAACTCGGCGAACATGGCATCGACATTTGCGCCTGCTGTGCAGGAACTGTTTCTACACCCACTTACTGGAAAAGCAAGCCGAATTTCGATAAGATGAAGCCTCCGGTCATGCAGCCTGCTGACATTGCCATCTATTCCCTGCGGAAACTCGGGACAAAAACCATCTGCATCCCCGGGATGACCAACCGGTTGCAATATTTTTTCCTCATGAACATCATTCCCCGCCGGTTAGCGCGCCGGCTGGTGAACAATGCCATGAAAAAAATGTACGGATCGTTGTAAACCGCCTATCTTTTTTCTAAAGGAACATAGCTCCTAGGGGGTTCGACCGTCTTGTATGCAGGCCTGATGATCCGGCGCCCGCTGATCATCTCTTCAAGGCGATGGGCGCACCATCCGCTGATGCGGGAGATGGCAAACAATGGCGTATAGAGTTCCTTTGGGATTTTAAGGCATTCATAAACGAATCCTGAATAAAAATCGACATTCGGGGAGATCAGCTTATCCTGGGTGCCTTTGAATTCATAGAATATGCCGGGACCAATGCGTTCGATGGCTTCATAGAGGGCCATTTCATCCTGCCTGCCTTTTTCGATCGACAGCAAACGGGCTTTTTCCTTTAAAAGAATGGCCCTGGGATCGGAAACTGTATATACCGCATGGCCAAAACCATAAATTTTTCCCGATTTGTCGTGAACCTCTTTCCGTGTGATCTTGCGCAGGTATTCTGCAACCTCATCATCATTGGCCCAGTTCTTCACGTTTGCCTTGATGTTTTCCATCATCTCGATCACCTGCAGGTTGGCACCTCCGTGCAACGGCCCTTTTAACGAGCCAATGGCAGCCACAATGGCCGAATAGGTATCGGTGCCGCTTGAACTGACCACACGCGTGGTAAAAGTGGAGTTGTTACCCCCGCTGTGCTCGGCATGCAGCACCAGCGAAAGGTCAAGGAGCTCCGCTTCGAGTGCGGTATAGTCATTCCCTTTCAGCATGTACAGGAAATTCGCGGCCGTGCTCAGTTTTTTATCAGGGTACCTCACCGTAAGTGTATCATAATAAATAAGGTGACGCATCGAATGATACGAATACACGGCAATGGTCGATATCTTTGCAATGAGGCTGATTGACTGCCTCAGGATATTTGCGATCGAGGTATCGTCGGCCTTTTCATCCAGGGTATACAGCGCCAGGATCGAACGGGCAAGCATGTTCATGATATCCTTGCCTTTCATGGTCAGGATCATGTCGCGGTTGAAATTCTCAGGCAGGGCTCGCAACTCAGCCAGACCGTCAGAAAATTTATCAAGTTCATCTTTCAAAGGTAGCCGGCCGAAAAGCAACAGGAATACAGTTTCGTCAAAACCCGGGCGTTTTGCCTCCTGGCAACCATGCACCAGGTCGCGGATGTCTATTCCACGGTATATCAACTTGCCGTCGATGGCCTGGAGCACACCGTCTATCTTTTCATAACCTACCACGCTTCCGACACGGGTCAGCCCCACAAGCACGCCGGTATGATCGGCATTGCGCAGGCCGCGTTTTACGTCAAATTGCTTGAACAAGCTCTCTTCTATGGTACAGGACTCTTCTGTAAGTTTAGCCAGGTCCTGAAGGAATTCAGCGATTATCATAATTTTTAGATTTAAATTGTTTTCATGTAATTGAGGGCGCTTCCTGCCTTGAACCAGTGGATCTGCAGGTCGCTGTAACTATGGTTTATTGCAAATTCTTCAGCCGTACCGTCCGCATGCCTGAGTTTGAGGCTCAGCGATTTCCCCGGTGCGAATGTTTCCAGGCCGTCAAGGTCAAACACATCGTCTTCAAGTATTTTATCGTAATCACCAGGGCTGGCAAAGGTAAGCGCAAGCATGCCTTGTTTTTTAAGGTTGGTTTCGTGGATCCGGGCAAATGATTTTACCAGCACCGCCCTTACGCCAAGATGACGGGGTTCCATGGCGGCATGTTCGCGGGAGGAGCCTTCGCCGTAGTTCTCATCTCCGACGATCATGGTTGGGATGCCTTTGGCCTTGTAAAAACGGGCGGTTTTTGAAACTTCCGCATACTCACCGGTTTCCGGGTTTTTAACCGCATTGGTTTTCCCATTGAAAAAGTTGACGGCACCCATGAGCAGGTTGTTTGAAATATTGTCAAGATGGCCTCGGAATTTAAGCCAGGGGCCGGCCATGGAGATGTGGTCGGTGGTACACTTCCCCTTTGCCTTGATCAGCAAACGCATCCCGTGAATGTCTTTACCGTCCCAGGAAGCAAATGGTTCAAGCAGTTGCAGCCTGTCGGAACTTGCACTGACGCTGACTGTAATCGACGATGCATTGGCAGGCGGTGCCAGGTAGCCCGGGTCTTTCACCTCAAATCCATGCAAAGGAAGTTCCTCTCCACTTGGTTCATCTAGCTTAACATGTTGTCCCGATTCATTCAGCAGGAAATCAGTCAGCGGATTGAAAGTAAGGGTGCCTGCAAGGGTGAGGGCGGTCACGATTTCGGGGGAAGCAATAAAGCTGTGGGTTCCGGCATTGCCGTCGTTTCGTTTGGCAAAATTGCGGTTGAACGAATTCAGGATGGAATTTTTGCGGTCGGGATTGTCCATTTTACGCGACCATTGCCCGATACAGGGGCCGCAGGCATTGGCCATGATCACCCCGCCGATGTCGTTGAACACCTCCAGCAGGCCATCGCGTTTACATGTATACCGGATCTGCTCTGATCCGGGAGTGACAATGAACTCCGATTTCACCGTTAATTTTTTCTCACTGGCCTGTTTTGCAATTGAAGCCGCCCTTGAAATATCTTCATAGGATGAATTGGTACAGGAGCCTATCAATCCAACCTCCAGGGTTTCGGGATAGCCATTTTCTTTTACGAATGCTTTGAATTCGGATATGGTATGCGCTACATCGGGAGAGAACGGACCGTTGATGTATGGTTCAACTTCCGAAAGGTTTATGCTGATGAACTGGTCATAATACAATTCCGGATTCGCCCGCACCTCGGTATCCGGGGCAAGGTATCCTGCATAGTTATCTGCCAGTGCAGCTACTTCTGAGCGTCCGGTTGCTTCGAGGTAGGCCTTCATCTTCGAATCATAGGTAAACAGGGAACAGGTTGCCCCGATTTCGGCACCCATGTTGCATATAGTCCCTTTACCTGTACAGGAGAGCGACTCAGCTCCTTCGCCGAAATATTCAACGATGAAGCCTGTCCCTCCTTTGACTGTCAGAATCCCGGCAATTTTCAGGATCACATCCTTGGCTGAAGCCCATCCGCTTAATTTTCCCGTGAGTTCTATCCCCATGATTTTGGGCATTTTCAACTCCAGCGGCATCCCCGACATCACATCCACTGCATCCGCACCACCAACCCCGATGGCTACCATCCCGAGGCCTCCGGCATTGGGAGTATGCGAATCGGTTCCGATCATCATCCCACCGGGGAAGGCGTAATTTTCGAAAATCACCTGGTGGATGATCCCCGCTCCTGGTTTCCAGAATCCTATACCATATTTGGCCGACACCGTTTCAAGAAAATCATACACCTCTTTGTTTTGAACCATCGCAGTCGCCAGGTCGGTCTTAACCCCAAGCTGCGCCTGGATAAGGTGATCACAATGTACCGTGGAAGGTACTGCGGCAGTGTCGCGTCCGGCGGTCATGAACTGAAGAAGCGCCATCTGTGCCGTAGCATCCTGCATGGCCACCCGGTCGGGCAGAAAATTGACATAGTCAACGCCGCGATGGTACGGCTCCGTTGGATTCAGATCGAACAAATGACCGTAAAGTATTTTTTCAGTCAGGGTAAGAGGCTTATCCAGTAACATTTTTGCATGGGAAACACCCCTTGATATTTTCTCGTATGTACTTTGTATTAAGTTAACATTCAGCAACATAATAAAATTGTTAAAAAGAATTTTAAATGATATATTTAGAAGTGTAAATGTAACAGTTTTTTTGAAACCGAACAAATTTTTGCAAAACAGAATGTTTGGGATTGGCAAAGGTCAATTTTATTTTTGCACGGAGGGAATAAAAAGTGTTAACTTTACAAGTTCGATAACCGGTTAAAAAATCATACAATGGCTAATTCAGGTTCAAAAGTAATGCTTGCTGCTCTCGTTGGAGTTGCTGCCGGCATCGGAATAGGCTTGCTCATCGCTCCGGCAAAGGGTTCAAAAACACGCAAGCGGTTAAGAAAGCGCATCATGGGAATTGCAGACATGATGCAGGACGACCTTTCCGAAAAGGTCAATGCCTTCAAATCAGCCTTTGCATCAGAAGAAAATGAAGAGTTGTGCGTGGAGGATCCATGGGTGGAAGCCCTCGAAGAAAAGGAGAACAAGTAATGGAGCCGGGAAGAATTTCCGACAATATCTCCCTGCTTACGGAGAATGTCAAGGATTATGTGAATCTGCGGATTGACCTTCTAAAACTGATCCTCACCGAAAAGATCGCAAAACTTGCCTCTTTTTTTCTGATTGCAGTCATTTTCTTCATCCTGGCAATGTTCCTGCTGTTGTTTCTCTCCATGGCCTTTGTATTCTGGTTTGGAAATGACATAGGGCCGGCCTGGCTGGGTGCGCTTATCGTCACGGCAATTTACATCCTGGGCGGCGTCCTCATCTATGTCAAACGGCACCAGTTCTTCATCAATCCATTGGTTTCACATTTATCAAAAATTCTGATGGAGGAGAAAGATGAAAACGAGTAAACGTTATACGGTAGAGCCTGGAAAAATACATTCCCTGCAGGATATTAAAATGGAAAAACAACGGTTGCGGTTTGAGATCATGAAAACAGAGGAGAATATCCACTCCGGGTACCGCGACATTGTAAACGCTTTCTCGTTTAAAAATCTTGCCGCCACGATGATCAATGATATTTCCGCCACCTCGTCGGTGCTGACAAAGGCATTTTCTTTCGGAAAATCAATCATGGCAAGGCGAAAGAAAAAGAAACATGACAAAATGAAGGATGTTCCCGATGATCCGCAGTCATGATCCTGCTGTTAGCAAGAGGTATAAACCTGTTTCAAATTCTTGCAGGTTATCTTCTTTCACGGACCACGAAAAAGGCAATTCATTGGGGAAATCCTGTTGCAGTAAGTATTGAACCCAATAACAGCTGTAACCTGCACTGCCCTGAATGCCCTGCAGGACAAAAGTTACTGACCCGGCCGCAGGGCAGTATGAATCCTGATTTATTTAAATCCATCATATGTGAACTTCTGCCGCATCTCTCCTACCTGACACTGTATTTCCAGGGTGAGCCCTACCTGTGCCAGCACCTCTTTGAATTTATCGCCTTTGCAAGATCGAAGAAAATCTTTGTTTCAACTTCCACCAATGGTCATTTCCTCAATGAAAATACCGTGCGTCAAACCGTTGCATCGAAACTGAACCGGTTGATCATTTCTCTTGACGGGGCCAATCAGCAAAGTTACGAGGCCTACCGGCAGGGAGGTGATTTTAAAAGGGTTGTGGAGGGAATACGGTTGCTTGCCGGCGAAAAAAAAAGGCTGAAAAGCCAATCCCCTGAAGTTATTTTGCAATGCCTGCTTCTCAAATCCAACGAATCGCAACTGGATGATATCACAGCACTGGCAAAAACACTGGGGGTTGACAAGCTTGAATTTAAGACAGCACAATTTAACGATTTTGAGAATGGGAATCCGCTGATGCCGGAAACTGATAAGTACAGCAGATATAAGCGGGTAAAGGATTTCAAAATGCAAAATGCAAATAGCAAAATGCAAAATGCAGATGGCAAAGTGCAAAATATTAAATACAAAATAAAGAATGTTCTTCCGGACTCCTGTTTCAGGATGTGGAGTTCCTGCGTGATCACCTGGGATGGGAAAGTGGTTCCCTGCTGTTTCGACAAGGATGCGACCCATGTGCTTGGCGATCTGAAAAAGCAAAGATTTACTGATATCTGGCGGGGTGAACCTGCCAAAAAATTCAGAAATGAAATTCTGCAACACCGAAAGTCAATTGACATTTGTTCAAACTGTTCGCAAACTTTCTGAAGCAATAATTCACATAAAGCAACTTATATGAAACTTCTCCTCCTGCCTGTCATTGCAACGCTATTTCTAAATCCTACTTTTCCGGCATTTTCACAATCCGGCTCTGCACAGGGTGTGCCGGTTCGATACGGTGATAATGCCAAAGCCGGGAAATATCTTCTCATCAGAGGATTTAAAATGTATTACGAAGTTTATGGCACAGGAAAACCCTTGCTGGTAATCCATGGCAATGGCGGTTCAATCGCCTCGATGCAGCAGCAAATCCCTTTTTTCGCACAAAGTTATCAGGTAATCGCAGCAGACAGCCGCGCGCAGGGAAAGTCGGTGGATCCAAAGGATTCTCTCTCGTATGAAATGATGGCGGATGATGTGAATGCCCTGATGGAATCGTTGCATGTAGATTCGACCTGTGTGATCGGCTGGAGCGATGGTGGCATCATCGGGCTGCTTCTAGCCATCAGGCATCCCGGGAAAGTTAAAAAACTTGCGGTTACCGGGGCCAATATCAGGCCCGATACCACCGCTGTATCTGCAGCGGATATCCGGTCGATGAAAGAACAGGTTGCCAGCCTTGCAAAGCAAAACCAGGATCAGAAGGTGAAAAATGAGATTAAACTCACCAGGTTGATGATCGAAGAGCCGAATATATCGCTGCACTCTCTTCAGCAGATCCATTGTCCTGTGCTGGTCATTGGCGGAGACCACGATATTATCAAGCCCCGCCACACCCTGGAGATATATAACAGCATCCCCGGTGCATCTCTCTGGATACTGCCCGGCTCCGGCCATGACACCTGCATCAGGTTCAAAGACGATTTCAACAACCAGGTAAAACGTTTCTTTCAATAAAATGTCCGCCAGTCCGCCAATTATCACTGACCATCAATTTTTTGTACAATGATTCTCGAAGCCTGCGTAAATTCAGCCATCTCTGCCGTCGAAGCTCAAAAAGGAGGAGCCGACCGTGTAGAACTGTGTGAAAACCTGCATGATGGAGGAACTACCCCCAGTGCGGGGGCCATCCGTTTCGCACGGAAAAACCTTCAAATCGGGCTTTTTGTAATGATACGGCCCCGTGGGGGTGATTTCCTCTATTCCGATGATGAATTTGAGATCATGCTGGAGGATTTGCGCATGGCTAAAAACCTTGGTGCCGACGGTGTGGTATTTGGCATGCTGATGCCGGATGGAACGCCTGACGTCCTACGGATGAAAGTTTTGGCCGACCTTGCCCGTCCCATGGGGGTGACATGTCACCGGGCCTTCGACATGACCTCCAATCCGTTTCAGGCCTTGGAGGAGCTTATCTCACTTGGCATCGACCGTATCCTCACTTCCGGGCAGCAACCCACTGCCCCGCTGGGCGCCGTCCTGATCAGGGATTTAATAAACAAATCGGCAGGGCGGATCATTATCATGCCAGGAAGTGGCGTGAAAGAGCACAATGTCGCATCGCTGATTGAATTTACAGGTGCGCGGGAGGTGCACGTTCACCTGGAAAAACAGGAGCCCGGAGGAATGATCTTTAAACGACCCGGGGTTTACATGGGAAAACCGG
This sequence comes from uncultured Bacteroidales bacterium, assembly GCA_903828645.1. Taxonomy (GTDB): domain Bacteria; phylum Bacteroidota; class Bacteroidia; order Bacteroidales; family FEN-979; genus CAIVAT01. Next base: position 10,869 of record CAIKNA010000165.1, read on the forward strand.
AACAGCAGGAGTTTGACCATACCCTGACGGATTGGAAAAGAATACGTGATCTCCGGTCACGGTCTTGAAACCTCGGTAAAATAGACCCCCTGGTTCAACCCTCCCGGGGGTGGCGCATACGTATTGACAAGGTAAAACACATCCGTTGCATACCCGTTTTCACCGGCATTGATAATGGGATCCCTCAGGGATGAACTCCATGTGCCGCTTGAATTTGTCCAGAGATAGGTTGCCTCCGGGTTGGCACAACCCCATGAAAAATCGCAAAAAAGCTGGAGGGGTTCCCCGTAAACTACAGATTCACACCTTCCTGCGTTGATGAAATTTGAAACAACCGATCTTCCGCTGACACATAATGACGTTGAAGTCATCTGGCATTCCACCCTGTCCATGTTTCCTGTTACAAAAGTCGCATCGGTGGCACCGGCAACGCTCACGCCATTCAAACTCCATTGGTACATCGGGTCGGCACCACCGTTCACCGGGTTTGCATTAAAAGTATAGTCGGGGTTGTTGCAATCAGGATGGGGGGCAGCTGTTATTGAAACACTTACGGGTGATCCCTGCATCAGGGTGATCGGCTGGCAACTCATGTTGCTTTTGTAGCAATCATTATAGGCGGCAACCCCTATCATCCCGCTGATGCTGCCGAAGGCGACCGTGACGGTGCGTGTCCCCTGGCCATTGGTGATGAGGGTCCCGGGTGGTACCGTCCAGTGATACCCCGTTGCCCCTGCCACCTCTGCAACCGAATAGGTAAGCCCGGTCGCA
>CAIKNA010000166.1 GCA_903828645.1 uncultured Bacteroidales bacterium
GGGACGTTTGACGATGCGACCAAGGTCAACCCGAAGTATACTCCGTCGGCATCAGACATAGAAGATGTGCAGGTTGTGCTGACCATGACGGTCACGGGCACGGCGGCCTGTCCGGTACAGACGGACCAGCTGGTCCTGACGATCTGGAAGCAGGTCACGGCCTTTGCAGGTCAGGACGGCAGTTCGTGTGCGAACACGGCGTACCATGTCACGGATGCGCATGCGACCAACTATACGAGCGTAGCCTGGACGATCAGCCAGGGCACGGGCAGTCTTGCGGGGGCGAATACCCTTGCCCCGATCTACACCCCTGGGCTGAATGAAACGGGTGCGGTGATCCTCACCCTCACGGCGCAGCCCATCGGCACGTGTCCACAGGCCACCGACCAGGTGACCATCACCTATCTCACCGCACCAACGGCAAATGCCGGTTCAGATGGAACGACCTGCGAAGAGATGACTTATACTGTAAGCGGTTCTTCGGCGACAAACTCTACTTCAGTGCACTGGACGACAAACGGTACAGGAATACTTACCGGTGAAACAACTTTTACACCAACCTATACCCCGGCTGCCGGTGAACTTGGCCAGGTAATACTGACGCTTAATGCAACCGGCGCCAGCGAGTGCCCGGTTGCCACTGACCAGATGATCCTGACGATCCTGCCAAAAGCCATGGTCAATGCAGGAACAGATGCCACCATCTGCGAGAATACATCCTATATGGTCAGCAGTGCGACAGCCGCACATTATTCATCGCTGTTGTGGACTGCTCCCGGACCCGGTGTGCTTTCTGGGGAAACTTCGTTGACTCCGACCTATGCACCTGCACCCGGCCAAACTGGCGATATAACGCTGACACTGACAGCAGGCGGTATTTCACCTTGCCTTGCAGCCATCGATGGAATGATCCTTCATATCCTGCCGGCAGCAATTGCCCACGCAGGCAATGATGCCACCATCTGTGAAGGTTCAGATTACCAGTTAACCGGTACTTCTGCACCAAACAGTTCCGGTGTTGAATGGACAACCTCCGGTACAGGGACATTCTCCAACATCCACGCACTTGACCCAATCTATACCCCAAGCCCTGCCGATATTGGTGCGGGAACGGTCACTCTGACGATTCATGCCGCAGGAAATGCGCCCTGTGCAACTGCCAGCGATGACATGATCCTGACCATCGTACCTGCTCCTGTAGCGGATGCGGGTCAGGATGCCACGATTTGCGAAACGTCGACAAGTTATGTCTGCAACGCAGTGGCATCGAATTATACCAGCTTCTATTGGTCAACAACGGGTACAGGAACATTCACAGATATTCATACCCTGAATCCGATCTATATTCCAAGTCTGGCTGATCAGGCAGCAGGTTGTGTTTACCTCGTGCTGCACGTGAGCGCTCATGCTCCGTGTGAAGCGATCACAGATACAATGAAACTTTGTATCAGCCGCATTCCATTGGCCAATGCCGGCCCGGATGATATGATTTGCCAGGGATTTGCTTACCAGCTAAGCGGATCAACAGCCTTGTATTATGGTGACCTTACCTGGACGACTTCAGGAACCGGAACCTTCAACAATAACAAAATCCTTCACCCGGTCTACACTCCCAGCCTGGCAGATTTCACAGCCGGCAGCGTCATCCTGAAGTTGAACCTTACAGCCAATTCACCCTGTCCGAATACAAGTGATGAAATGACCCTGCAGATTCACCCGAACCCGATAGCAACAGCATCGCTTGTAAACAATGTGAAGTGCAATGGTTTCAGCGATGGATCAGTTAAGGTGACTGTTACCAGCGGAACTCCGGAATATACCTACCTCTGGAGTGACGGACAGACAACGTCAACGGCAACCGGCCTGGCTGCCGGTACTTATACCGTGACAGTGACCGATCACTTTGGCTGCAAGGGAACATCCAGTGCAACTGTGGCGATCAATCCGCTTCCGGTGCTGGTGATCACAAACCCTGCTGCCGTTTGCGAACCCAACACGGTGAACCTTACGGATCCTTCTGTCACTACAGGCAGTACTTTATATGGGGCCATCCTTAGTTACTGGCTTGATGCCGGTGCAACATCATCGATGACACATCCATCCACCGCAGGGGCAGGAACATATTACATCAAGGCGACCACCTTCCCAGGTTGTTATGATATCAAACCTGTAACGGTAATTGTAAATCCTTTACCGGATGCAGTTGCCGGTGCCGACAGGGAAATATGTCTGAATACAGCCACTACTCTTGGTGCAACTGCCATACCTGGCAACACTTACAGCTGGACATCAGTACCTGCAGGATTTACGTCAAGCCTGGCAAATCCGACCGTCACCCCGTTGATAACAACTACTTACACCCTGGTGGAAACAATTACTCTTACCGGATGTACCAATACGCACAGCGTAAAGGTTACTGTTGATCCTACGTCCGTTGGAGGAGCCATCGCTTCGGATCAGACGATCTGTACAGGTACTTCACCTGCCAACCTTACTTTGAGCGGAAACACAGGTTCTGTGGTGAAATGGCAGAAATCAACTGATGCCGCATTCACTTCACCAATCGACATAGCTGTCACATCACTGACACTCTCTGGCTCGACCATTGGCAATCTGACCACGAATACCTATTTCAGGGCAATCGTTCAAAGCGGCGTATGCAACTCCGTTGCTTCAAACTATGTGTTGATTACAGTCAATCCTGCCGGACAGGTGAATCAACCGGCTCTCCTGGTTGTTTGCAATGGTTCAGGGGCATCGGTAATATTCGAGACTACCAACAATAGCGGAACTACGGCCTATTCCTGGACCAACACAACAACTAGCATCGGGCTAGGTGCCAGTGGAACAGGCAACATATCCTTTACTGCAACCAATACCGGCACTACAGCGGTAGTGGCCACGATCGAGGTTACACCGACATACATTTACAATGGCGTAAGTTGCATTGGACAATCGAAGACCTTCACAATCACCGTGAATCCCTCGGGTCAGGTCAATGATATAGGAAACCAGGTTGTATGCAATGGTTCACTCACAACCCCGGTGTCCTTCTCCACTGTCAATAGCGGTGGAAACACGACCTATACCTGGACAAACAACGTGGCAGGGATCGGACTTGCCGCCAGCGGCACCGGTAACATAGACGCATTTACTGCCATCAACACAGGCACTGCGCCCGTTATTGCCACCATTACTGTGACACCGGTCTTTGAAAAGAAATCGGTAAGCTGTGTCGGCATTTCCAAGACGTTCACATTTACAGTCAACCCTTCGGGACAGGTTACTGCTCCTGTCAGCCAGGTTGTTTGCAATGGAGCACTCACAACTGCCGTAATCTTTATCACCAACAATACAGGCGGAACCACTTCCTATACCTGGACAAACAACACGCCCAGCATCGGCCTTGCGGCAAGCGGTTCGGGCAACATCCTTGCATTCTCCGCCATCAACACCGGTACGGCACCGGTTATGGCAACCATTGTTGTAACTCCAGTCTTTACAAACGGATCCGTGAGTTGTTCCGGGCTTGCCAAATCATTCACCATTACGGTAAATCCTTCCGGACAGGTATTCAAACCGGCTGATCAGGTAGTTTGCAACGGTGCCCTTACCAATGCAGTAACCTTCACGACGAACAACATCGTTGGAACCACCACTTACACCTGGACCAACAACACGACCAGCATTGGACTCGGAGCCAGCGGATCAGGTAATATTCCTGCGTTTAGCGCTTTCAACAGCGGCAGTGTGCCGGTGGTGGCAACGGTCACAGTAACGCCTCATTTCATCAATGGTGCGCCTGCATGTGACGGAACTCCACAAATATTCACCATCACGGTCAACCCGACCGGACAAGTGAATGATCCTGCCGACCAGGTCGTTTGTGACGGGTCACTTACATCAGGGATCATCTTTACCACGAGCAACACTGTTGGAACCACTACCTACACCTGGACCAACAACACGACCAGCATCGGTCTGGCTGCCAGTGGTTCCGGCAACATCGCAGCGTTTACCGCCATCAATACCGGTAGTGTGCTTGTTGTTGCGACGGTTACTGTTACACCTCATTTTACGTATGGTTCCCATACTTGTGACGGGCCTGTCCAGACCTTGACCATCACGGTTAACCCCAGGCCGCTCCTGGTAACCCACCCGCAGGAAGTATGTTCACCAAACAAGGTTGATCTTACAGCCGCGACAGTTACAGCAGGCTCGACGCCCGGGCTGGCTTTCACCTACTGGACCGATGCTGCGGCAACGATAGCATATCCCACACCTACTGCAGCCACGACAGGTACCTATTATATTAAGGGAACGATCCCTGCAACCGGGTGTTATACCATCCAGCCGGTAACAGTCAATATCCATCCGCTACCAACCGTATTTGCCGGAACCGGAAGCGGAAGCTATTGTGCGGGAGGCCCCGGACTGCTTGTTGGCCTCAATGGCTCGCAGATTGGAGTCAACTATACATTATGGTATGGATGCTGCACACCGGTCGGAGTTACTGTCGCAGGAACAGGAGGACCGATTAATTTCGGTTATCAAACGACCGCGGGCTATTATTCCGTTCTCGCAGAGGATGCAACTACAAGTTGTTACAACTGGATGTATAATTGCATTATCATCTACATCAATCCTTTGCCTGCTGCCTATGATGTAACCGGAAGCGGAAGCTATTGTGCCGGTGCAACAGGTGTGGTTGTCGGACTTTCTGGATCACAGGTTGGAGTAAACTACACCCTTGTTCCGGGAGGAACCGTTGTTGCCGGAACGGGAAGCGGCATCAGTTTCGGTTTGCATACTACAGGAACCTATACCGTGACCGCAAAGAATGCGACAACAAACTGCATCAATTCCATGAATGGTTCAGCCGTGATAACGATGAATCCATTACCGGCAGCACTTGCAGGATCCGACAGGCTAATCTGCCTGAATGCAGGTACCCAGATCGGTGCACCCCCCGTTTCCGGAAGTACATATAACTGGACTTCAGCTCCGGCAGGATTTTCTTCGACCATAGCCAATCCTGTGGTCACGCCGCTTGTAACAACCACCTATACTGTAACAGAGACCATCACGGCCACAGGATGTTCCAACTCACACAGCGTGGTGGTAACGGTGAATCCATTACCGGCCGCAACCGCCGGAAGCGACAGGGGAATCTGCCTGAATGCCTCCACCCAGATTGGTGCGGCTTCAGTTCCTGGAAACACCTACAACTGGACCTCGGTACCGGCAGGATTTGTTTCGACTGTAGCCAACCCGACGGTATCTCCGCTTGTAACAACGACGTACACTTTAATTGAAACCATTACTGCCACTGGATGCACCAACACGCACCAGGTTGTGGTTACAGTGAATCCGTTGCCCGCGGCTGTTGCAGGTGCCGACAGGTCAATCTGCCTGAATTCATCAACCCAGGTCGGTGGAGTTACAGTTCCCGGAAGTACTTACAGTTGGACCTCGGTGCCATCAGGGTTTACATCTTCGGTTGCCAATCCGACAGTAACCCCGCTGGTCACAACGACCTATGTTGTTACAGAAACCAATGCGACCACAGGATGTACCAATACAAACAGGGTGGTGGTATCTGTGAATCCTTTGCCAGCTGCAGTCGCAGGTGCCGACAGGGCCATTTGTGTGAATGCAAATACCCAGATAGGCGCGGTTGCAATTCCAGGTAACACTTACAGTTGGACTTCATTACCGAATGGATTTACCTCAACCCTGGCAAATCCAACGGTAAGCCCTGTCGTTACGACCACCTACACGATAACAGAGACCATTACAGCCACCGGATGCACCAATACGCACCAGGTTGTGGTGACGGTGAATCCTTTACCGTCCGCAGTTGCAGGAGCTGATAGGGCCATCTGCCTTAATGCAACCACCCAGATCGGAGGGGTTGCAATTCCCGGAAACACTTATAACTGGACTTCTGTACCTGTTGGATTTACTTCAACACTGGCAAATCCAACAGTAAGCCCAACCGTTACAACCACCTACACGGTAACAGAGTCTATTACCGTTACCGGATGCACCAATACGCATAATGTGTTGGTTACCGTGAATCCGTTACCGGCTGCAATTGCAGGGACAGACAGGGCAATCTGCCTGAACGGAAACTCCCAGATCGGAGCGCCAGCAGTACCCGGAAGCACTTACAGCTGGACTTCAAACCCTGCTGGATTTACTTCAACCACCTCCAATCCCACGGTAGCGCCCCTGGTAACGACCAATTATACGGTAACCGAGACCATTACGGCAACAGGATGCACGAATACGCACAGCGTGGTGGTTACGGTGAATCCATTGCCTGGTGCAATAGCGGGAACCGACAGGTCTGTCTGTCTGAATTCAACCACCCAGATTGGTGCCCCTGCAGTTTCGGGCAGCACGTACAGTTGGATTTCAATACCTTCAGGATTTACTTCGACCACGGCCAATCCCACGGTCACCCCGCTGGTAACGACCACCTATACGGTAACCGAGATCATCACGGCAACCGGATGCACCAATACGCACAGCGTGGTGGTTACGGTGAATCCATTGCCGGCCGCAGTCACAGGAACCGACAGGGCCATCTGCCTGAATGGCAGCACCCAGATCGGTACGACAGCAGTCTCCGGGAGTACATTCTCCTGGACTTCAACTCCTGCAGGATTTACTTCGACCTTATCCAATCCAACTGTTAGTCCTGTTGTAACAACAACTTATACGTTGACGGAAACCATCACAGCCACCGGGTGTACCAATACACATCAGGTCTTGGTTACAGTGAATCCTTTACCGGGGGCGGCTGCAGGATCCGACCGGACGATCTGCTCAAACTCAGCAACCCAGATCGGTGCTGCTGCAATTCCTGGTAGTACATACAGCTGGACATCAAACCCGGCAGGATTTTTCTCCTCTGAATCGAATCCAACTGTCAGTCCTCTGGTAACGACCACCTATACGGTTGTGGAAACCATCACCGCAACCGGATGCAGCAATTCACATCAGGTTGTGGTTAATGTGAATCCCATACCGGCCGCAGCCACGGGAGTCGACAGGGCGATCTGCCTTAATGGAAGCACCCAGATCGGTTCAACCGCTGTCGCCGGAAACAGCTACAGCTGGATATCATCCCCGGCAGGATTTACTTCCACCGCATCAAATCCGACGGTCAGCCCTGTGGTCACGACAACTTACACGTTAACTGAGACCATCATCGCTACCGGATGTTCCAACATGCACAGCGTTGTGGTTACTGTTAATCCTTTGCCGGCTGCAACCGCAGGAACCGACAGGGCCATCTGCTTAAATACAACCACCCAGATCGGAGCTTCTGCAGTTCCTGGAAGCACTTACAACTGGACCTCAGCCCCCGCCGGATTTACTTCGACGGAAGCCAATCCTACTGTCAGCCCGCTCGTAACAACGACCTACACTGTTACGGAGATCATAACGGCTACCGGATGTACCAATACTCATCATGTTTTGGTAACGGTAAATCCATTGCCGGCTGCAATCGCAGGAGCTGACAGGGCAATCTGCCAGAACGGAAGCACCCAGATCGGTACGGCTTCAATTCCGGGAAGCACTTACAGCTGGACTTCAGTTCCGATAGGATTTACTTCAACGGAAGCCAGTCCAACGGTAAGTCCTATGGTTACGACAACGTATACTGTTGTGGAAACCATTGCTTCCACCGGGTGTACCAACTCCCATAGTGTTGTGGTAACAGTGAATCCAAAACCACTCCTGGTCATCACGAACCCTGCACCGGTTTGTTCGCCGAACAGGGTTGATATCGGTGCTGGTTCGGTCACTGCAGGCAGCACGCTTTATAACGCCGCATTGAGCTACTGGCTCGACGCTGCTGCCACGGTTCCGATGAACAATCCTTCTGCTGCCGGTACGGGGACCTATTATATCAAGGCCACCACGCTTGCGGGATGTTACGACATCAAACCGGTTACTGTTGTTGTCAATCCATTGCCAACCTTGTACCTTGGCACGGGCAGCGGAAGCTATTGTGCAGGCGGAGCTGGTCTTGTAGTAGGCCTCAGCGGTTCCCAGTTGGGTGTCAACTATACCCTCTGGAATGGATGCTGCACTCCGCTGGGAATCACGGTTGCAGGAACCGGAGGACCGATTACATTCAGTCCGCCTCAAACAACCGCCGGGTACTATTCGGTGCATGCCGAGAATGCAACAACAGGTTGTGTTAACATGATGAATAATTGTATCCTCATCACCATAGATCCGTTGTTGCCTGTGAGCGTGTCGATCGCGGCATCAGAAAACCCGGCTCCGGCAGGGGCTGTGGTTACATTCACTGCAACTCCTATAAATGGAGGCGCTTCCCCATCCTATCAATGGAAGGTGAACGGCATAAACGTTGGAACAAACATGGCCTCTTATGCCTATATCCCTGCAACCGGCGATGAGATCCTCTGTGTGCTTACTTCCAATGCATCCTGTACTTCGGGGAATCCGGCGGTTTCGAACACCGTGATCATGGGTATCCCTGCAGCCATCACTGTTACAGGAGCTGTTGTAAATGGACAGACCAAATGCTACAGTGCCACGCAGGTACTTACCGTTGCAGGCAATGGTACTACTTTTATCGTTCAGAACGGCGGCAGTGCGACAATGATCGCCGGGCAGGATATTCATTATCTGCCCGGTACTGCGGTTCAGCCTGGTGGTTACATGCACGGATATATTACGGCCAACAACGCGTACTGCGGTCAAAGCCCATCCATCGTAACCGTACCCACCGGTGAAGCGGAACCTGTTTTCAATTCGGATCAGACTTTCTTTATCATCTACCCGAACCCCACAACCGGAAACTTTACACTTGAACAAAAAGGTGAAAAAGTATATGGTAAAGTGAAGGTGGAAATTTACGGGATGCGCGGAGACAGATTGATGACCGGCGAGATGATAGGAGAGAAGAAGCACCAGTTCTGGATGTCAGACCTGCCGTCTGGGCTCTATTTTGTCAAAGTTGTCGCCGATGGATATGTAGAGACCTTCAAACTTGTGAAAACAAGATAGTACCCCCAACCCTGAATACTGAACCCGGAGGAATGGCCTTGAATGGCCTGCCTTCCGGGTTTTGTTTTTTCTGGCAACGTTTCTGTATCAAAGGTTTAAAACCAACCAGGGAGAAAACAATACTTTACTCGTGTTAATTCTACTTTTAGACTTTAGGAATAGTTGTGTTTATTCAATTAAAATTGTGGTTGCCATGGGATATGGATTTCCATGTGTGTAAGATGCAGTTTTGAAAAGCATTGATATTCATCTGTATATAAAACAGGGAGGGGTAATATTAGGTATTTTGAAAACCATACTCTATATTTGTGTTGAAACTGGCGTCAAAAAAAGTAGTCTTTAGAGGTGCCCTTCAGTCTACATCCGTAGTATTCGTGTTCTATTTTATTTTACGCATCATCCAAACCAAATACCTCTTTATAATGAAAACCGCGCTTTTTTCTGTCACCTCTAAAATTGCTTTTTGTTTTATCCTGACCATAATGAGTAATCTGGTTTTTGCCCAGGTTGTCTATGTTACCCCGGTCGGCGCCGGCCTGATGGATGGTTCGTCGTGGAATAACGCCATTGCCGGGAATTTCCCGTCAATGAATGGTTATACAAAACTGGCTGATACGCTGAAGCATGCCAATGCTGGTGCCATTTTCTGGATCAAAGAGGGCACCTACAAAACCTGCGGCGACAATGACCGGGAGAAGTCTTTTGAATTGGGTCAGAATATCCGGTTGTATGGCGGCTTTGCCGGCACGGAAACCGATACCCTCCAGCGGAATCTCGCGCTTCACACAACGGTTTTCAGCGGAGATATAGGGGTTCTGGGCGACAGCACGGATAACACGAAGATTATCCTCATCGCCGGTTCACCGTATGCATTGATTGACGGGATTTATTTTTTGAATTCATATAACAACAGTTCGTCTTATGATGCCATTGGAACCGGAATTTATAACATAGGATTGCTGGCTGTGAAAAGATGCCGGTTCGAAAATAACTTCAGCGGCAGTGATGCAGGTGCCGGGATCTGTAATAAAGGTACCATTCATGTTGATAATTGTTTATTTTTTAATAATATCTCTGGTTCCGGTGGCGGGCTTTACAACCAATCCATCGCCATAGTAACATCATCAAGATTTTCAAATAATAAAGCGTATAATAACGGAGGAGGTATTTATCATGTCAACGGAACCTTGACCGTGATCAACTGCCTGATTGTAAATAACCAGGCATATAATGGTGCAGGGATATGCAGTTGGTATGGCGTGGTCACCAATATCATTAATACGACCATTGCGGCCAACACAAGCAACCTTGTGATTTTCTGGGGACAGGCAACTATCCAAAATTCCATCATCTGGGGAGGCGCACCGGGTTTCTGGTCAAACCCGTCACTGAATATCAGCCATTCAATCATCCAGGATTACACCGGAAACCCGACGGTTCTCAACCAGGATCCGGCATTCAATAACCCTTTGTTCACATACAATCCAAACCAGAACGGCTTATCCGCAGACTGGACACTACAATGGTGTTCACCCGGTGTTGATGCAGGAGCAGACAGCCTGATACCCGCCGGGACCACTTCCGATTTGAACGGAAATGCCAGGGTCCTTTACACGGCAGTTGACCTTGGCGCCTATGAATTCGATACCACAGGCATAATCCGGAATGTTGTCGGATTCGCCAATAGCCGAATCTATATCAACGACAGCAGTTCTTACAGTGCGATTGGCGTATCATGGACATCAGCTTTGTCTGGTAATGCGGGAAGCTGCAGGTATCCGGGTCAGACATTGTTATATGAAGCCATGAAGGATGCAGCACCGGGAACAGAAATCTGGCTCAGACAAGGAATCTATCTGCCAAGTCTCAACGGGAACCGCGACCATTCCTTTACCGTGGGATCCGGTGTGAAGGTTTACGGAGGATTTGCAGGGAATGAAGCCTTACTGATTCAACGAGATCCTGCAAACAACAGAACCATTTTCAGCGGGAACATTGGGGATACCACAACAGATACCGACAATACGTACCATATATTAAACATAAATCCCGCAAACAGTGTCTATGCGGATTCCGCCCTGATTGACGGAATAACTTTGGAAAATGCCAGAACTGAAGGAACCGATGCGGCGGCTGTGGTTATTCAAGCCGGCTCAAAAATCCGCCTCAGCCGGGTTTTGGTTGCCGGTGACACCCTTTTAAGCAGTGGCGTCGGATTCCTGATCAAACCTGGGGCCCGGGTGACATTGACAGACGGGACGGCTGAAAGATTTTCCCGTGGAGGAATTTACAACGAAGGAATTTTGCGCATGAGCAACTTTACTGTAAAATCAATCCATTTCAGCGGCATTCAGAATTTCGACAGCCTGGCCATGCTAAACTGCAACATCGACAGCAATGCAACCCTGGCCCATAACCCTGATGCCACCGGTGGGGCTCTCAGGAATTCAGGATATTGCTCAATAACCGGGGGCAATATCCGCGGAAACAGGTCATATTTTGACGCCGCCGGTATCAGTAATATGCTCAATGCAGTTATGCATATCACCGGATGCAACATCTCGGGGAATAAATGCAATACCTACGGATGGGCCTCTGGTGGCGGGATACTGAATGGTGGAATACTGGAAATTAAAAAAAGTACCATCAAATATAATGCCGCGGATGTTGCCGGCGGAGGTATCTGCAACTCCGAAGGTGCCACATGCACTATTTCCGGAACCACCATCGCGTACAACCAGGTGAACGGGGCATGGGTACCTGTGGGCGGAGGCGGTGTTTTAAATGAAGGCAACTGCCACCTGGAGCGCAGCCTTATCAGCAACAATGAAACATTCGGGAATGGGGGCGGACTGTATAATCCAACTTCTGTGAAAAGCTGTGTTGTTGTCAATAATAAAAAAGGTGACCCATACAAGACAGGAGGCGGGCTTTTTATTTCAGACGGATGCCAGGGAATTTTCAACTCAACAATTATGAACAACGCTGGTGAGGGGATATCTTCCCAATCAGCGGATACCTTTGCGATAAAAAACTCTGTTATCTATGGAAATGACCAATCATTCTCAGGTCATTTCAACATTTCGTATTCCTGCGTAGCGGGATCGTTGCAAACCAATCATAATACTTCGCACAACCCTTTCTGCATTGATCCGACAACCGGCAATGGAATTTATTTTGACGGACTTAGCGCAAACTGGCATATATGGGGGTGCTCTCCTTGTGTAAATACCGGAAACAACGCATTCCTTGACGCTGGTGATTCGCTGGATGCCGCTAGTGCACCACGTGTCAAATGGAATGTTGTGGATATGGGCGCTATGGAATTGCAAACAGACTCGATTTCCGGAGATTGTCCCCCGGGAATTTCCCACAACATCGTCTGGGAGATTTTCACTCCCCGACCCGATAACATTCAAACAACCACGGGGGCTCCGGATCACTCCCAGTTTCTTGAAGGCCTTCAAACAGAGCGCTCCGACGATTTAAGTACATTATCCAGAGTTAGAGGTTATCTTTTACCGCCCGTAACGGGTTATTACAGGTTTTATATGGCCTCTGAACCCTACTCATCATTTTCACTCAGTAGTGATTCATCAGATTTTAATGTAAGATCCGTTTGCAGTCCCAACTGGGGGGATTCTTATTACTGGCCTGCAATACTGGGCAATTCAGACAGTCTTTTTCTGGAATCCAACAAGCACTATTATTTTGAAGCGTTTTGCGTGGGTTATTATTGGAATACCTGCTGCAATCCTTGGATAAAGACATTTGTGAAGGGCAATTATCTGAAAGTCGGATGGGTTCTGCCCGGCACATCAAATCTCCAGGTTATTCCATGGCAAAATGTACGGCCCGCCGGTCCGAAACAAAGCCCCGGTGTAAAATGGGAGATCTTTAAGAATCGAACAGGCTACGAATTTGACACATTAAAAATCACAACGGAAATTCCTGATGAAGTGAGACAACTTGATTCCCTGGTCACCATTGATAATGCCACTTCCCTTGACCATTTTTCATCACGCATCAGAGGTTACCTCCTTCCACCTGAAACAGGTGACTATACGTTCTATTTTGCCTGTGACAATGTAGGGCAGTTCTGGTTGAGTACTGACACTTCGGCGACCAATGCACAACTTAAAAGCGTTATTACGTCAGCTCAACCGGACTGGTTGCAAAATACATCAATTCAGACACTTACGGCCGGAAAGCGGTATTATTTTGAGATTCTCCATTATGACACCGTTTACACCGATCTGATCAAACTTGGCTGGAGGATTCCCGGCGGTACCGGTCCGGAAGTGATTAAAGCTCCGTTTATACTGAATTTCGGTGATCAAATTCCTTTGCAGTCATTCTCGCTTATTGATCGTAAAATAACCGCATTCCCGGGATGGACGGTCACACCACGGTATCACATTACACCGTGGAATGGCACGAATAAAACCATTCACTGGAAAAGCAGCAACATGGCAATCGCCTCCGTCAACGCAGATGGTATCATTACGATGGTCAGTCCCGGGACCTGCCTGATCATGGCAGCCATGGTGGAGAATCAACTTCTGGCAGATACCCTTCAACTTACCGTGACGAATTATTACGGACCATACTTCGCAAAGGAAAATGCTCCTGAAAACGGTGACGGTCGCTCGTGGAACAGCGCCATTCGATTAACAACATTGCTCGACATTCTTAAAAATGGAGAATTGACACAGCAGGTCAGAATATACATAGCTGCAGGCACTTACAAACCAACCACCACCATCGACCAAAATATGACATTTTTGTTGAATAACACCCGGATCGTGGGAGGATTTAATGCTACCATATCCGGGAGCGACACCACCAACCGGGATGTCATGGCCAATGAAACCATTCTGAGCGGAGAGATCGGAGTACCTGGTGAAACGATCGATAATTGCTATCATGTTGTAGTTACCAGAGGAACAAGCGCCATAGATGGATTTACTATCAGGGATGGGAGAGCAAGTTGTTCAACACACGGATGGACCCCCGGGTTCCATTATTTCAAGAGGGATGACAACGGCGGTGGTATTATTACAGAAGGTCAGTATACATCCATAACAAACTGCCGGATCACCAATAATTCTGCATGGAACGGGGGAGGAGGTGTCTTTTGCAATGGATCGGGGATGAGTCCCCCTGTTGTAACCGTGCAAAACTGTGGCTTCTTTAGTAATCGCACACAGCAGCAAACGATCACGCTCGGAGGAATATTTACCCTCGTTATTAATGGCTATGGTGCGGGGATGTGGGCGGGTTCAAGCCTGGTAAATGTGAAAGGATGTGATTTCTATGACAATAATGCTGTTGGTGATGGAAGGGCGATCTTCCTTTCAAACTCCACTGCCAACATCGAAAACTCCAGTATTTACAAAAACAACGGTAGTCATGAAGATCTTAAGGCAACATCAAACTCTGCATTTAATCTGAAAAATGTTTCAGTCGACGGGTCGGTTGTCGCCAATTTGAATTCCAGCCTGAACCTGAACTGTTCTACTATCACGGGGGGCGGGTATATCCATGACGGAATAAATACGGTTGCTCTGGACAATAGTATCTGGACAGGCATGAGTTTAAGCCAAATCCCTGAGCCAAACCTGGTAACTGTCAAATACAGCATTTTAGACAGCACTCTTTACGGAACCTCCAACACTGACATCGTTGCGGCCAACCTACCGGCTCCCACCACCTGGCTCGACACCCTCGCCTCCAACGGCGGCCCTACCCCCACCATGCGGCTGAAAAACATCGCCGGCAACCCCGCAAAAAACCACGGAAACCCGGCCTATCTGGGTGCGACCGACCAGCGCGGAGCAATTCGTTCCGACACTGTCAGCATTGGCGCTTACCAGTGGGTACGCCCAACTCAGATTGCCATTTCTCCAAAGCCCATCCGGCTTAATCCCGGTGATTCTGCCACTTTCAGGGTTCACATGATGCCGTTGCTGGTCAGCGACAGCAGTTACACGGTTGCCGGCACGAACAATTCAATCGTTTCGATCATCGGATCAAAAATACACGCGCAGTCACTGGGCACTGCTTACATTGTTGCAAAATCAAACGACCGGGGACTGGCTGACTCCTGCCTGATAACCGTGACCATGACTGTTCAGCAGCGACTCGACACGGGAGAAACGGCCAAACACATTGTTGACAGCGGGATCCCGCTGGATTCGCTGTATGGAAAGCATTTCCAGGGCGGGTTGATTTTTTACCTCAACACCTCCACAGGCGACTTGATGGTAGCCGCACCATCCGATCAAAGCAATGGGATAATCTGGGGCCCCGATGGAAATTGCAGCACCGCGGGCGCTTTAGGTGCAGGGTTGACAAACACAAATACAATAGTTTCAGCACTTGGAACGGGGCATTATGCCGCTTATATCTGTGATACGCTTACCTCAGGGGGTTACACAGACTGGTGTTTGCCGTCCATTGATGAATTGGGTTTAATGCGTCAGAATCTGTTTATGCATGATATCGGAGGATTTGCCAGCGGTCAACCCTGTTATTGGAGTTCAACATGGCTTTGCTGTGATCAGGCTTCAGGTTATTACTTTTTTAATAGCTGGTTTCCTTTGTGTGGTTTAAACTGGTGGTGGTTAGAGCATGTAAGGGCAGCCAGGACAGTCTGCCTTAATCCGCCGACAGTTTCCAATGCAGGGATTGACATTGTTAACCACCTGGACACGATTGTAACCCTTTCTGCAAATCCTGCGACCGTCGGCACAGGGATCTGGAGCATAGCAAACGGCACCGGCGGCCGTTTTGTAAATCCGGCTGCTTATAACACGAGTTTCTCCGGAAATGCCGGCACTTCTTATAACCTAGTCTGGAGTATTACGAATTTCTGCGGACAGGTTTCGAGGGATACCGTGAATGTTTCTTTTATTGCGCCAACACTTTCCTGCCAGATTGTTTATGTAACACCTGCAGGGTCAGGCGCGATGGATGGCTGTTCCTGGGATAATGCCCTGGATGGGAACAGTGAAGCAGGAAATGGGTATACAAAACTGGCTCAAACCATGCGTTGGATGGCGACTCCGGGAACACAGTTCTGGCTGGCTGAAGGAACATACAAAGCATGTACAGACGGCAACCGTGAAAAATCATTCGAATTGAAGCAAAGCGTAAGGATTTACGGTAGCTTTGAAGGAACTGAAACGGATACGGCTCAACGCAACATAGCACTCCATCCAACCATTTTGAGCGGAGATATTGGTATACAGAACGACAGTACAGATAATTCCAGGATTATTCTCAAAACTGTTTCACCCCCCTGGACAAACTATTCACTTATAGACGGAGCAGATTTAGAGGGAGGATACAACGAGGCCGGATCCGGCTCGGGAATCAGAAATACCGGGATACTGGTTGTAAGAAGTTGTGATTTCAGAAATAATTACAGTACCGGTGAAGGCACTGGCATTTACAATGATGGAACCCTTGATGTAAAAGAATGTCGTTTTCATCATAACATAGCCAGCAATGGCGGCGGAATTTATACCAGTTCTGTGAATACTTTTTCCATAAGACCATCCACGGTGATCAGAAACTCCGTGTTTGACAGCAACACTGCAAGTGCCGGTGCTGCGATCTTCAACAATGGTTTAACAAATATGATATCCTGTAAAATGATTGGCAACCAAAGTGCAGGAGTTGTTTACAATGCTATCTTAGGTTCACTTTCAGGCGACAGCGTCGTAATCGGCCCTGATAATACCAGAGGCATCATTAACCAGGGCAATCTGTTGCTGAAAAACTCATCCGTTATCGGAAATTTCGGTACTTATTGGTGGAATGATGATGATGCAGCTTCAATGGTTAATCTGGGAAAGGCGACTCTTCTCAATTGCGCAATCATCAACCACCTGGGATGTGCACTTAAAAATACCGATTCGCTCTTTTTAAAAAGTTGCCGGATTGACAGTACACATTCCTCCGGAGGTGCATTTGTGAATTCGGGTTACGCGGATATGCTGAATTGCTCTATGTCTCATGACACTGCAGGAACGCTGATACCCGGATTCTACGAGGGGGGCAGTCCGGGAGGCGTTTTAAATTCCGGGACACTCAGGATGAAAGGTTCCATATTTAAAAATAACTTCTCTGCCGGACCCGGAGGAGGAATCGGGAATACCGGGAACTTATGGATTGACAGTTCCTGGTTTGAAAAAAATAATTCCGGAATAATGGCTGCATACTCCACGGGAGGATGGTTTTGGGTTGTCGTTGTCGGTGCCCAGTTTTCCGGCGGTGCGATTCATAACAGTACAGGTCACGCTGTTATTACAAACACAATCTTTAACAACAATATGGCTGATTACGGGGGGGCGGTTGCAACCATGGCCGGAAATGTAACTCTGTTAAATTGCAAACTGGTCAAAAATTTTTCACTTATAAGTGGAGCGGCCTTGTTTAATCACGGCCGGATGGACATCAGAAATAGTTTGTATGCAAATAATCAATCCGGCGGGATAAAGGATGTTGGAGGTATTATCGCCTGTGGAAAAGGCAGTAAATATCAATTCAATAATTGTGATATTGTAAACAACAAAAGCACAAAATTTCTGGTTTCGGGGGTCGATGAATACGAGACCTACCAGTTCGATCTGAATCAGACACCGGATACCGTGTTGATATCCAACTCAATCGTCTGGGGAAATGATACGCTGATCAATAATCCGAATTCATCGCTCATTTCAACGAATTACACCTGTTTGCAACAAATTTTTCCCGGCACCTGGAATATCCATGCCAACCCGCTGTTTCTGAATCCTACATCCGGAAACGATACTTCGTACAACGCGCTTGCGGCCGACTGGCGCCTCGCGGCCTGTTCACCATGCATCAATGTCGGCGCAAATTCATTATGCTCCGATTCGCTTGATCTGGCAGGCAATGCCAGGAAATACTATGGCGTGGATATGGGCGCCCTCGAAATGAAATACGACAGTTCAGTTACATCCGTCTGGAACAACAATACCACTACAACAACCGCGGTACTTTCCTGGAGCAGCCGCATCCGGCCTTGTGAAACCATAGTTTTTGTCAAAGACACCATTGACGGCCAGCCAATGCCAATTCCGGGAGCCAACTATAATGCCAATACCGTTTTCGGTTCGGGCACTGGGCAGGAAGGCTGGTATTGCATTTACAAGGGGATGGACTCAACAGTGATGGTCACTGGGCTCACCCGGGGAACAACCTACCGGGCAGCAGTGTTCAATGTGGTAATCGACAGCATTTACGACGTTCCGGCGCTGCTGAATTTTACCACCCTTTCCATTGCCGGACAGGCATTTGTTGCAAATGACACGATAACCAATGGTAAATCGGTCTGTTTTGATGCGCTGCAAACCATCACGGTTGCTGGTAATGGAACCACCTTTAAAGTAAACAACGGAGGGTCGGCAACACTCATTGCAGGTGAAAAGATACGAGTGCTTCCCGGTGCTTCAGTTGCGGCCGGCGGGTACCTGAACGGGTATATCTCTCCGGGCGGTCCCTGGTGCCAGATGCCAGCCATGCCTGCTGTGATATCCTCATCATTCAAAACTGCGGAAGATGATGATCCGGGCGTTATCCGGAAAAACGGATTCAGGGTTTATCCGAATCCTACCGATGGTTCATTTACTGTTGAGCTTTTATCTGACCCGGGTGAAACCCCGGTCGCCATTCGATGCTACGATTTAACAGGATCTTTGATCCTGGAAAAGGAGATCGTTGTCGGCAGGAAACTGGGAATGACCCTTACCGGCTGGGAATCGGGCATCTATGTTGTTCGGGTAACCGGGAATGGTTTTACCGGTTATAAAAAGATCATAAAAACCAATTAGTTAATACTTTCCGACATTTATAATGAATTAGTGACTGTTCACCGATAACCTGAAATTTCATCTCTGCCAACGATTTAAAAACCACTTCTTTATGAAAAACCGGTTTTTTTCTGCTACTTTAAAAATTGCTTTTTGTTTCATCTTTGCGATGATGAGTAATATGGCTGTTGCCCAAGTTATCCATGTCACGCCGACCGGGGCGGGGCTGATGGATGGCTCATCGTGGACCAATGCGTTGGACGGTAATATGCCCGACACCACCGGATTTACCCGGCTGGCGGTGGCCATCAAATCAGCAACTCCGGGTATGCAGTTCTGGATAGCAGAAGGAACCTATTATTCATGCACCGACAACGACCGTGAAAAATCGTTTGAATTAGGGCAGAATATCCGGTTGTATGGCAGTTTCCAGGGAACAGAAACCGACACTCTGCAACGGAATATCGCGCTTCATCCCACGGTTTTCAGCGGGGACATCGGGGTACAGGACGACAGCACGGATAACAGTAAATTGATTATCAATATTGTTCCTGGAAATGGTACGGAGTTTTCATTCATTGACGGGATTGATATCCTCTACGGTTACAATGCCACCTGGGGTGCTTATGCCGCAGGGATTATCAATGCCGGACACCTTAGAATTGCTAATTGCCAGATCAACCATAATCAGGGTCAATGGCGGGGAGGTGGAATTGAAAACAGCGGGGAACTGACGATGCAAAATTGTAATTTGAGTTATAATATTTGTTCAAGTGACGGGGGTGGACTTTGGAACGGAAACCATGCTGTTGTTATCAATTGTAAATTTTGCAATAATCAGGGTGGTAGTTCCGGCGGAGCAATTTATAACCGTTCAAATATCTCCGTGATCAATTCGTTGATTGCAAATAACGCATCGTATTTTGGGTGGGGTGGAGGTCTCGCAACTGACTATAATGTTTTTTGGGGGATTCCGTCTGCAAAAATTTATAACAGCACTCTTGCCAATAATGATGGGAATGTGCTGGTATTTGGCGGAAATATCAGCATCATCAATTCTATTGTGTGGGGTTCAGGAATCGGGCTCCTGGATCCAACTTCGGGAATCATAGATTTACGTTATTCTATCATTCAGAATTATTCGGGAAATCCGTTGGTTCTGAATGCAAATCCACTGTTTGTAAACCCGACTGAGGGTAATGGTTCGGGTTACAACGGGCTTGCAGCCAACTGGAGCCTTAGTTGGTGTTCTCCCGGAATTAATACTGGCGCCGACAGTCTAATTCCATCGGGTATTACAAAGGATCTGAATGGTAATCCCCGTATTTTGTATTCCGGAGTTGACCTCGGGGCCTATGAATACGATACTACGGGAGTAATGATGAATAATATCAATTATTCCTTGGGACATCTATATGTTTCCGATTCTGCAGTTTATATGGGTGATGGATCTTCCTGGACTTCCACTTTGGCAGGAAACGCTGGAAGTTGCCGTTACCCTGGTCAAACGTTGTTGTATGAAGCCATGAAGGATGCAACTCCAGGGACAGAGATATGGATTAAAAAAGGAACCTATTCATGCAGCCTGCTGAATAACCGCAACCATTCTTTTGACATTAACCAGGGAGTGAGTGTTTATGGTGGCTTTGCCGAAAATGAAACCTCAAAGCAAGCGCGGAATATTGCCATTAATAAAACCATTTTCACCGGAAACATAGGTGATCCACTCATTTCAACCGACAACAGTTATCATGTGATGAACATTAACACTGGAGGAACAGCCTATGCGGATACAGCCTTGCTGGATAACATCATCATCGAGCAAGGATATGCGGATGGCTCCAATTCCGACAATCAGGGGGGAGGGATAAACATTAACCCTGGCACCCGGTTAAAGTTGAGTAGTGTCGAAATCAGGAAAAACATTGCTACCGGCAACGGTTCCGGAATCATCCTGCAACAGGGCAGCGTGGCAAACCTGATCAACTGCCGGATTTCGATGAATGAATCATTTGTATTTCCGCAACCTTACAGTCATAGCGCAAACGGTACCGGAATATTCAACGAGGGAAAGTTGAAATTGAAAGACAGCCGGGTTAGTAACAATAAAAATGCCACGTTGGGGACTGGAATTTTCAACACAGACAGCCTCCTTCTGATCAACACATCGATTGATTCGAATGTTTGTTTTGAATCCTATTTGCCTTTCGCTATTGGCGGGGGAATATTTAATGCTGGTTATTGCAATATCTCGGGAGGAACATTGACAGGAAATCAGGCCTACACCCGAGGCGGCGGAATAAGTAACATGCCCGGTGCAACATTATTTGTTGCAAGCACTGTGATAGCAGGGAATTCTTGCGGGGTTTGGGGGAATAGTTACGGCGGAGGGATATACAATGAAGGGAATCTGGCGGTTATGAAATGTGAAATTAAGAACAACACGGCCCCGAATGGAGGCGGAGGGATCGCCAATATGGGCTCCGGCAGCATATTACAGTCGGTAATCGCATTCAACTATAGTAGTGGAGGCGATGGGGGGCCAATCGGCCCGGGAAACGGAGGAGGGCTTTACAATGATGGAAATCTCATTGCCGACGGATGCCGGATAAGCAATAATACATCTACAGGAAACGGCGGCGGTGCATATAACCCGACTACAGTCAGGAACTGCATAATTGTCAATAATTCCATCACCGGTCCATATATGTCCGGCGGAGGTTTATGGATCGGTTCTGGATGTCAGGGTATCTTTAATTCCACGATCGCCAATAATACCCTGGAAGGAATATATGCTGCCACTGCCGATACGTTCCCTGTTCGCAACAGCATCGTATCCGGGAATGATGTCCAGCTTTTCGGTCATTTTATCCTGGCCAATTCCTGTATACCGGAAATATTGCCTGGAAGTGGAAATATTATTTCCAACCCATTGTGGATCAGCCCATCTGAAGGGAAGGGAGCTGCATTTAATGGTCTCGCCGCCGACTGGGGCTTATTGCCATATTCACCATGCGTGAACAAAGGAAATAATGCATATTTATTACCTTCAGATTCACTTGATGCGAAAGGTAACCCTCGCCTGATGTATGGTACCGTCGATATCGGTGGAAATGAATCTCAGGTGCCGCCCGACACTGCCATGCCAACCCTTCATCATGTGATCTGGGAAATTTTTAGACCCAAACCTGCCAATATTCAATCTACAGATGCTGTTCCCTGGCAATCGGTTGTACTTCCATCCCTGGAAACGAATTTACCAAATGATCTAACTACCCAATCAAGGATCAGGGGTTATCTTCTTCCTCAGGTATCCGGATACTATCGTTTTTATATGGCCTCCGATATAGGGGGAAAATTGTTTCTCAGCACCGATTCATTGGAAAATAACAGGAGACTTATCTTTTCGAATGAAGCAGGAAATGAAAATTGGCCTGGATCCCCAGGGCTCACCGATAGTATTTTCCTGGTAGGTCAGTCCCCGTATTATTTTGAATCCTTCTCACCTCAGAACTACATGAAAATAGGATGGGTTGTGCCTGAAAGCAGCCAACTCAGCGTAATATCCGCGGAATTTCTCAAATGCGCCAATCCTAAACAGCAGCTATCCATTGACTGGGAACTCTACAAGAACCGGCTGACGTATGACTTTACCGAGCTTAAAAATACAACCACCCTCCCGGATGAGGTTGTCAAAATCGACTCCCTCTCCACCGTCGACCATTCCACACATCTGGATTTTTTTGCCTCAAGGATGAGAGGATACCTTTTTGCCCCGGTAACAGGCACCTACCAGTTTTACTTTGCCTGCGATAATGTCGGGCAGTTCTGGCTCAGCCCCGACAGTACGGTGGCAGGAGCAGTGTTGAAAAGCGAAATCCATGCGGCACAACCCGACTGGTATCAGCATCTCTCCACCCAGGACCTCATCGCCGGTCAGAAATACTATTTCGGGATACTCCATTATGATACGGCCTTCACCGACTTGGTGAAACTGGGTTGGCAGGTTCCCGGATCCACGGGGCCGGAGGTCATTAAGTCCCCGTTCATAACCAGTTGTCACGATGCAAAAGCTGCTGTCAGCCTTAGAATACTTGACAGCAATACCTTGCTTTACCCGGGATGGAGCATCAAACTGAAATTTTACCTGACTCCCTGGAACACCGATTTCAAGGGAATTAGGTGGACCAGCAGCAACGATGCGGTGGCTACCGTTGATTGTTATGGGAAAATCACTGCGGTGGCGACGGGCAGCTGTCGCATCATTGCTTCGATGACAGAACATCCGGCAATAAAAGATTCGGTAATGTTACTGGTAACGGATTACCCGGGCCCTTTCTATGCAAAGTCCGATATACAACCCGGCGACGGCCATTCCTGGGAGAGTGCCGGACGGCTCGATAATCTGCTTGACTTCCTTGGACAGGGTCCGCTTCCTGCACCCGTCACGATCTTTGCAGCGGAAGGGATATACAAACCCACCAATACTATCGACCGTAATGAAACATTCCATGCCAACAATATGCGGATTCTCGGAGGATACTCCATGCAAAGTTCAGGTACCGATACGATGATGCGTTCGGTGGACGCTCACCCAACCATTCTCAGTGGCGAAATAGGCGACCCGGGAACAACGATTGACAACTCCTACCATGTAATCGCCCTCGCCGGGAATGTAACACTGGATGGTCTGACCATCCGGGATGGCCGGGCCAGCTGTTCAACCTATGGATCAACACCCGGTTATTATGTTTTCAAACCCGATGACAATGGCGGTGGAATTTATGGGGCAGGGACGGGCAACCTCATGCGGAATTGCAGGATAATTCACAATTCCGCATGGAACCGGGGCGGTGGAATCTATGAGAACGGAGGCACAATCCAACTGGATTCAGATGAATTGACCGAAAACCTGATCGAGCAGGAGGCTCTTACGAATTGGGGAATTTTTATTCTGTATATCAATGGGAATGGTGCCGGGATTGCGACCCAGATCGCGACCGTCAATGCTACTAATTGTATTTTCCATCACAACGGACCGTCAGTGGGGTATGGGTCAGTTGCTTTCATTAACCTTAATTCTATGGGGACCTTTACAGGATGCAGCTTTTTTAGCAACACGGGTATCCCTGCCGACCTTTCTGCCACAAATGGATCTTCCCTGAATCTCCGCAATTCGACCGTTAATGGTTCCGTGGGATTCAGTTTAAGCGGAGGCAATATCACCAATTCCACAATCCTTGGTCCAATTATGAATCTGGTTAACCCATACAACAATAACAGCATATCTTGCGATAATTCCCTGTTCACTTCTATGGGTGGCGATATTTTCAGTGCTGCCTCCACAGCTATCCAATATAGCATCATTGGCAACACCCTGTATGGAGCAGGTAAAGATAGTATTCTGGTGGACAATCTGCCTCATTACTCCACCTGGCTCGACACCCTCGCCTACAACGGAGGCTCCACCCCTACTATGCGGCTGAAAAATGTGCCCGGCAACCCTGCAAAAATCCATGGCAACCCTGCTTATCTTGGAACCACCGACCAGCGGGGCTATAACCGCAGCGACACTGTCAGCATCGGAGCATACCAGTGGGTGCGGCCTTCGCAGATCACCATCACACCGGATCATGCCAACATGGCACCGGGAGATTCGTTGCCATATTTCGTTTCGGTATTGCCAGCCTGGGCCGACGATAAAACATGGAGTGCCGCAGCCTCTGATACAACGATCGTCGGAATCGCCGGTAATACTATGCTGGCGCAATCGGAAGGCAATGCCCGGGTGATTGTTCACACTCACAATGGCAATCGCCGAGATACATGTTTCGTGATGGTAATGATCGATAGCGTCGGCGTAAACGGGACCGTCCATAACGGTAATTCCGCCTGTTACAGCGCCCTGGATGTCATCACCGTGGCCGGCAACGCTACCTCCTTCATGCTGCAAGCCGGCGGCAACACCGAGATGATCGCCGGAGAGAAGATCCTCTATTTGCCCGGCACTACCGTCCAGCACGGAGGATATTTGCACGGGTACATCGCGCCTCAGGGGCCGTGGTGCCAGGCATACAAATCAACTTCGGCGACTCCGGAAATATCCGAATTAGCGGCACGGGATGACCAGAAGATGATCAGGGAAAATGGATTCAGGGTTTATCCGAATCCTACCGAAGGTTCATTTACTGTTGAGCTTTTATCTGACCCTGGTGAAACCCCGGTCGCCATTCGATGCTACGATTTAACAGGATCTTTGATCCTGGAAAAGGAAATCGTTGTCGGCAGGAAACTAGGAATGACCCTTACCGGCTGGGAACCTGGTATCTATGTTATCCGGATTACTGCTGACAAGTGGTTTGGTTATAAAAAGATCATCAAAACCAAATAATATGGAATATTTATCGACCAATAGCACACAGTTTTTTTATCACTGTACATCCGCAACATCAGTGTTCTATTTTAATCTATAAGCTTTAAATCCAACGCCTTATGCGATGGTTTTGTCTAAACGGCTTTGTCTGGAAAATGTTGATTTCGTGACATGAGGGAGTATAAGATAATAAAATTGAACTACAAGTTTTGGCAGATGAAAATGGCATAGAAATAACAGTAAGTCATTTTCCTCTAATTACAAGAAAATGGAACAAAATAGAGCATAGATTATTTTCACAAATCATAATGAATTGGCGTGCAAGGCCCTTAGCAAATATGCAATTGGTTGTGGATTTAATTGCATCTGCAAAAACATCAAAAGGGTTAAAAAGAAAAATCTAAATTAGTTCTTCTTTGACAGATTCACAATTTTGCATATGAATAGTTTATATCCATTTGCCTTTTAAGGTGGCGATCATACATTTTTGCTATCATTTGATCGTCTGATAACTCTTTATACAACTGAAAAGTGATCCAGTCTTATATATCTCTGGCTGAAAGCAGTGGCAAATCCTCAAAGCATCGAAGCTTTTCTTTCAATATAAAAGACGATACCAAAAAATTAAGGGCGACCTGGTGATGCCATGCAAGCCACTTCCGTGTTTGAAACTGATCCAAACCCAGAATGTCCTTTGCCTCCTTGATGCAATGTTCTATAAAAAATCTCTCAGCTTGCATATATGCTAACGCCTCGGGAGTGTATTGCTCAAGGTTGGCATTGGTAAAGGAATACTTTATTTCCACAGTGGCTTTACCCGGTTTTGTTTTACGAATTACCAACAGTCGTTGCTCCGTCTGATCCGTTGCCTTGTCCCAAATATAAACCCTTGCAAAATGATATTCACCAGTAAGAACTCCTTTGGTTGTATTTCGCACAGAAAGTTTTTGCCACTGTTGGCGATCAAGCGTTTTCAGATAATTACAAACACTTATTCCATCGGTGGTTGCTTTGAGACGTTTAGGCATTGGACCTTTTGTTCCTTTTCGTTCTGCTTCGTAGCACCGCTCTGGATCATCGCACCAGTCTTTGGGTAAATACAGGCGGGAGTCGATCATGGAGGCAAAATCGCCATTGCTTAAACAAGCGAAAACAGCAACCTGGCTATTGCTGATCTTGCCTACGTTGCCACAGTACTGCCAGCCAACTCCAACGCTCTTATCTCCCTTCTTGACCCATCCACTTTCATCAATTATTAAGCCTGTTAATTTTCTCTTGGGCAGGACAGTACTTACTTCCAAAGCGACCTGATTCACTACTTCCCTTGCATCCCATTTGGATTCGGAAATAAAATGCTGCATCTGATAGTAATCAGTTCCACTTTCTTCACTAATTCGTTCGATGTTTCGCATTTGGCTTTGAACTATTCCTTGAGCATACTTTTCGGCTTTGTCAAAGAATTTTTTTGTTCTGTTTCGAAATATATGCTGATATTCAGCAAGATGAACACTCAACCTCTCTAAGGCAGAGGTCAGTGTTTTTCCATATTGGTTGTTTTTTTTACGATGAATTAAACATTGTTGGGAACGATGAGCTTGTTTTTCGATGACATAAAGATACAACTTTTTTTTTGAAACACCAGTATTATCAAGCCTTTTATTTAATCTGTCAAAGTAGAATTAATTTTTTTCATTTCTGAATGCTGGGTTTGAACTGGTGATATAAAAATGTTATATCGACAAAAAAAATAAAATGAATTAAAAAAAACAATTCTGTCTGACTTGTCTTACAGGAGGGGAATAATTGACTTTTTTTCATCGGTAATGGCAACGTTCCAGGTCGGGTAAATTTATCAGATTCAATGCGTTGTATCAGGCATATAACCTGTATACCGGAACGTGGTAAACGAACATTAAAAAATCAGATAAAAAAATTGGTTGTGGTCAAACTCAACGATTATTGCCAAATTTAAAAAAAAATAGGGGAATAAAATTTGGTTTATCATAAAGCTTACTATATCTTTGTAGCAATCAATGGCATCAAAAAACAGTTATTGAGGTGTCTATTATTCGGCGGATTACTGAGCATTAACCTAAAATACAACTATTTATGAAAAAGCAATTACTTTTTCTTGTCGTGCTGTTTTTTGCAGTGACAGGCTTATGGGCGGCAACTATCACAGTTGGCCCGGGTGGCCCTCCAACCTATAATTTCGCGACAATTCAGGCAGCCGTTACCGCTTCCAACCCTGGTGATGTGATCAACGTAGCTGCCGGAAAATACATAGAATCAAATATTTTGGTTAATAAAAGCATTACCATCCAGGGAATTGCCGCAACAAGGGATCTTGTCATACTCGCACCGGCTGCCGAAGATGGAAACGTTGATAATGCATTTGCAAACAATGCCCAGAACGGATTTATCATCGCTGCGCAGGCAGTCACCATCAGGAACCTGACCATCAACGGTTGGGGAAATCCTGCCCTCACCGTCGGAAAGAACAATTTCCGTGCAGGCATCGTCACCCTGGACCTTAGCCAGCCTTCGGGTGGCGTATGGAACAATCTCCATGTCGACAATGTATCTGTCAAATATGCATGGCGCAGAGGGATTTCTGTCTTCCCAAGGAACGTATCGGGAACGGTTATCGAAAACTCAAATGTTGAATACGTTGCCTTTAACCAGGGAATGTACCTTGCGGGGCACAGCCTTGTTTTAAACAACACTGTTAAGCATTGCTTCCAGGGAATCGTACAGAACCCTGATGCCACAACACCAACCGGCCTTTTTAAAATGAATGGCAACAACCTGAGCGAAATCGGGAACTTTGCAGGTTGCTTCGGTTATCCCAGCAGCCAGCCCAGGGCGATCGAATTTGATGCCGTTGATCCGACCTTCAGAACGGTCGAGATTGAAAACAACACCATCAACGATAATGGATTCGTTGGTCTTGTTGGAACGGTCGGCATCTATACACGGCGTGCCAATGCCGCGTCCATTATATCAAATAATACAATATCTCTTACCTCCGGGGTGTCCTATTCAGTGGGTACCCAATCTGTGGGAATGATCCTGGGATGGTCCTATTCAAATGGTTTTACCGCCAGGTTAAACCACGTGAGCGTGACTGGCTACGGCATCGGTATCGTATTGATCGGAGCCGGAACGAGTGCAAGTCCGATGATCCTTGAAGGCAACATCCTGAGCAGTGTTGCCAGTGCACGTCTGGATACCGCTGACGGAACCGGCATCTATATCGCCAACCAGTACCTTTTCAGCACACTCGACAAGTACGAATCGTATGTGAAGATCCAGGCTAATAACAGCATCAGCGGATTTGTCAGAGGCATTGAAGCAGTGAAACTTGCCACCTCGACTTACCCGCTAACGGTGATCGTGCATAATAATTCGATTTCAGGTAATACAGGTAAAGGGATCGAAGCATCCTCCCTCAGCACACCTGTTGATGCCACAAACAACTATTGGGGCAATTGTTCCGGCCCACTGCATGCTACCCTGAATCCTTCAGGAACGTGTAATGGCGTTAGCAACAATGTTAACTTTATCCCCTGGTGGTGTGATGCTGGAATGACCGTTGCCGCCCCGACACTGAGTGCTGGCATGGCTATCAGGAATACCAATACAGGTGCCCAGTATACTTCTGCCCAGCTTACTGTTGCGCTGGCTTCAGCAACCAGTGGCCAAACTCTTTATATTGCTCCCGGTACCGTGAGCGGGACCACTAATTTTAACTATCCTGGAAAAACTGTTTATATCATTGGCACAGGGATTCTCAGCCAATCAATTCTTGATGGCGTTTTGACAGTAACTGCAGGCAATTTAATCGTACAGAACGGCATTGAATTCACAAATTCAATCAGCACCCCCGACATTGTGGTGAACGGGGGCAGCCTGAAATTACGCAACTGCATTCTCGAAAACGGTGGCACAGCCCTTCTTACTGTTACAGGAGGTTTGGTAGATGCCGGAACAAAAGCTGACAATGGCGGCAATATCTTTCAGGCCACCTTGCCTGCTGCAGCCATAAGCAATACACCGCTTGTTGGTCTGTATGCGATCGGCAACAACTGGGGCGACCCTTCGGGGCCCACCATTGCATCCAATCCATTTGGCACAGGCGGTCCAATTGTCGGAGCCGGGAAAGATTCTGTTTATTATGCGCCCTTTACCAATGGCCCCATCACCACAATAGGAGCTGTAAAAATTTGTGCAGGCATGACTACTGTGGATATCCCTGTCACCGCAACCAATTTCAAAAATGTTGGCAAGTTTATGCTGACCTTTGGTTTCACACCGGCTCAGATGGTCAATCCAATCATTGTTTACAAAGATGCAGCGTTTAGTTCCTGGGGACCAGCTTTTACATGGACGACAGATCCTGCAGGAATACTTAAAGTGTGGGGCTCAGGCCCTGTTCCGGCCACCGGAATAACATTATCGGACGGCACGATTTTATTTACCATCAGGTTCACCATCATCCCCAACCAGGGATTGAATAGCACTGCGGCCGTGTTTTTTAATGAAAACGCCCAGGGAACCGACTGCGAATATGCAGGTGTTGCTCCTTCCTATCTCCCGTTTAATGATATCCGGACATCTTCGTATTATATAAGTGGTGGGGCGACTCTTAACCTGCGTCACAAGATCAGCGGCGTGTTTACTTATTATAATGCAGCGAATACAGTGTTGACCGGCGCCGACATCACTGTGAAAATTTACAAATCAAGTGATATCGGGCATTCAACCCTGCTGGGAACATGCGTTACCAACGGTTCCGGATATTATGAATTTTCAAATCTTTGCCCCGATGATACCTACGATATCGTGGCTACTTCCACGCATGCAACCGATGGCAGCGTAAACACAACCGATGCCGCACAGGTTAATTCATGGCCGGCTGCCTCCTATGTCATTGAAAAGGTTAGGTTCTATGCCGGAGATGTTGGTTTATTGGGCCCGCCGTTTGTTAACCCGGATTGGTCTTTGAACTCAACCGATGCCCTGAGGATTCAGCAGAATTTTGTCAATGGAAAAGCGTTTGACCGTCCATGGACATTCTGGAAAACAAACCAGTTCATTGCCGGTAACCCTGCGACCGAATCTTACCCAACCGTGAACGTACCGATTGGAGCTGATGTAACAGCCAACATGTATGGTTTGTGCACGGGCGACTTCAACCGCAGTTACAATCCGGCTATGAAGAAAACATCAAGCAAAACCCTGAGCCTGATCTATGGCAGATCCATGCAGGTAAACAGCAACCAGGAGTTTGACCTGCCAATTCGCATTGTTCATGCCTCCAGCGTGGGTGCTGTTTCATTAATTCTGAATTTCCCTGCCGACTTGGTGGATGTGAAGGATGTCCTGATAAACAGCACAAGCGGACAACTCGACTGGGCCGTAATAGACAACCAGTTGCGTATAGGATGGAACTCAACGGTAGCTGCTGATCTTGCTGCGTATGACAACCTCATCACCCTGCGGCTTGCGACCCGGGAAACATTTAAAAAAGACGCATCAATCAGGCTTGCGCTTACTGCTGATCCTTTGAATGAACTTGCCAACAACCATTACGATGTAATCGGTGATGCAATTTTGAGCATTGATGTAGTTGAAGCATCAACCAATGGAATTGGAGAACAATCAGGCACCAATGGGATCAGCATGCACAACTATCCCAATCCGTTCTCCAGCAATACAACGATTGCCTATTCGCTGCCATTCAGCGGAAAGGTAACAATTGAAATTCGCAACTCGATGGGTGAAACTGTAGAAACACTGGTAAATGAAATTCAAACAGCCGGTGACCATTCATTAAAACTTACTTCTGCCGGTCTGCCACAGGGCGTTTATACAGCTGCCATCAGGCTGAGTAACAATGCCAATGTGGCAACAGGTATTATCAAACTTGTAGTCAGCAAGTAATTAGGGAAAAGGTAAAGGGGGGTGCGCAAGTACTCCCCTTTTTTTATGTGACATCATTGCATGCAATTAAACCATACACTTGAAAAAGATTTCGTTATTTCTGGTTTGTTTGATTTTATTTTCTTCAACAGCGCTGATTGCTGCTGATGCCCCGGTGACTGCGGCCGCCAATATTACCAATGCCATCCCTGGCACACCCTCGGTTGCCATCCCGGTGACCGTTACCGGGTTTACAAATGTCGGGCAGTTTGTTCTTACCATGACTTTCGACACCACCCTGGTACGAGTCGTTTCATCTGCAACCAATCCGTCACTGCCGGGGATGAATGTCTCTTATGTTCCGCCTGTCACAAATACACAGGGGAAACTGATTTTCTCGTGGACAGGTGCATCAAATGTCAGTCTCACCAGCGGAGCATCGCTTGCCACCCTGATCTTTACCTATGTGAAAGGTACCGGCATGCTCAGTTGGGCTTATACCTATGGATCAGTTTGCCAGTATAAAAGTTATGTCGGGGGTACACTAACCACAATGAACGACAGTCCCCAGTACCAGTTTTACAAAAACGGAGGCATTTCCAATCGTGGTGCTCCAGCCACTTATGCCCCTGTGCTTAATGTTACAGCATTAGGGACTTTGCCGGTACCCATCACGGTAAATGGATTCACGGGTATAGCTGCACTTACGCTAAATCTCGAGTACGACCCTGCCATCATGACTTACCAGGGTTTCGTTAAGAACCCCGCTTTCAATTCTGCATTCCAGGTAGGAAATATCGCCGGAACCGGGAGCAAAAAACTCATCGTTATCCAATGGTATGGCAATGCTGTTACCTTGTCCGATGGGTCCGCGTTATGTACACTGAACTTTAACTATATCGCTGCAAATAGCAGCGGCACAACCCTCAACTGGTTTGATAACGGTCCTTCCTGCGAATATGCTGATGCATCGGCAGCAGCCCTGATAGACTTGCCCAAAAATGATTATTATCACGACGGAATGGCGGCTCCACCAATAGCCAGTGTTTCGATTTCCCCTTCAGCCAGCCAGGTTTGCGGAGGTACTACGGTAACCTTTACGGCGGTGGCGGTCAATGGAGGTACCACACCTGTCTATCAATGGAAAGTAAACGGAACCAATGCCGGATCAAACAGTTCAACCTTTTCCTATATTCCTCTGAACAACGATGCGGTTACCTGTGTGCTTACCTCAAGTTTGCCGGTTGTTGGCGGCAGTCCCGCCACCTCCAACCAGGTAGTCCTGACAGTTGCTTCATTCCCTGTCAGCATTTCGGTAACAGCCTCAGCAAACCCTGATTGTGCAGGAATCCCGGTAACTTACACCGCGGCCATCCACAATGGTGGCACTTCCCCGTTCTATCAATGGAAAGTCAACGGCATCACGGCCGGAACAAACAGTTCCACCTTTGTCTATGTCCCTGCCAACAATGATGCCATCGTGTGTGTCGTTACGTCAAACGCACCCTGTGCTACAGGCAATCCCGCGACATCCGGCCAGGTCTCCATGACGGTCTATCCCGAAGTGTTTGCCGATTTTATCGCGGATAAACTGACCCCGCTTAAAACGGATACAGTCACGCTCTCTGACCTCAGCACCGGTGGTGCATCATCATGGAACTGGAGCTTCGACAGGCCGGAGGTGGTTTTCCTGAATGGAACAAACGCCGGTTCCCGGAACCCGCAGGTCAAATTCACGGATGGTGGACTTTACTCGATAACACTTGTTGCGGCCAGCAGCTGTTTCAGTGATACTACTATAAAAACAGGGTACATCCGGGCTGGAATTTCAGGTTTGTGGTCGGGAAATACCTCTTCGGAGTGGAATATCCTGTCGAATTGGGATAATTTCCTTGCACCTGGCAGTACTACTGATGTGACGATTCCCCCTTCCGCTCCCAACTGGCCGGTGTTTGACGGGGATTTGATTCTGGGAATCCATTGCGGCAGCCTCACCCTGAGTGGTACGACCAGCCAATTGACGATCACAGGTAATTTGATCATTCCCTAAGATGCAATCCATGAAGTTGACGATAATCCGGCTGTTCTTTCTCTTATTTTGTACGATTCTCCTTGTTTATTCACCTGCTTCAGAAGCGCAAAACGCCCCTGTCACAACCATTGCAACCATTGCCAATGCCATTCCGGGGCAGGTCGATGTACCTGTTACGGTTACCGGGTTCAACAACATCGGGGCTATCTCCCTGAGTTTTGAATATGCCGGTGCCGGATTGATTTTTGTTCAGGGAACGCCAAACGCGGCGCTTGATGGTTTTGCCATCGGAGATCACGATTTGGGCAACGGGAACCACCGGATTACCATGGGGTGGTTTGGTACCGGGCTTTCACTGCCAAACGGGGAGGTGATCATGACAGTGACCTTCAATTATCTCAATGGGATTATTCCCCTTCAGTTTTATGATAATGGCGCATCCTGTGAGTATGCCGACGGCAACTACAATGTACTCAACGATGTGCCGCAAAGCAGCTATTATATCAATGGAACGGTTTGCGGGAATATCGGGAACCCAGGGCCGATCCTGGGAAATACCTCCCTGTGCCAGGGGCAGACTGGTGTGGCTTACAGCATCGCACCCGTTGCGAATGCCACAGGTTATCACTGGACTGTACCAACGGGGGCGACGATCATGAGCGGCAACAATACCAACGCCATCTCAGTAGATTTTTCACCTGCAGCACTCTCCGGAAATATCACGGTAAACGGGCTGAACATATGCGGGAGCGGGCCCATTGCCATTCTTGCAATCAGTATTAACCCGTTGCCTGTTGCAAATGCAGGCTCTGATGTGACGATACCCTATGGCACAAGTACCACCCTCCACGCTGCTTCAGGTGGCAGCGGATCCTTCAACTACCACTGGTCTCCCGAAACGCTGCTGGTAAATCCGAACCTCCAGAACCCGCAAACTACGAACCTTACTGTTTCAACTGTGTTTACGCTTGTGGTCACCAACCAGGCCTCGCTGTGTAAAAATTCCGACGAGGTGATTGTTACAATTTCAGGCGGACCGCTCAATGCGAGCCCGGTATCCATTCCAAATACCATCTGCAGGGGGACATCCGCGCAACTTTTCGCAAATGCCGGAGGTGGTTCAGGGAACTATTCCTATACCTGGAGCTGCATCCCGCCGGGCACGCCCCCCTGGACATCAAACCAGCCGAACCCGGTGGTCACTCCCGATTCTTCCAAATCATATCATCTCTCCTTGTCTGATGGCTTCAATAGTGTTCAGGGCTCAACGCCACTGACAGTGTTCCAGTTGCCGAAAGCCACCATTCACGGGGGTGACACCCTCTGCGGGGAGGGCAATTCAACTATTCTGACGGTTGATCTTACCGGGACTCCTCCCTGGTCGTTTTATTATTCCAATGGCCTCAGCACCTGGTTCGTCACGGCCCAGAATACTACCCCGTTTTCAATTGTTGCCACGGCGCCAGGAATTTACACCATCCTGATCATGTCAGACGCCCAATGTACCGGAACCACTGCAGGTTCGGCTTTAGTTGCCAGATTTCCCGTTCCCCCGGCACCAGTGCTTTCGGTCAACGGTACCCAGATATTCTCCTCCGGATGCTGTGGAAACCAATGGTACAAAGATGGAGTCATGATCCCCGGTGCAACAGGTTCGGTTTATCTGCCCATAAAATCCGCGCACTATTTCGATATTGTAACGGTAAATGGATGTTCCTCCGACACATCCAATGTCATCTACTACTTCATGACGGGCATCGACCCTGGCAACAGCGACAATTTTTCGGTCGGACCGAATCCAGCAAACAAATTTGTTACGGTCAAATATAAAGCCGGATCTCCGCGCATTGAGGAAGTAAATATATTCTCCATCTCCGGGAAAAAAGTGGCATCCTGTATACCCGCTCCCATGGCTGATGAAAAAGACCTTATCCTCAATATTCAGCATCTCTCGCCGGGTTTGTACTTTTTGTCGGTAAGGACCCGATCAGGGAAAGCCGTTATGAAATTAGTCGTTCAATAAAGCTTACGCGGTCTGAAAATAAATCATTCCATTCCCGGAAAAGATAATTATTTTTGGGCTGTATAAAGCTTTTCCCATGTCCCATTCGCAAAATGCCCTCGATCCGAAGAAGTACTACTTTATCGACACCTCTTTCAACCTGCTGATGAAGCGCAGGATCTACCAGATCCTGCTGATATCAAGTACCTACGACTCGTTCATGCTGGAAGAAGATGGCCGTATCGATGAAACCATCTTCATGGAGTATGTGTCGCTGAACCTCCGTTACCCGCCGCAATTCATCAAGGTAACCTCTGAAGAGGAGGCATTCGAGGTGCTCGAAGACAAGCGCATCGAGCTGGTCATCTCCATGCTGAACATTGAGAAGACTGACACCTTCGACATTGCCATGCGCATCAAAAAGCAGTATCCGAGGATTCCGATTGTAGTGCTGACCCCTTTTTCCAGGGAGGTAAACCTGAAACTGGCTGAAAAGGATATGAGCGCCATCGACTATGTTTTTTGCTGGCTGGGAAATGCCGGCATCCTGCTGGCCATCATCAAACTCATTGAAGATAAGATGAACATAGACCAGGATGTCCTCCAGGGTGTCCAGGCCATTTTGCTGGTTGAAGATTCGATACGGTTCTACTCCTCCTATCTTCCGAATATCTATAAGATCCTGCTGAAGCAATCCAAAACTTTCATGGCCGAAGGGTTGAACGAACACAACAAGATGCTCAGGATGCGCGGGCGGACCAAAATCCTGCTGGCCACCAACTACGAAGAGGCTGTTAACATGTGGGAAAAATACAAAGGCAACCTGCTCGGCATCATCACCGATATTTCATTCATGCGGGCCGGGGAGACAGATAAAACTGCCGGAATTAAGTTTGTGGAAAAGGTCCGGGCCGGGGATGTATACATGCCCATCCTGTTCCAATCCACCGACGTTGAATACGAATCGCTTGCACAGGAAATGAAGGTAGGGTTCCTGAACAAAAATTCAAAAACCCTTTCCATTGAATTGAGAAATTACATCACGGAATATTTTTCGTTTGGCGATTTCATCTTCATCGATCCAAAGAATGGCAGGGAGATCACACGGGCGGTCGACCTGAAGTCGCTCCAGGATAAGATTTTCGAGATTCCCGACGATTCGCTGCTTTACCACATGCAGCGCAACCATTTTTCCAAATGGCTCAATGCACGCGCCCTGTTCCCTATTGCGGAGATGTTCAGGGAGGTGTCGGTCACCGCATTCGCAGATGACATGGATGAAGCCAAAAGATACCTTTTCGATGCCATCACGGCTTTCCGCATCAACAAAGCGAAGGGGGTCATTGCCGATTTCGACAGGGAAAGGTATGATGAATACCTTCAATTTGCCCGCATCGGCGAAGGTTCCATCGGCGGAAAAGCCCGCGGACTGGCCTTTCTCGACTCCCTGATCAAACGGAACCGCCTCACCGACCAGTACGAGGATGTACTGATTACCATCCCGCGCACGGTAGTGCTGGGCACCGATATCTTCGATGAATTCATGGAGGAGAACAATCTTTATGAAATCGCCCTTTCCGACCGCAGCGATAAGGAAATCCTCACCCGGTTTGTCAAGTCGAGGCTGCCTTTCCGGATCCATGAAGACCTTTACAGGTTCATCTCCTGCATCAACAACCCGATAGCCATCCGGTCGTCGAGCCTGCTTGAAGATTCACATTATCAGCCGTTTGCCGGGATTTATTCAACCTACATGATCCCCAACATCAAGAACAACGAACGGCTGATGATCGACAAGCTGAGCGAGGCCATCAAAAGTGTGTATGCCTCTGCCTATTTCAAGGACAGCAAATCATACATGGCTGCCACGCTCAACATGATCGACGAGGAAAAGATGGGCATCGTTTTGCAGGAGGTGACGGGCCGTCAGTACGGCGACCGGTTTTACCCGGTGATCTCCGGGGTGGCGCGCTCCATCAATTTTTACCCGCTGGCCCCTGAAAAACCCTCGGATGGCATTGCGAATATTGCCTTTGGCCTGGGGAAATACATCGTGGATGGCGGAAACGGGATCAGGTTTTCACCGAAATACCCGAAAAAAATCCTGCAACTTTCCTCCCCTGAAATGGCCCTGAGCGACACCCAGAAGTTCTTTTTCGCACTGGACCTGCGGCCGGAAAGTTTTTCACCCGATACCGATGACACCGTGAACCTGATGAAATTGCGTATCAGGGATGCCGAAGATGACCATGCCCTGAAAATGGTGGCCTCTACGTACGATTATGATAGCAACCAGGTCAAGGATGGGATCCTGTCGGACGGCAAACGGATCGTCACTTTCTCCCCGCAACTCAACCATGGAACCTTCCCGCTGGCAGCTATTTTACAGCAAGTGCTCGAGATCGGTCAGAGGGAGATGAACAAACCGGTCGAGATCGAATTTGCCGTGAATCTCGACATGCCGAAAGGACAACCAAAAGTATTCAGTCTCCTTCAGATCCGCCCCATTGCAGGACGCGATGAAAGCATCAACCTCAAACCGGGGGAGGTACGCAGGGAGGAGACCCTGCTGATTTCCGAAACGGCACTTGGCAACGGGATCATCAAGGGGATTCATGATTTTGTTTATGTCAGGCCCGAGATGTTCGATTCACTGAAAAGCGAGGAGATTGCCGGCAGGCTTGACAAACTCAATGAAAGATTTCTGGTGGAAAAGAAAAACTATGTGCTGGTGGGACCGGGCAGGTGGGGCTCAAACGACCCTTCGCGGGGGATCCCTGTAAAATGGCCGCAGATCAGCGCCGCCCGCGTCATCGTGGAATCAGGCCTCGACCATTACCGCATCGATCCCAGCCAGGGAACCCACTTCTTCCAGAACCTCACCTCGTTCCGCGTGGGCTATTTTACGATCAACCCCTTCATCAACGACGGGTTTTACGATATTGAATTCCTCAACAACCAGCCAGCCTTCTTCGAGGATGAATACATCCGCCATGTGCGCTTCGAAAAGCCTTTCCGCATAGAACTTGACGGGAAGAAGAATTTCGGGGTGGTTTATAAACCGTGAACAACAAAATTCAAAATGCAAAATGCAAAGTGCAAATAGCAAATAGCAAAATGCAAAATTAAAACTGGATGTAGATGGGCATTGGGGAGCCCAGGCCTCTGAAGTAAACGATGAGCGATATCATGCCAATGGCGATAAGGGCTTTCCAGGGCCAGGCGACGGGAACAAGTCTTGCACGGAGTTGGGTGTAAACGCTTCCGGGGATGAAATGCAGGGCGTATCCTGCAAGGATCATCAGCAGGACTGGACAATAAGCCGAAATGAATGCCGGAAAACCCTGCAGGTAAAAATTGCCGGTGATCTGTGAAAATACCGTGAAACTTTCGCCGGGTGTGGGCATGCGGAAAAAGACCCAGGCTGTGGTGACAAAAGAGAAGGTGAGGACGATGCCGGTGAACCGGTTGATCCGTTTAAATATATTGCCTCTTCCTCTTTTCATCCCGCGGGTGGTGTAACTCCATATCCGCTGAACTCCAAGAGCCACCCCGTGCATCACTCCCCATACCAGGAAATTCAACCCGATGCCATGCCACAACCCGCAGGTGGTAAAAGTGACCAGTGCGGAAATTGAGAAAATCACGAGGTCGGTGCGCAGGTACAATTGTGAAAATAGGTGTTCCTGTTTCATCATCCGCGACAGGCGGAAGGCCAGGGGCAAGAAGATGTAATCCCTCAGCCAGTTAGA
Source organism: uncultured Bacteroidales bacterium (assembly GCA_903828645.1). Lineage (GTDB taxonomy): Bacteria > Bacteroidota > Bacteroidia > Bacteroidales > FEN-979 > CAIVAT01. Next base: position 38,981 of record CAIKNA010000166.1, read on the forward strand.
GAGGGAGATGTGCCACCGGCGCCAGAACTCGCCAATGCTCTCCGACCGGTAAGGGAAATTGAAATTGAGCTGGATGTCGAACCCCATCCAGCGGGCGATTCCGCGGGCCATGTCGGTATACCCGCTGAAATCGCAATAGATCACCAGTGAATACCCCAGCATGGCAGCAAGGTTCTCCATCCCCGTGTACCGCTCAGGCGTGCTGAAAACCTGCGAAACAAGATGGAGATTGATGTAATCGCCCATCACCATTTTTTTAAAAGCCCCCGACAGGATCAGGTAAAACCCTTCTGAGACATCCTCCTGCGACAGCCGGAAAGGTTTTGACAACTGCGGAAGGAAATCCTTTGCACGTTCGATCGGACCCATCTGTACGACAGGGAAAAAGGTGATGTAGGTCATGTAGCATGAAAAAGAGCGCTCAGGGGCGACCACCCTTTTCCTGACATCAATGAGGTAGCTCAGGTTCGCAAAGGTGTAAAATGAAAGCCCGGCCGGGAATATCAGCGCGGAAAGGTTCAGGTTCCCGGTTGCAAAAAGGGCTGCCGCCTGCCGGAACCAGGGGGTGTACTTGAAGAGAGCCAGCACCGACAGGTTTACCAGGATCCCGGCCGTGAGAAGCAGCGTCCGCCGGCGCTCGCTGACCGTTGCACCAATGGCCAGTCCGGCCAGGTAATTGAGCGTTCCGGCAGTCAGGATGACCACCACGAATATCCCGGAACATTTGTAATAAAACCAGAGGGAAAACAAGAGGATGACCATCGCACGGCTGTGCGGGGCGCGTCCCAGCGGAATACTCACCAGGAAAAACAACCCGAAAAAAATGATGAAAAATGGTGCGGTAAAGAAAAACGGACTGCCCGGAACATAGAAGACCGAATTGATCATCCATTCATAAAAACCGGAGAGCGTATCAGGAAAATTTATCATGGCTGGTTCCTCCGATGGCAGTTACCTTTTGACGGTGGTTTGATATTCCCGGTAGCTTTCACGGATGGCCTCGCGGAGCAACTCTCCCTCTATTCCATACCCTTTATAGGAAAAATGGATGTACCGGCGGTCGGTCAGTCCCTTGGCTTTCCACTTCGACATCCCTTCCTTTCCTCCCATGATGGTGTACCAGTCCCAAATTCCCATGCCGTTGGAGTGTGCATATTCTTTCAGGACATTGCTCACCGTTTCTGCCACCGGATTGGGTTTGTAACTGGTGTGCCGCTTTTTTCGGGAGGATTTGTAGATCCCCGGAGGTGTGGTAAGAATTATGGCGGCTTTGGTTCCTGTTTGCCGGATCTGCCGGATAAGCTGGTCGATGTCGCCCCTGAAAGTGTCGGAAGAGTAAGCTTTTACACCAAACGCCTCGTTGGTGCCAAGGGAGATGATGAGCAGGTCGGGGTGAAGCATGGCCAGCTGCCCGGCAAAGTGTTCCGATTCAAAATAGCTGGAATACATCGCTCCGTTTACCCCGATGGTATGCACGATCACACCTGGCCTGGCCGATTCGAGGCTCATGCCATAAAAGGTAGCCGAGGTTTGCGACATCCTGGTCTGCATCGCCCGGATCCGGATCTTTTGTGGGTGGTCGTCGATGAGAAAGGTCGTTTTGTAGCTCCAGGATGAATCCGCAACCGGGTAGAGGCGGCCGCTCAGCTCATTGCTGACTGAAAAGAAAAAACAGCTGTCCCTGTTTGCATGGAAGATGACTAGCCGTGCGGTGGTATCCGCCGGGGCAATGAAACTTGAGGTAAATTCCACGGTAAAGGAGGCAGAGGGGCTTTCCGACCAAAGCGTAAACCCGGCGATTCCTGTCGGAAGCGGCTTTTTGACGGTGGCATTTCTCCCGGAGATCCACGGTGTGTCGCAATGTGTGATGTACCCGTTCGGACCGTTCGATTTGGCGAGGCGGTAGGGAAACATCATGCCATACCCGGCATTCCCGTATTGAGACTGCATCCATTCGCGCAGCGGCTGGGTGAAA